>NZ_QGGF01000245.1 GCF_003857015.1 Micromonospora globispora | reverse complement strand
CCCACCAACCGTCCGGTGTCCGCGCCGCCCCCGCCGCCACCCGGGATCACCCCGATCGCTCCGGCCCAGCGGGGCAACGTGCCGCCGGCCGAGGCCGGCGAGCCGTTCCGCCCCACGCTGACCACGGCGGCGATCAACAGCGCCCGCGCCGAGCGGCAGCGGACGGTCATCCCGCCCCGGCCCAAGACCACGCCGCAGCAGGAGCCACCGACCGGCGGCTTCAGCGCGACGGACCTGAGCATCCCCGTGCCGACGCCGCGCCCCGGCCAGGAGTCCGCTCCCCCGGGCTCCCGGGCCAACTGGCCGCTGGTCAACGGCAGCGACGACCAGGACGAACGGGCCCCCGAGGCGCCAGCCGCCTACGGGTACGGCGACCGTGGCCGGAACATCGACGCACCGAGCGACCCGGGTCGGGTCACCCCGCCGTGGCTCGCCGACGATCTGCCCCAGGAGCCACCGATGCTGCGGCTGGTCGAGCCGCCGCCGCTGGCCGACCGGGCGCTCCGGGACGGCGGGAACCCGCCGACCGACCCGGGTCTGGACAATCCGCCGCTGCGGCTGGTCGATCGGGAGGAGGCCGCCCGCAATGGCCGGCCGGCCCCCCGCGCCGACCTCCCGGCTCCGGCGGAACGACGGCCCGCGCCGAAGGAGCACCGGCCCCCGCCGGTCTCCGACGAGGGCGACGGCGACCTGCTGATCTTCGCCGCCGCCAAGTCCGCCTGGTTCGTCGGGCACGGCGACGAGGCCGAGCTGGACTGGGCGACCACTGCGGACACCGGCTGGCAGGCCGCCGAGCAGGCCGCCCGCCCGGCGGTGGGCGACGAGACCTCGGCCGGTCTGCCGAAGCGGGTGCCCCAGGCCAACCTGGTGCCCGGCTCGCCGCTGCGCGAGGAGCGTCCACTGCGGATCGTCCGGAACGCGGCCAGCCTCGCCGAGAACACCACCGGCTACTTCCGCGGCTGGCGTCGTGGTCAGGAGATCGGCGGGTTCGCAGTCGGCGGCCGTCCGGGCCGGGAAGCGGCCGGCGGCTGGGACTTCAGCCGCGACACGGGCGACCGGGACGACGACCGGGAGTACGAGTACCGCTCCGCCGGCTACCGCTCCTGACCGTTCCGCCACCGCCTCCCCCTGCGGGCTGCCGGCCGCGCGCCGTCGGCCACGTCGCTGTCGAGGTGGCCGCCAGGCTACCGCCAGCGGTGCGGCGGCTTCAGCGGCTCCGCCCCGTCCGCTTGCGACGCGCTGCACCTGCACGCCACTGAGGCTCGGGTGACCAGCAGCGTCGACCGTGGACGGCTGCGGCTGGCAGGGCGGCACGGAGCGGGACTCGCTCGGCGTGTTGGGTGAACCGGGACGCCTCATCCGCCTGGCCGTCCGATCCAGCCGGTCCGCTCCGGACCTGTCGGTGGCCGGCTCAACCGTTCACCGGACAGCGAGAAGCGCCCGGTGACCGCCGAGGCTGTCACCGGGCGCTGAAGTCGCCGATCAGGCGGGGGCGACCGCCCGCGACCGCCGCATGGTCAGCACGTACTCGACCAGCGAGATCAGCACGTGCTTCGTCGACTCGCGGTTGCGCGCGTCGCAGGCCACAACCGGCACGTCGCTGGAGATCGCCAATGCGTCCCGGACGTCCTGCGGGTCGTGGTACTGCATCCCGTCGAAGCAGTTGATGGCCACCAGGTACGGCAGCCGCCGGTGCTCGAAGAAGTCGATCGCGGCGAAGCAGTCGGCCAGTCGGCGGGTGTCCACCAGCACCACGGCGCCGATGGCACCCCGGACCAGTTCATCCCACATGAACCAGAACCGCGTCTGACCCGGCGTACCGAACAGGTACAGGATCAGGTCGCGATCGATCGAGATACGACCGAAGTCCATCGCCACCGTGGTGGTCGTCTTGCCCGGCACCTGCCGGGTGTCGTCGACGCCCACGCCGGCGGAGGTCATGATCGCCTCGGTGGTCAGCGGCGTGATCTCCGAGACCGAGCCGACCAGCGTCGTCTTGCCGACGCCGAATCCACCGGCGATAACGATCTTCGCCGACGTCACGCGCCCGCTCGGGGCCGGCGGCCGGTGCGACATGTCAGAGCCTGCGAAGTCCACTCAGCACCCTCTCCAGCAGTTCAGTGCCCACCGCGTCGTCGGAGTCGTCCAGGATGGTCGGCTCGTGGACCGCGACCAGGCCGTCCGTCGCCATGTCGGCGATGAGCACCCGGGCCACGCCGAGCGGAAGCTGCATCCGCGCCGCGATCTCGGCGAGTGACTGCACGCGTCCGTCACACAGCGCGGCGATGTACTGGTGTTCACGGCCGCCGCCGCCAGATCCACTGGCAGCGGCCCGACCGCGCACCGTCGTCTCGACGAGCGCCTCCAGCGCGATGTCCAGCCGGGGACGGGTACGACCACGGGTCACGGCGTATGGACGGACCAGCGCCCCGGTCGGTTCGTCACGATCTGCCATATCGCCGCTCACCTCCTTCGTACCCGGCACCGGCTCGCCCCGGTGGAACTCGTCGTTGTCGTAGTTGTTGCCGCCCCTGACCCACCGGTCAGCGCGTCGATCAGCCCATCATCCCGACAGCCGTACGCGGCTGCGGGGTCAGAGCGTCGCCCACCCGGTCGACGAGCAGGGCCATCTCGTAACCGACCTGCCCGACGTCGCAGCTGCGCGCGGCGAGGACCGCGAACGACGAGCCGTCCGAGATGGACATCAGGAACAGGAAGCCGTTGTCCATCTCGACGACCGTCTGCAGTACCGCGCCGCCCTCGAAGCAGCGGGCGGCGCCCTGGGTCAGGCTGACCAGCCCGGAGGAGATGGCGGCCAGCTGGTCGGCCCGGTCCCGCGGAAGGTCACGAGACGACGCGAGGAGCAGGCCGTCCGCGGAGACGGCGATCGCGTGCGCCACACCGGGCACCCGATCGGCGAAGTTGGCGAGCAGCCAACCGAGATCCTGCGTAGTTGTCATCCTTATTGCTCCTTCTGCCCGCTCCCGGCCACCGGGCCTGAGCCAGACTGCGAGGACTGCTGCCCGCCCGGAGTCGCCTCCGGGCTGGTCGAGTTGTCGTTCGGGTGGTTACGCCCCCGCTGTACGCCCCGATGGTAGGCCGAGAGAAGACCGCGAACGCCCTCCGGTGTCCGCCGCTGCACCGAGGCGGACGGCTTCTCCACACCACCGGGGACCAGCTGTGCCATCGGCACGCGCTTGGGCAGCCCCTTCTGGGTGGTCTCCGCCACCGGCACCTCGGTGGCCGCGGAGGCGGCACGCCAGCCGTCGTCGGCCGCGCTCTGCCAGCCGCCGGTCTGCTTCGAGGGCTGCCGGGTGGGCAGGGCCCCGCCGTAACCGGGGCGGACGCCGCCGTTCGTCGTCGGCCCGTTGTCGCGCGGCGCTCCGCCGGCCGTCGGGGTGTGTGCCATCGGTGCGTTACCTGTCGTCCCGGGTGGTGTCTGCTGGACGGCCCGACCGGTGGCGTCGACCTTGGTGAACTGCTGGGTCTCGGCACCGTTCGCCGCCCCGGCCTGCGCGGCGGCCGCCTCCTCCGGACCCGGTCGGCGGGTGCGGAACCAGTTCGACTCGAGCTCCCGGAAGATCGGCAGCTCCATCGTCTCGTCCGCGTACCGCTGGCGGTTCCCGGCCTGCTGTGGCGTCTGCGGCGGCTGCGGCCGGCTCGCCATCGGCGCGGGGACCGGCCGGCTGACCACCGGCGGCGCGGCGGGCGGCATGCCGGCCTGCGGCATGGCAGGGGCCTGCGGCGCAGCGGGCGGGGTCTCCGTA
>NZ_QGGF01000002.1 GCF_003857015.1 Micromonospora globispora | reverse complement strand
GCCGGCGGCGCCGGGGCCGTCGTGGTCGGCGCGGGGCCGGCAGCGCCGACCACTGGGCTGCAGCGGTCGCACCGCACCCGATGCGTAGCCTCCGTACCTCCGGGTGCTCAGGCCTTGTCGGCGCACAGCTGGACCAGCCGCTTGCCCGGCCGGCCCGCACGCGCGGGCCGGGCAGCGCCACCGCGGGCGTTGTCGTCCGCGCACGGCGGTGTGGTGTCACCGGCGACGCGGCGTGATCAGCCCCGACTCGTACGCCCACACGACCAGCTGGGCACGGTCGCGGCAGTGCAGCTTCATCATCGCCCGGTTGACGTGTGTCTTGGCGGTCAACGGACTGATCACCATGCGCTCGGCGATCTCGTCGTTGCTCAGCCCCCGGGCGACGAGCTCGACGATCTCCTGTTCGCGAGCGGTCAGGACGTCGCGTCCGGCCGCCGGGTCGGCCGGCGGCGGGCCGGTGACGAACTCGCTGATGAGCGTACGCGTGACCGCCGGGGCGAGCAGGGCGTCGCCGCGAGCCACGACGGTGATGGCCTGCAGCAGGTCGGCGGGGTCGGCGTCCTTGAGGAGGAACCCGCTGGCGCCGGCGCGGAGTGCGGCGAAGACGTAGGAGTCGAGCCCGTAGTTGGTGAGGATGAGGACGCGGGCCGCGGCGAGGTCGGGATCGGCGGCGATGCGCCGGGTGGCTTCGATGCCGTCGAGTCCCGGCATCTGCACGTCCATCAGCACGACGTCCGGCCGCAGGCGTCGCGACAGCTGGACGGCCGAAGCGCCGTCGGCCGCCTCGCCGACGACTTCCAGGTCGTCCTCGGCGTCGAGCAGGGCCCGGAATCCGGCCCGCATCAGGGCCTGGTCGTCGGCGAGCAGGACCCGGATCATGCCGGCTCCTCCCTGCGGTCGGAGCCGCCACGATCCGTGGCGGACTGAGCTGGTTGGACCTCGCGCAAGCGCTCGGTCACGCCGGACCGTCCAGCGGGAACCTGGCCCGCACGGCGAACCCGCCGCCGTCGTGCGGGGCGGCGTTCAGCGAGCCGCCCAGCCCGGTGACCCGTTCCCCCATGCCGCGCAGGCCCACACCCGGTGTCACCGGCCGGTCCGGTGACGCCTGGCCGTCGTCGGTCACCGAGACGGTCAGCTGTGCCGGGGCGTACTCGACGTGGATCTGGGCGGTGGCGGGGCCGGCGTGGCGGGCGACGTTGGTCAGGGCCTCCTGGACGACGCGATACCCGGCCTGGTCGACCTCGGCGGGCAGGTCCCGGGGCTGACCGGTGACGGTCACCTGCACCGGTACGCCGGCCGCCCGGGTCCGCTCGGCGAGCTCGCCCACCCGGGCCAGCCCGACGCAGTCCGCGTCGGAGGGTGAGCGCAGGACATCCAGCGTCGCGCGCAGTTCCCGCATCGCGGCGCCGCTGGCCTCCTGGATCGCCAGCAGCGCGGCCGTCGGTTCCTCGCCGTGCTTGCGGGCCAGGTGCACGGCGATCCCGGCCTGCACCTTGATCACGGAGATGTTGTGGGGTCAGCGAGTCGTGCAGATCCCGGGCGATGCGCAGGCGCTCCTCCCCGGCGCGGCGCAACGCCATCTCCTCACGGGTGCGTTCGGCCTCGATCGCCCGCTGCTCGACCTGTTCCAGGTACGCACGGCGCTGCCGCGCGACGAGCCCGGCGATGTTGGCCGCCACGAACCAGCCCAGCAGCAGGGCGGTCCGCTCGACGATCAGCTGGCCGGGCCGGTCGACGGGCGCGACCGAGATGTCGCGGGCCAGGAACCCACCGAGGAAGACGAGGCTGGCCAGGGCTGCGGCCGATCGGCGCCCCCGCCAGGCGACGACGTAGACCGCGCCGAGGACAGGGAACGCGGCGGACACCCCGGGGTGTGCCCGGACGTGGACGGCCAGCATGGCGGCGGTCACCGCGATCAAGGCCACCACCGGGTACCGCCGGCACACCGCCAGGGCCGCCGCCATGACCAGGACCAGGGCGACGTCGATCGCTCGCACCGGACCGGCATCCGGCGCGAGCGCGGCGTTGCCGAGCAGGAGGACGCCGAGGGCGACGCCGCCGAGGGCGTAGGGCAGATCCGGGCGCATGATCGCACTCTAGAACGGCCGTCGTCAGGGAACATCCCGCGCCTGCGGTAGATGAGGCGTACTGCGGGCGCGGTATCGGCGGCCGGCCAAGTGCCTGCGACGGCACGACGCTTTCCCGGCCCGCCGCGACAAGCATCGAGCCCATGACATACCGCTTCTTCACCCCCGCGAAGGCGTCAGCAGCGACCGGTCTCACCGCGGAGGTCTACCGGCAGCTCCGGGACGAGTTCCTCGGGCCGGTGCCCACCTTCCAGGCGCTCTCGGCCGTGCCGGAAGTGCTGGCCGCGACCTGGGCGCTGATGCGCGAGGCCCTGCTCGCCGGGGACGCGTCCCGGGTCGACCGGGAGCTCGTCGCGTCGGCGGTGTCCCGGGCCAACCGCTGCCGGTTCTGCGTCGACGCCCACGTGATGCTGCTGCACGCGCTCGGCGAGCACGAGCTGGCCGAGGTCATCGCCCGGGGCGGGACGCCACCGGAGCCGAGGCACGCCGAGCTCGCCGGCTGGGCCGAGGCCAGCCGCACCCCCCGAGCCGCCGCCTGGTCCAGCCCGTACGGCCCTGAGCTCACCGGCACCCTGCTCGCCTTCCACTTCATCAACCGGGGTGTCTCGGCGCTGCTCGACCCGGATCTGCTGCCCGGGGGCCTGCAGCGGTCCCCGATGGTGCGGTCCGTCGGGGGCCGGCTCTACGCAAGCACGGCCCGGGAGCCGAGGGAGCCCGGCCGCAGCCTCCCGCTCCTCGGCGCCGGCACGACGGCGCCACCGGGTTGGGCCGGGGAAAGCCCGGTCGGCGTCGCGTACGCCTCGTTGAGGAAGGCCGCCATGCAAGGCGGAGACCTCCTTGGCGACGTGGCCCGCCAGACGGTCACGGCCACCGTGCGCTGGGAGGACGGACGACACCCGGCCCGCCCCGCCGACTGGGCCGTCGATCTGGTCCGGGACGTGCCCGGCACAGACCGCGTCGGGACGCGGATCGCACTGCTGGCAGCGTTCGCGCCCGGCGCGATCAGCGCGGGCGACGTCGCCCTCTGGCGGCTTTCCCATCCGGCCGACGCCGACCTCGTGCGGCTGGTCGCGTACGGGGCGATCACGGCGACCGATCACGTCGCCCGGGCACTGTCCCCGGCTCAGCTCTAGGAGGTCACCATGCGCAAGGCCCTGGTCATCGTCAGCGCTCTGTTGCTCGCCTCGTTCGCCCTGCAGTTCGTCTTCGCCGCCGTGGGCGCGTTCACGAAACCCGCAGGCGAGGGCGCATATGCCCTGCACAGCGTCAACGGGATGGCGGTCATCCCCGTTCTCACCCTGCTGACCATCCTGTTCGCCGTCCTGGCGAAGGCGCCGGGCCGGCTCATCGGGCTGGCGGTCCTGCCGCTCGGTCTCGTCGTCCTGCAGGCGCTCCTCGCCATGCTCGCGAACGCGTCCACCGACGCTGCGGGCGCCAGTACTCCGTTCGGCCTGACCATCGCCGGGCTGCACGCGCTCAACGGAATCATCGCGGTGCACGTCGTGGTCAATGTCCTCCGGGCCGCGCGAAAGCTGGCCGGCCCGGCGCCGGCCGGGGCCACCCAGGTGACCGTCCGGGAAGGGGAGCCGGCATGAGCGTCGGCTCGCTGCTCGCGGCCGATCTCGTGATCGCGGTTCTCGCGGCGGCCGGGTGGCTGGGCGGCGGCGCCGCGTCGGCCGCCCGGCGCCGTCCGCTCGCCCTGGGAC
>NZ_QGGF01000207.1 GCF_003857015.1 Micromonospora globispora | reverse complement strand
CCGCTCCCGCCCCCCCAGGGCCTGTCGATCATGGGGTTGACGGCGGTTTTGAAGATCGACATCGCCGTCAACTCCATGATCAACCCAGGTTGAGCGGGCGGGCGCGGGAAGGGGAGACGGCGGAGCCCCGGGCCGCCTGGGGCGGTCCGGGGCTCCGGTTCGGGCTGGGAAGGTCAGCCGGCGTGCTTGCGGCGGGCGGCCATCCGGCCCCGCTGCGTCTGGTCGAGGACCACCTTGCGGATGCGGACCGCGGCCGGGGTCACCTCGACGCACTCGTCCTCGCGGCAGAACTCGAGGGCCTGCTCCAGCGACAGCTTGCGCGGCGGGATCAGCTTCTCGGTCTCGTCGGAGGTCGACGCCCGCATGTTGGTGAGCTTCTTCTCCTTGGTGATGTTGACGTCCATGTCGTCGGAGCGGGAGTTCTCCCCGACGATCATGCCCTCGTACACCTCGGTGGTCGGCTCGACGAAGAGCTGGCCGCGCTCCTGGAGGTTGATCATGGCGAACGAGGTGACCGCGCCCGCCCGGTCGGCGACCAGCGAGCCGTTCTGCCGGGTCCGCAGCTCGCCGAACCACGGCTCGTAGGACTCGAAGACGTGGTGCAGGATGCCGGTGCCGCGGGTGTCGGTGAGGAACTCGGTGCGGAAGCCGATCAGGCCCCGCGCCGGAACCAGCCACTCCATCCGGATCCAGCCGGTGCCGTGGTTGACCAGCTGCTCCATCCGGCCCTTGCGGGTCGCCAGCAGCTGAGTGATCGCGCCCAGGTACTCCTCCGGGGCGTCAATGGTCAGCCGCTCGACCGGCTCGCAGATCTTGCCGTCGATCTCCCGGGTGACCACCTGCGGCTTGCCGACGGTCAGCTCGTACGACTCGCGCCGCATCTGCTCGACCAGGATCGCCAGGGCCAGCTCACCGCGGCCCTGCACCTCCCAGGCGTCCGGCCGCTCGGTCGGCAGGACCCGCAGCGACACGTTGCCGACCAACTCCTTGTCGAGCCGGTCCTTGACCATCCGGGCGGTGACCTTGGCGCCCTTGACCCGGCCGACCAGCGGCGAGGTGTTGGTGCCGATGGTCATCGAGATGGCCGGCTCGTCGACGGTGATCAGCGGCAGCGGCTTCGGGTTCTCCGCGTCGGCCAGGGTCTCACCGATCATGATCTCCGGGATGCCGGCGACCGCGATGATGTCGCCCGGACCGGCCGAGTCGGCCGGCTTGCGCTCCAGGCCCTCGGTCATCAGCAGCTCGGAGATGCGCACCCGCTGGGTGCTGCCGTCGGTGCGGCACCAGGCCACCGTCTCGCCCTTGCGGATGGTGCCCTGGCGGACCCGGCACAGCGCGAGCCGGCCGAGGAACGGCGAGGCGTCGAGGTTGGTGACGTGCGCCTGCAGCGGCGCCTCCTCCTCGTACGCGGGCGGCGGGATGGTGTCCAGCAGGGTCCGGAACAGCGGCTCCAGGCTGTGGCTGTCGTCGGGGACCGAGCCGTCGGCGGGCTGGGTCAGCGAGGCGATGCCGTCGCGGGCGCAGGCGTAGATGATCGGGAAGTCGATCTGCTCCTCGTCGGCGTCCAGGTCGAGGAAGAGCTCGTAGGTGTCGTCCACGACCTCCTTGATCCGGGCGTCGGGGCGGTCCACCTTGTTGATCACCAGGATGATCGGCAGCCGGGCCTTGAGAGCCTTGCGGAGCACGAACCGGGTCTGCGGCAGGGGACCCTCGCTGGCGTCGACCAGCAGCACGACGCCGTCGACCATGGTCAGGCCGCGCTCGACCTCACCGCCGAAGTCGGCGTGGCCGGGGGTGTCGATGATGTTGATCGTCACCGGGTCGGACCCGTCCGCCGGCATGTACCGCACGCCGGTGTTCTTGGCGAGGATGGTGATGCCCTTTTCCCGTTCGAGGTCCATCGAGTCCATGACCCGCTCGGTTACCTCACCACGGGCGCCGTAGGCGCCGGCCTGCCGCAACATGGCGTCGACCAGGGTCGTCTTGCCGTGGTCGACGTGGGCGATGATGGCGACGTTGCGGAGGTCGGTGCGTAGCTGCATACCCTCCATACTCCTGTCTGCGGTTGCCGGGACACGGGCCGGGGTCACCCCCGGGCGCGCCCGGATCTCTGCCGAAACTGCTGTTCCGACCGTTTCGGCGGCTGGCACGCCGATCCCCCGGTCGAGGGGGAGCGGATGCCGACCTGCCGAGGTGGGGCGGGCCGTCCCTGCCGATCCACCTGGTCGCCGCGATGATCGTCGCGGTGAGACCGCGGTGATCTTCGGTCTGCCGGTGCCTGGAGGGGCCACCCCTGCTGCTGGTCAGCTTCCTAGCGTACGCGGGCATTCCCCGGCCGGTCCGGCCCCGCTGGTGAAGGCCGGTCGGGCGGTGATGGGCGACACAGCTGACAGCCGCCCGAGGACCCTCCGGGTGCAACGCCGAGGGCACCCGAATCATGCCCCTAATAGACCGATCCCTATTGCTTGCCCCAAGCAACGGGTCTAGGCTTCCGCGCAGGTCAGCTCCTCCTTCCTCCCCCATTGGAGAGCCACATGCGCATCACCCGTCGCATGGCCGGCCTCGCCGTCGCGGCCACCGCCGCCACGTCCTGGCTGACCGTCGCCAATCCCGCCCAGGCCCAGCCCACCATCGGCGCCGCCCACGCCACCATGCACTCGTGCGCCGCCCCGGTGGCCGGGACGGCGTCCTGCCACGCCGTCGTGCGTACGGACCTCACCCCCCTGAAGGGCGGCGTCACCCCCAACGCCACCCCGTCCGGCTACGGGCCGGCCGACCTCCAGTCCGCGTACAAGCTGCCGTCCTCGACGGCGGGCTCCGGTCAGACGATCGCGATCGTCGACGCGTTCGACGACCCGACCGCCGAATCCGATCTCGGCGTCTACCGCAGCCAGTACGGCCTGCCGCCGTGCACCACCGCCAACGGCTGCTTCCGCAAGGTCGACCAGAACGGCGGCACGACCTACCCGCGCAAGGACGGCGGCTGGGCCCAGGAGATCTCGCTGGACCTCGACATGGCGTCCGCGATCTGCCCCAACTGCAAGATCCTGCTGGTCGAGGCGAAGACGAACTCGTTCGCCAACCTCGGCGCGGCGGAGAACGAGGCCGCAAAGCTCGGCGCCAACGTGATCAGCAACAGCTACGGCGGCTCCGACGCCTCCGACGCCAACTACGGCTCGTACTACAACCACCCCGGCATCGCCATCACGGTCAGCTCCGGTGACAACGGCTACGGCGTCGAGTACCCCGCCTCGTCGCACTACGTCACCGCGGTCGGCGGCACCTCGCTGACGCGTTCGAGCAACACCCGGGGCTGGAACGAGACGGTGTGGAGCGGCGCGGGCAGCGGCTGCTCGGCGTACAACACGGCGCTCTCCGGCCAGGCCTCGGTGGGCACCGGCTGCGCCAAGCGGGCGGTCGCGGACGTGTCCGCCGTGGCCGACCCGAACACCGGCGTCGCGGTGTACGACAGCACGGCCTACCAGGGCCTCTCCGGGTGGCTGGTGTTCGGCGGCACCAGCGTCTCGGCTCCGGTGATCGCCGGGGTCTACGCGCTGGCCGGCAACACCGCCTCGATCGACAACAACTACCCGTACAGCCACGCCAGCTCGCTGTTCGACATCACTTCCGGCTCCAACGGCAGCTGCCCGACCACCCAGTGGTGCACCGCCCGCACCGGCTGGGACGGGCCGACCGGCCTGGGCACCCCGAACGGATCGGGCGCCTTCTGACCCCGTACCGACGAGCAGCGATGGGCCCGGCGCGAGCGCCGGGCCCATCGGCGTCGCGGGCCGGCGGGCGCCGCGCACCGAGCGTCGGG
>NZ_QGGF01000487.1 GCF_003857015.1 Micromonospora globispora | reverse complement strand
GCCGGCGCCGTCGTCGTGGCGGTGTCGGTCGGCGCCGGTGCGGTGGTCTCGGCCGGGGCCGTCGTCGTGGCGGTGTCGGTCGGCGCCGGTGCGGTCGTGGTGGTGTCGGTCGGGGCCGGGTCGGTCGGGGTCGGCTCCAGGGCCTGCACCTCGGCGACCGGCTGGAGGCGTTCCGGCCGGGTCTGGCCGAAGCCGGCGGCGCCCGCCTTGCGGCGCTTCGCCTGACCCGGGTCGACCAGTTCCAGGCGGAGGCCGTCGGGCAGCCGGTCGCTGGTGGCGCCGCCAGCCGTCGCGGCCCGCACCTCCACCCCGTCGGATGGGCCGACCCAGAGGGGATCCGTGCCGCCCCGCACCTTGCCGGCGGTCGCCTCGGTGCCGGATTCCGGCCCGAAGTGGTTGTCGATCTCCAGCGGCCGCCAGCCCGACCAGTCGCCGTCGATCGCGTGGGTCCGGACAGAGATCGTGCCCTTGAAGTCGAGCTTGGGGTTCGTCCAGGTCACCCCGATCATGGCGAAGCGGTCGGTGTCCCGCTTCGGTATGGTCACCTCGCGGCCGTTCGCGGCCGGGAAGTTCACGGTGTGCAGGGCGGTGGTGACCGGCCCGTCCCCCGCGGCCCACTCCGCCACGTCGTCGCTGAAGCCCACCGCGACCAGGCTCGCGGTACCGGCCACGGCGGTGGCCACTATCGCGGCCCCGATACCGGCCGTCCGGCCGCTCCAGCGAATCCCCGTTAGTTTCACAGTTGAGTCCCTCCGAATGATCTCACCGGAGGGCACAGCGCCATCGATGCTCGATCCGTTACTCCGACACGCCGGTCAGCCGCGCAGCCACCCGACAGGGTGATCGGCGGGACCATGCGATCCGGTACCAGCCCCTAGAGTGTCGAGGTCCATCGACGAACGGGGGAGCTTCGGTGGGATATTCCGGCCGGCACGCCGCGAAGTCGCCGCTGCTTCGCCACCTCACGACGAGGTCTCGCCGGGGCCTCGCGGCGGGGGCGGCCGGGGTGGTCATGGTGGCGACGACGGTGATTGTGGTCAGCAGCGTGGTGGGGGGTTGCGGAACGTCCGCCGCGCCGGCATTGGCGCTGGTGGCGGCGACACCACGCACGCCCATCGCCGCGGCGGCCGGGTCCGGCGTCCCGACGGCCTCGTCGACCGACGGCGCAGTACCGGTCCACCCGCCACCGCCGGTGCGCACCCCGGTCCGCTCCGAGACCGACGAGATGGTGCCGTACCGGATCGAGCGGACCAACCGGCCGCGTCCGGCGAGCGCGTGGGTGCCCGTCGCCGGTGTGGAGACCAGAGTGGGTGACCTGCCGGTGACTCTCACGGGCGTCTCGTCCGTGCGTCCCACCTCGGTCCGCGTGGAGGTGCTGGATGACCGGACCCGGGAGGCGGCGGGTGTCTCCGGGGCGCTGTTGCGGCTGTCCTGCGCGGATGGCGTGACCGCTGCCGCCACCGTTCGTCTGCGGGTCTCCTACTGGGACTTCGCCCAGGTCTACGGCGGCGACTACGCGAATCGGGTCGGGCTCGTCCGGTTGCCCACCTGCGCCCTCACCGACCCGGCCCAGCGGGAGTGCCTGCGACGCCGGACGCGCCTCGACGCGGAGCGCCGCGACGCCGCCCTCTCCGCCGACGTCACCGTTCCCGCCGGGGACGAGCACGTCCTCGTCGGCGTCACCTGACCGCCCGGGTCCCTTCCCTTTTCGTCGCCCTCTTTCCGATCGCGCTGAGGACCTGCCATGGATCGCTCCGCTGCCGCATCCTTCCCGCCCGTCGTCCCGCACGCCCCCGTCGCCGGGGCGGGCAGAGACCCCGGCTCGCACCGGCGCCCGCCGGGACGCCTTGTCGGCGTGCTGCGCGGCCGCCGTGGCCGGCGGTACCTGGCCGCCGCTTCGGTCCTGCTCCTGGTGGTGGTGACCGCGATCGTGCTGTTGACCGGAAGACAGTCGCCGGAAACCGTGGTGCGCGACTTTTACGCGGCGCTCGCCGCCCGGGACGCCGGCGCGGCCCGGATGCTTCTCTTCTCCGACGTCACCGTGGACAAGGACGTCGCCCTCCTGACGGACGCCATCCTGAGAAGCCCCGGCTACACGCCACCCAGCAGGATCCGGCTCACCCGGCTTCCCGCACCGAGGCCCCACTTTCCCCGCGAGGGGGAGGAGAAGGAAGAGGAGGAGGCGTTGGTGCGGGTGGACGGCGAGCTGGCTGGCCGGGCCTGGCAGAGGGAGGTGAGGCTGGGCCGGGGTGGGCCGTACGGCGACCGCTGGGTGATGCTGGGCGGGCCTGTCGGGTTGGGGGTGACCAGCAGTATCCGGGACGGGGTGCTGATCGTCGCCGGCACGCCGTACCGGCGCTCCGGCCGCGACCTTGTGGTCTTCCCCGGCGCCTACCAGGTCGCCCTGGCCGAGCATCCGCTCTTCGAGGCCGACCCGGTCACCGCGCTCGCCGGCAGCAGTCCTGAGGTGCAGCTGACGACCCGGGTACGGGCCGACGCCCGTCTGGAGATCGACCGGCAGATCCGCGTTCACTTGGACGCGTGCGCGGCCAGCCGGGAGGTGAACGCCCCGGGTCGCTGTCGGCTGGCCGACGTGATGACGCTGACCCTGGCCCAGCTGCGGGCCGCCCGGGCTTCGCGCAGGATCACCCGCTATCCGACCGTGCTGGTGGAGGAAACCGGCGGCATCGAGCACCCGCTCGGCTTCCGCACGGAGATGCCGGGGGAGATCGAGGTGGTGATCCGTACCTCGCCGACCGGGGCGCCGCTGATCAACCGCACGGAGACGCTCGAGGTTTCGGGCACCGTGGACGTCGTCGGGGGTGCGGTGGTCGTCAATCCGGCGTTCTGACGCGGTCGCTCCGGCTCACCTGTCCCGGCGCATCGGGGTGTGCGGGATGCCGTCCTCGACGTACTCGGCGCCGCTGACCGTGAAGCCGTGCCCGGCGTAGAAGTCAACCAGGTGGGTCTGCGCCTCCAGCACGCACGGCCGGTCACCGACCAGGGCGAGCGCCTCGGTCATCAGCCGGCCGGCGAGTCCGGCGCCCCGGGCCGCGGGCGCCACCACGACCCGCCCGATCCGCGCGACGCCCCCCGGATCGGCCAGGATCCGCAGGTACGCCACGACGTCGCCGTCCCGGGTCAGCCAGAGGTGCCGGGTGCCCGGTTCGACGTCCCGGCCGTCCAGCTCCGGGTACGGGCACGCCTGCTCCACCACGAACACGTCGATCCGGAGCCGGAGCAGGTCGTGGAAGGTGCGGGCGTCCAGGTCGGCGAAGGGGGCGACCCGGATCTCGATGGTCTGCGGCACCCTGCGATGTTAGGCCGCGTCCACCCGCTCGGGCTCCGCGGTGCAGCGGGTGGTGGTGGTGCGACGACGGCGGGCCACGGTGAGACCGACCGCGACCGCCAGCAGTGCGGCGGCGAGCGCGCCGACCGTCCACGGACCGAGCCCGGCCAGCCATCCGCTGACCGCGCTCTGCAGCCGGCCGGCGGTCTCGATGACCGGGTCGGCCGCGCCGCCGCCGGAGAAGAGCCGGATCTCGTACCAGCCGTACCAGGCGACGTAGCCGCCGGTCAGCACCAGCAGCAGGCCGGCGACCCGGCCGAGCAGCGGCGCGGCGCGGCGGGTGCGCCGGACCAGGGACTCCCGGGCCAGCGCGACGGCCAGCGCCGCCGCGCCCACCACCAGGCCCATGCCGAGCGCGTAGGCGACGAAGAGCCCCGCCCCGGCGGCTGGGCTGCCGGCCCGGAAACCGGCGACCACCACGGCCAGGAAGGGGCCGATGGTGCAGCCGAGCGAGGCGACGGCGTACGCCGCCCCGAAC
>NZ_QGGF01000086.1 GCF_003857015.1 Micromonospora globispora | reverse complement strand
GGGTGCCGGAGCCCAGTCGGCCGGTGAGACGCTGCGCCAGGCCGGGCGGAGCGTGTGGGAGGCGATCCAGGGCGGGATGGGTCAGGGCCGCCAGCAGCGCCCCAAGCGCTAGCCGACGGCTGCCCCAACCCTTCGCCGGCGTGCGGCGGCGACCGGCCCGCGTGCGGGCGCTCCGGTGACACCGCCCGGGTGGCCGGTGAGCCGCCACTGGAGCCCGGTGAGGGCGCGGACGGCCCACGCCGCCAGCGGGACGCCGAGCAGCAGCAGGAGCCCGGCGTGGGTGGCCCAGGCGCCGGCGAGGGTCGGCCCGCCCCAGGAGTCGGCGTACCGGCTGGCCCAGATGTCGTCTGTCGGGCCGGGCAGCCCGAGCCAACCCCGGAACGGGTAGGCCAGCACGTTGATCAGCACCAGGAAGGCGAGGGTGGCGGTCAGCGCCGACGAGGCGACCGCGACCGGGATCGCCAGCAGCGCGCGGGCCAGTGCCCCGATCCGGCCGGGGCGGCGCACGGCCCGGGGCAGCGCGGCCAGGGCACGGGGCACGGCAACCACGGACCAGGCGAACCGTCGCCGGCTCTCCGCGCCGTAGACCAGGCGCCAGACGGTGGAGATCCGACCGAGAATGTCCCGTACGTCTCCTGCTGAGGTCATACGGCCAGTCTTCTCCCCGTCGTCCACCGGGACCATCAGGACGATCCCCGGGGCGACCCTGGAACCGACCCTGACCGGGGACGCGGAGCGGGCACAAACGCAAAGGTCCTCACCCACGTTGCCGTGGGTGAGGAGCTTGGTAGCCCGGCGAAAGGCTATGTGGCCAGGGGCGGGGTCGAACCGCCGACCTTTCGATTTTCAGGCACCCGCATTTCCGCAGGTCATAGAGCCGCCGCACCCCGCCGTGCAATGGCCCGTGCAACTAGCTCCGCATCGTGATGTGCCGGGGTTGCCGTGCGACATCTCCGTCTCGGAGGGGCCGGGCAAGCTTGCGACCTTGACATCCCTTGAATGATGGCCGCATGAGCGTGAACGACCTGGGCCCGGAATGGATCGCCTTGCGCCTCGTCAGCGTGGTCCTCGGCCTTGTCGTGGTCATACTCGGCGTGCGTGTCGCGGTGACGCGACGTTTCCCCACGGCCTGGGTGCGGATTGCGCGTCTAACGGCCAGCCAGCGATCCCAGCCCGTCCGCCGCGGTGGCTTCAGCGCCCTGCTCGGCACGGGCCTGCTCGTCCAGCAGGCACCGTTCCTCATCCCCGTGCCCCACGCGGTCGGACAGGCCCTGTTCGCAGTGGCACTGCTTCTCGTCGTGACTGCGGCGGGATGGTTCGCCCTGCTTCGGCACTAGCCATCAACTAGCTCCGCATTGTGATGTGCCTGGGCAGCCGTGCGACATCTCCGTGCGCGGCGAGTTCCGACAGCGCCTTGGCGATCTCGCGATCACGTCCGTCAACAGCGTGCAGGTACCGGCGAGCCGCCGCCATGGACGAGTGCCCGAGTCGCTTCATCAGGTCGGCCAGGGTCGCGCCGGTCTGGGCGGCCAGGGTCTGGCCCGTGTGCCGCAGGTCGTGGAAGGTCAGGTCGTCCAGTCCCACCTTCGCGGCCCTGGAACGTTGCGCGCTGCCGGGGTCAGGAGCGGCGCGGGTGACACGGCAAGCGACCATGAGAGGGTGACCGACGCCGTATCGTCTTCCTCGACTGCTGTGATCGACCTCATCGATGGATACATGCATCGAGTGCTGAAGGGCAGAGAAGATCCGGTGGGGGTCGTCGAGGAGCTGAAGTGCGCGCTGATCGAGCTGCTCCCCGGGGACGACGTGGGGAATGTCGACGGGCTGTACAGCATCTACGCGGACTTGTCGGACATCGTCGACGGCTACCCGTTCCACTATGGCGATGGCACCGAGATGATCGCCCAACGGGAGATTCGCGACGCTGCCTGGGACTGGTTGAGCATTCCGCGCAATGCCGACGGCATGAAGACCTACGTCGACCACTGGGCTGCGAGGATCGCAGCCTTACCGACGACCGACGGAGGACGGCCATTCCGCGGCAACTCTGGTCGGCTGGAAGGCGAATAGCACCTGGCAACTGCTACCCCGGTCCAGTCTCGCCGCGCTGCGGAATCGCATCCGCATCTGCCGCGACCAGCGCGCTGAGGTGTCGCAGTCAGTTGGCGGGCGACTGTCGTACATCAGTCGACGGAGGGCATGTCGAGAGTCGAGGTGTCGAGAGTCGAGGACGTTGCCAAATTACCCTCTTAAGGATCAAGGCGGCCCGCAAGCGGGCCGCGCCGGCCCGGCTCCGGCCTGCAGGCGACCTCCGGCCGGCATCGGCCGGACCGGCCGGCCACGCTAAAGGACGACAACCTGAAGACCTCGGGGCTCCGCCCCGAACCCCGGCCCTCCTCAGAGATCAGCCGCGGATCACCTCATCGGGCACCACAAGGGCTACCAGCCTCCCCGGACGGGGCCAAGGTCGTACGTCCGGTGGGGCGCTCCACCTTGTCCCCGTCCGGGGAGGCTGGACGGTCTACCGACTGCCCGACGAGGAGATCCGCCGCGCGACGGTACTTCTCGACCTGGATGCCACAACAACCCCGTCAAAGGTCACCGGAGCTTCTCGTCCGGCTCCGATGGGAGCTTGGCCAGTAGACGATTCAGCTCGTCGGCGTCCGGGTCGCCTAAGGCATCATCAGCGAATCGGCTCATCATCTGCTTCATCAAGACTCGAGTGATGGCCTGGAGGTCCATTCCATTGGTGATTGTGGGGATGGCAACCGACTCCCCATCACGTTCGACGCCCGTGTAGAACTGATGCCCGCCTCCCGATGCGGGCCGTCGAGCGTCTCGCCGACGACGCCGGACGACGATGCAACGTGGTCCGACGGTCCCGTCACGAACTGCCTGGTGAGCCTCGTAGTTGATCCTGGCAAGCTGATCAGCGACCAGGTAGTCGGAAACCTTGCCGCGGTCGTTCGCATTAACCAGGCGGAGCAGGGTCCGCCACCACCTCTTGTCTTTCTGGGCAAGGTAAATGCCACCCGTTCCCGCGACTGCAAGACGGGTGCTCGGCGATCCCGGCTCGGCCGTCCGCTGGTGACTCGTGTAGCGGTACCAGTGCTGCCCGGTCTTGCGATCGAAGACGTTGTCGATGCTGTAGAGCCGGGGCCCAACTCCTTCGACGAAGGCCGGAATTAGGATGACGTGCGCCCCTCCCGGCAGCGACGCTAGATGCTTCGGAAGCTCCTTGTTGGCCGCAGCGGAGAGGACGCCTAGGGCTGTCTCGAACGTCAGACCCCCGAGTCCGCGCAAAACCGAACTCATCCATTCGGACGGCTGTGTTCCCCGGGCCGTGGCACCAAGACCCGCGTAACCCAGCAGGCCAACGCCGTCGCTGGTTTCAAGGTTCATGACCTTGACGGCGTCATCGATGGGCGGCCTGCGGCCGCCGTATGAGAGCCGCCGATCGACCATCAGCCACAGGCTGTCTCGGCTGTGCACGGTGAGCACGAGAGTCACACAGGCATGCTCGCATGCCCCTGCCACGTCGGGCTTAGAAGGATGACCCTCGATGTGCGGCGGTGGCCATCTCAGTGACCAGCCGTGGGCCAGCCATGGGCCAGTAGCCGTGGCGCCGAAGGGTCACGAACGGGCACGAGAGGCAACGGTCTTCGGGGCAGGCAGCAGGTGTTTCGGGCATCATGACCGGTTGAGCGCACTCTTCCAAACTGACGGTGCGGTCAGAGGCGATTCTCGGGCCGTCGTTCTGGACGCGGTCGAATCGCAGCGGACGGACAGCCTCCAGCCCCGCACTCTTCGTCAGGATCAACCGGGTCGTGTTCGAA
>NZ_QGGF01000092.1 GCF_003857015.1 Micromonospora globispora | reverse complement strand
CACCACACCCCCGCCCAACGGCCTGTCGTTCTGCGGCGGCCCCACGGGCTTCCCGCTTTCCGCGCCAGCCGCCGGGCGTCAGGCGTGACGGCCGCAGAGCGACAGCGGCAGCGGCCGGCGCGCGCCCAGGCGGCGGCGCGTGCGGCCCGTTCAGGGCCGCCTTGAAGACGTACAGAAACTTTGAACAACACGCCGGCAGCCGGCCTGTCCTGCGCCGGGTGATGGTTGACACGGCGGCCTCGAATGATGCTTTACATCATCGCGACGACCGCGCGACTCGCGGCAGATCCGGACGTCTGGACGTCCCCTTTGGCTGGAGCGAGCTTGTCCTATCCCTGTGCTCTAATCCCGTCATGCATGTCGTCGTCACAGGCGCACTCGTTGAAAACGGCGCGGTCCTGCTAGTACACCGCAGGCCGACCAAACGGGTATACCCAGATGTCTGGGATCTGCCCGGGGGGCAGGTCGAAGCGGGTGAGTCGGAACTACAAGCCCTCGCGCGTGAGATGCACGAGGAGCTCGGTGTTCACATTGTGGCGGAGTCCGCTTCACGGTTGGGCGTCTTGCATGCCGGCAGTGCTGAGGACGCCGTTCACGTGGGTGTCTGGCAAATTGGAGACTGGGTTGGCTCTCCGACCAACCGTGCACCTGACGAGCATGACGACATCGCATGGGTCGGGATCAGCGAGCTGGGCGGCCTTCCCCTCGTGCATGGCGTCTTGGCGGCATTGGTTCGTTGTCTGCCTGAGTTTGAGTGCGCCCGCAGGCACTCAGATGTCACCGACTGTAACCAGGACGACCGAGGAACCAAGGCCGACTGTCGTGCGTGTGCTGGGATGGATTCGTCAAGCAGGTGGTGGGACTAGACAGTTCGCCGTGCCCGTGTCCTCCGTCGACTGATGCGCGACACTCGTCCGCCAACTGATCTGCGACACCTCCGCGCGCTGATCGCGGCAGACATCCTATGTTTTTCGTTGTCAAGAACTGGGATGGAGATGGGCCCAGGCAGTCGTCTCGTTGTAGGCGGTGCCGGTCTTGAGGCAGCCGTGCAGGATGCCGACGAGGCGATTGCCGAGTTGTCGCAGGGCGGCTTGGTGACCGGTGCCGCGGGCGCGGAGAGTGTCGTAGTAGGCGCGGGCGCCGGGTGAGCCTTTCAGCGAGCAGAACGCCCATTGGTGGACGGCGTCGCTGAGTCTTCGGTTGCGGGCGTAGCGGGCCAAGACGACTTTGCGAGTGCCGGATGCTCGGGTGATCGGGGACGTTCCGGCATAGTTCTTGCGGGCCTTCGCGTCGGTGAAGCGGTGTGGATCGTCGCCGAACTCGCCGAGTACCCGGGCGCCGAGGACCACACCGAGGCCGGGTCGGCTCAGGTAGTGGTCAGCGTCCCGGTGCCGGCCAAAATGGTCGGCCACCACCCGCCCGAGCTGCTCGACCTCGGCGTTGAGCGCGGCGATCAGCCGAACCTGGGCAGTCACGATGGCCGCGTAAGCGGCCTGAACCGCGTCCGGTTGGCGCAGCTGCCCGGCGCGCAGCCGCTGCTGCAAGTCGGCGGCTTTCGTGTCGATGTTGCGGCGGTTCGCCCGCCGCAACGCGGCGGCGATCTGTGATCGTGACAGCCGGGCGGCGCGAGTCGGGTCCGGCGCGCGGCCGAGCAGCTCCAAAACGTCGGGCGCGGTCAGGTCGTCGAAGGCGTCCAGGGCGGCGGGGAAGAACTCGCGTAACGCGCTGCGCAGCCGCAGCATCTGCCGCGACCGGTCCCAGATCAGCGTCTGATGAGTGCGGGCCACCAGTTTCATGGCCTCCGCCTCGGCGCTGTCGCCAGCGACCGGACGGTGATGGGCGTGATCCAAGCGCACGATCTCGGCCAGCACGTGCGCGTCGCCGGCGTCGGACTTCGCCCCCGAGGTGGAATGCCGCTCCCGATAGCGAGCGACCGACATCGGGTTGATCGCATACACCTGATAGCCGGCCGCGAGCAGCGCCTGCACCCACGGGCCACGGTCGGTCTCGATCCCGATCCGCACCTGGGCTGCTGCCTCGGCCGGGTCGAGATCGGCCCAGTCGGCCGGCATGTACTCGGCGATCAAAGCGTGCAGCCGGGTGACACCTTCGAGGCCTTCGGGTAGCCGTTTACGGACCACCTTGCCGCCGTTGCCGTCAACGAGTTCGACGTCGTGGTGGTCCTCGGCCCAGTCGTCTCCCAGGAACAGCATCACGCCTCTCTTCCTCTATGGACCACATCGTCCACGGCAGCGCGGAAGAGACCCCAGCGATCTAATGGCCAAGTGCTCACCGCCAACCGCGGGGCACGTCATCCCATCAGCTGTCCAGCCTCCTCACGACCAGCGGGCGCACGGTCTGCCGCAAGGCCTCGAAGACCTGAAGAGTGGAGTGCTGACCCGCCAGCCGCTACCGGAGCCATCCTGCACCAGCAGGCTGACGGAACCCATTAGATGAGTGCGCGTCAGAGTCTCAGCGCCTGACCGGCTCGAGTATCGCGGCTGTGGTTCTTCGCCGCTACCGTGGCTTGCCGTGGGCGTGCTCGTTGACTACTTCGCGGCGTCGAGCGTGGAGCTGGACCGTCTCGATCTCTCGGCGGGGCCGGCGGGCAGCGGCTGGCCGCACGTTGACTGCAAGGGGTGGATCGACGGGCTGGCCGGTCGGATCGCGGAGCTGACCGGCCGGGATTCCAGCGAGTTCGGTGACGACTTCGTGGTCTCCGTCGAAGCTGACGGGCCGTGGCTCACGCGGGTGCGGCCGGAGGTCGCCTTGGCGTTGGCGTACGTGTCCGATGATCGGTTGGCCGAGTACGCCGAGGATGAGCTGCTGGATGAGCACGAAGCCGATCGGTATGTCCAGCTGCGTGACCTGGCACGGTCGGCAGGGGCCAACGGTCGGGACCTTTACTGCTGGTCGTCGCTGTAGTTGACGAGCATCCAGAAGATCTGGTCGTGGACATCCGGTGGCAGCCGCCGGCCGACCCAGCTTCGAGACACCAGGGCGTGCCCGTCGTTGTATTCGATCGCGGCGTTGGCCCCGAACCGCAGGGACAACGCCGCCTCGGTCTTGATGTCGTCGTCCGGCCATTCGGCCATGGCGGCCAGCGCGGCCGCCACGCGCTGATCAACCCGGTCCAGGACGGCGTAGTCGGGCAGGCCTGGAAACCTCTGGGCGTGAAGGTCGATGTGCTTGAACGCGACGCCGAGCAGGTCCGCGCTCGTGAAGTCGTTACCTGTGAAGGCGTTGCGGTCTCGGCCGAGCGCCGCGGTGCGCTCAGTCGGTGTACCCCAGAAGTTGACGTCCTGGATCTTGCCCCGGAAG
The DNA here is from genome assembly GCF_003857015.1 of Micromonospora globispora. Classification (GTDB taxonomy): domain Bacteria; phylum Actinomycetota; class Actinomycetes; order Mycobacteriales; family Micromonosporaceae; genus Micromonospora; species Micromonospora globispora. Next base: position 549 of record NZ_QGGF01000092.1, on the reverse strand, counting down.
GCGCACTCGACGAACTGTGCCTGGTGCGTAGAGGTCAAGTCGTGCAGGCGAGCGCCGTCGAAAACGCAGCGCTCGAATCGGGCGTTGCCGAAGTATGCCTGGAGAGGTATCCGGGTGCGAGAGAAGACGCACTCCCGGTACACCGTCTCCGGCCAGCTCAGTTCGTCCCACCGCTCGTCGCCATAGCCGGTAGCGCCGAACAAGACGTGGTCGAACGCGGTCCGGGAGAAAGTCGCAGCCCTCGAACACGGAGTCATGGGCCAGAAAGCTGGAAAACCTCAGCCCGGAAAAGTCGACACCAACCATCCGCGCTTGAGCAAAGCTGACACCGAGGGGACTGCCCCCGGTTCGGTTGACTCCTGACCTGTGAGGATGCGTTCCTCGCTGGAAGGATGTCTGCCATGCCGAAAGCGTTCCCGCCCGAGTTCCGCCGTGACGTCGTCGCGGTCGCCCGCAAGGGTGAGGCGCCCATCGCGCAGATCGCGAAGGACTTCGGGATCTCCGAGTCGTGTCTGCACCGCTGGCTCAAGCTCGCCGACATCGAGGACG
>NZ_QGGF01000304.1 GCF_003857015.1 Micromonospora globispora | reverse complement strand
TTTTTTTTTTCAAGCAGACGACGGCATACGAGCTAGGCTCCGGTCTCGTGGGCTCGGAGATGTGTATAAGATACATCACGCAGGGTCATGGTCATCCTCCCCAGGATTAGGTTTCCCTAACCAAACTTCCCGCCGCAGTGGCGGCGCCGGTAGGGACCAAGGACCTGTTCCCGCAGGAGTTGTGCGGAGGTGGGATTGGCCGGCTCGCGGCGAAGTGTCGGCATTCGCGCTGGATGAACGATGGCTACCCCGGGCGGCGGAGCTACGCCGACCATTACCAGAGATTGATATGAGTGATTCTCACCTCCGCGTGCGACGCCCGGGCGCGCGGGGCGCGAGACGTCGGCACCGGTAGCCGGGCGTACCCCCGGTCCCACTCCGAGCCCCGGAGGAACCGCCATGCCCCGTCCCGCCACTCGTACCCGCCTCGCGGCGCTGACCGCCGCGACGCTCACCGCCACCGTCCTGGTCGCCGTCTCCCCCACGCCCGCCGTCGCCGCCACCACCTTCACCGGCAACGACTACTGCCTCGGCCAGTGCGCCGACATCCTGCCGCCCGGTGAGAACGGCAACGCCACCCTCACCGCGATCCTGTCGCACCAGCTGTTCGGCACCCGGCCCGCGCACTCCAGCGACCAGCTCGACAAGTACGCCAACCTGGTCTACAACTACGCCGGCCTCACCGACGAGCAGATCGCCCGGTTCTTCAACGACGCCTCGTTCGGCGTGCCGGACGCGCTGGTGGAGAGCACTGTTCAGCCCCGCTCGGACGTGACCATCGTGCGCGACTCCGGCACCGGCGTACCGCACATCACCGGCACCACCCGGTCGGGCACCATGTTCGGCGCCGGCTACGCCGGCGCCCAGGACCGGCTCTGGGTGATGGATCTGCTGCGCCACGCCGGCCGCGGCCGGCTCAGCTCCTTCGCCGGTGGCGCCCCGGGCAACCGCGAGCTGGAGCAGAGCATCTGGGCCAACTCCCCCTACAGCGAGGCCGACCTGCAGGCCCAGGTCGACACGCTGCGGCAGACGGGCACCCGCGGCCAACAGCTCTACACCGACGTCGGCGACTACATCGCGGGAATCAACGCCTACATCGACCGGTGCGTCGCCGCCGACAACTGCCCCGGCGAGTACAACCTCGCCAACGCCGGCTCCCCGCAGCACTTCACGATGACCGACCTCATCGCCACGGCCGGCGTCATCGGCGGCCTCTTCGGCGGCGGCGGTGGCGCCGAAATTCAGTCGGCACTGGTCCGGGTCGCCGCCCGGGCGAAGTTCGGGGCGACCGGCGGCGACCAGGTGTGGCAGGCGTTCCGGGAGCAGAACGACCCGGAGGCCGTGCTGACCCTCCACAACGGGCAGAGCTTCCCGTACGGCACCGTGCCGGCCGGCGCGCCCAGCGTGACGCTGCCGGACGCCGGCACCGTCAGCTCCGAACCGCTCGCCTACAACCAGACCGGCTCGGCGAGCACCGCGACCCTGGCGAGCAGCGGCACCTCGGGCGGCTCCGCGACGACGGACGGTCTGCTCTCCGGACTGGGCGCCCTGAAGTCACACGGCATGTCCAACGCCGTCGTGGTCTCCGGCCAGCACACCGTCAGCGGCAACCCGATCGCCGTCTTCGGCCCGCAGACCGGCTACTTCGCCCCGCAACTACTCATGCTCCAGGAACTGCAGGGGCCGGGCATCAGCGCCCGCGGCGCCGCGTTCGCCGGACTGAACCTCTACGTCCTGCTCGGACGCGGGCAGGACTACGCCTGGAGCGCCACCTCCGCCGGTCAGGACCTGACCGACACGTACGCGGTGCCGCTCTGCACCACCGACGGGACCGCCCCGACCCTGCAGTCCAACCGGTACCTCTACCACGGCCAGTGCCTGGCGATGGAGGTGCTGGAGCACACCAACTCGTGGTCGCCGAGCACCGCCGACTCCACCCCGTCCGGCTCGTACACGCTGCGGGCGCTGCGCACGAAGTACGGCCTGGTGGCGTACCGGGGCCTGGTGAACGGCCAGCCGATCGCGTTCACGAAGCTGCGATCGACGTACCGGCACGAGGCCGAGTCGGCGATCGGCTTCCAGGCGTACAACGACCCGGCGGCGATGGGCTCGGCGGCGGCGTTCCAGCAGTCCGCGGCCAGCGTCGGGTACGCGTTCAACTGGTTCTACGTCAACTCGACCGAGGCGGCGTACTTCAACTCCGGGTCCAACCCGGTCCGCCCGTCCGGCGCCGACCCGAACCTGCCGACCAGGGCCGAAGCGAGCTACGAATGGCAGGGTTGGAACCCGGACACCAACACCGCCACCTACACCCCGGCCAGCGCCCACCCGCAGTCGGTCAACCAGGACTACTACGTCAGCTGGAACAACAAGCAGGCGTACGACTACAGCGCCGCCGACGGCAACTTCAGCTTCGGGTCGGTGCATCGGGCGCAACTGCTCGACGGACCGGTGCGCGCGGCGATCGCCGGGCAGAAGCTCGACCGGGCCGGCGTGGCGCGGATCATGGCGGACGCCGCCGTCACCGACCTGCGCGGCCAGCAGGTCCTCGGCGACCTGCTGCGGGTCGTCACCAGCCAGCCGGTCACCGACCCCACCCTCGCCGACGCGGTGAGCAAGCTGCAGGCCTGGCAGCAGTCCGGATCCCGTCGCAAGGAGACGGCCGCCGGGTCCAAGGTCTACCAGTACGCCGACGCCATCCGGATCTTCGACGCCTGGTGGCCGCTGCTCGCGGCCGCCGAGTTCAAGCCGGGCCTCGGTGCCGACCTCTACGGCGCCCTGGTGGACGCCATCGAGGTCAACGAGGCGCCCTCCGGCGGCCAGAACGGCGGCCGCGACGGCACGGTGGTCTGGGCCGGCCAGGGCCAGCCGCACAAGGGATCGTCCTTCCAGTACGGCTGGTGGGGCTACGTCGACAAGGACATCCGCACCGTCCTCGGCGACCCGGTGAACGGTGGCCTGGGCCGCACGTACTGCGGCAACGGCGACCTCGCCGCCTGCCGGCAGTCCCTGCTGGACACCCTCGCGCAGGCGGCCGCACTGCCGGCGACCACCGTCTACCCCGGTGACTCTTACTGCTCGGCCGGCGACCAGTGGTGCGCCGACGCGATCGTCCAGTCCCCGATGGGCGGCATCACCCACCCGCTGATCGCCTGGCAGAACCGGCCCACCGACCAGCAGGTCGTGTCGTTCCCCGCGCACCGGGGCGACGACGTCAGCAACCTGGCCCAGGGCCGGACGGCGACCGCGTCGAGCACCCAGGCGTTCACCAGCAACACCCCTGCCAAGGCCGTCGACGGCAGCCTCGGCACGCGGTGGAGCAGCAGCTACAACGACAACCAGTGGCTCCGGGTGGACCTCGGCACCGCCCGGACGTTCAACCGGGTCATCCTGCGCTGGGAGGCCGCGTACGGCAGCACGTACCGGATCGAGGTCTCGAACGACGGCACCAGTTGGCAGACGGCGTTCAGCACCACGTCCGGCAACGGCGGGGTGGACAACGTGACCTTCGCTCCGGTCACCGCCCGCTACGTGCGGATGTACGGCGTCAAGCGGGCCACCTCGTACGGGTTCTCCCTCTACGAGTTGGAGGTCTATGCCCGCTGACCCCGGCGAAGGCGGGGCGGCGGCACTACGCTCCCTCGGGTGGTCGACACGGCGGACCGGTGGTCCATCCCGCCACCCGAGTGCGGGCGGCGATGAGCGGCGGCACGGTACCGATCGGGCCGGCGCTCGTCGCCACGCTGACCGGACTGACCCTGGCCGGCGCCGCGGTGCTCCGGCTCACCGGCCTCGGCCGGGGCCGCGCGATCCTGACCGCCGCCGCCCGGGCCACCGTCCAGCTCGGCGTCGTCTCGCTGGTCATCGTCGCCGTGCTCCGCGCCTGGTGGAGCACCGGTGCGTTCATCCTGGTGATGTTCGTGGTCGCCAGCCTGACCGCGCGCCGCCGGATCGGACCCGCCTGTCCGGTGCCGGTCACGCCGCTGGCCATCGCCGCCGGAGTGGCGCCGAGTCTCGGCGTACTGCTGGCCAGCCGGGCGCTGCCCGCGACGCCGCTGGTGGTGCTGCCCACCGCGGGCATCCTGATCGGCGGGGCGATGACCGCGACGAGCCTGGCCGGCCGGCGGACCCTCGACGAGCTGCGCACCCGGCACGGCGAGTACGAGGCCGGTCTGGCCCTCGGGCTGCTCCCGCGCGACGCGGCGCTGGAGATCTGCCGGCCGGCCGCCGATCAGGCGCTCATCCCGGCACTGGATCAGACCCGCACCGTCGGGCTGGTCACCCTGCCGGGGGCGTTCGTCGGCGTGCTGCTCGGCGGGGCGGGGCCACTCCAGGCCGGGGCCACCCAGCTGCTCATCCTGCTGACCCTGCTCGCGGTGGAGGCGGTGGCGATCGCGCTCACCGTCGAACTGCTCGTCCGCGCCCGAGCACGGACGCGGCCGTAGCGCGCCGCCGGGCGGGCGAGGGCCGCTGAGCTGGTGTACCGCGGCCGCGAAGGGGTACAGCCGTGCGTCCGGCCCGCAGCCGGCAGCGCAGCCACGGGAGGGCGCATGGCACCGCGCACGAGGATCACCGGGAAGCGACCCCGCGACCGATGACCAGGGTCACCAACCTCCGGGTTCGGCCCGACCTGCTCTACGTGGCGAGCGGGTGGAGCACGCTGGTCACCGACGTGCGCGGCCGAATCACCGGCGCCGACCCGCAGGGCTTCTTCTCCCGCAACACCCGGGTACTCAGCACCGAACGGATCACCGTCGACGGCCGGGAGCCGATCCCGTTCAGCACCGCCAACGTGCAGGGCCACGCGCAACTCTCCTACGCCGAGCTGGGCGAGGGTGAGGTGCTGCCGTCCCGCGCCGCCTACCTGCTGACGCACCGTTTCGTCGGCGACGGGCTGCGCACCCGGTTCACCCTGGTCAGCTACGCCGAAGAGGCGCTGCGCTTCCCCGTCGAGATCCGCCCGGGCGCCGACTTCGCCGACACCAGCGAGGCCGAGACCGGCCGCCGGGTGCAGACCGGCGACGTCGGCGCCAGCTGGGACCCCGCCCACCAGGAGCTTCGCCTCACGTACCGGCGCGCGGACATCGACCGCGCGGTGGCGATCCAGGTACGCGCCGAGGCCCCCGTCCGGTACGCCGACGGCACGTTCGCGGTCGAGGTCGTGGTACCGCCCGGCGGGAGCGCTCAGGTGGACGTCCTCGTGGAGCCGGTCTTCGACGGCGAACGTCTGATCGCGCCACCCGCGACGTTCGCCGAGCCCGACGAGCCGGCCGCGTCGGCGCGAGCCCGGCTGGCCGCCGAACTCAGCCGCCTGAGCAGCAGCAACTTCGACGTCACGGCGGCCTGGCGGTGCGCGGTGGACGACCTGGCCGTGCTGCCGCTGGGCGAGCCGGCCGGGCCGACCGCGCCGATGGCCGGCCTGCCGATCTACCAGGAGATCTTCGGCCGGGACACGATGACCGCGTCCTGGCAGGCGCTGCTGGCCGGGCCCACCATGCTGGGCGACAGCCTGCGGCTCAACGCCCAGCACCTGGGGCGACGCCTCGATGACTGGCGGGACGAGGAACCGGGCAAGCCGCTGCACGAGGCCCGTCGGGGGCCGGTCTCCGTGCTCGGCCTCGACCCGTTCTCCGCCTACTACGGTGACTGGTCCACCGCGCCGGACTTCCTGGTCTTCCTCGGGCAGTACCTGGCCTGGACCGGCGACCTGGACACGGTGCGGGACTTGCTGCCGACGGCGCGGCGCGCCCTAGCCTGGATCGAGCGGTACGGCGACCTGGACGGGGACGGCTTCCTGGAGTACCACCGGCGGTCCCGGGCCGGACTGAAGAACCAGGGTTGGAAGGACTCGGACACCGCGATCGTCGACGAGCACGGGGAGTCGGTGCCCAACCCGATCGCCACCAGCGAGCTGCAGGCGTACTGGTACGCAGCGCTGCGGCACGCCGCCGTGGTGTTCACCGTGACCGGCCACCTCGCGCGGGGCGCCGCGCTACTGGGCCAGGCCCGCCGGCTCGCCCGCCGCTTCCACCGGGCGTACTGGCTGCCCGACCGGGGCTGCTACGCGATGGCGCTGGGGCCGGACAAGCAGCCGGTCCGCTCGGTCAACTCCAACGACGGCCACCTGCTCGCCACCGGCATCGTGCCCACCCGGATCGGGCCCGTGGTGGCCGCCCGGCTGCTCGCGCCGGACATGTTCAGCGGCTGGGGAGTGCGGACGCTCTCCTCGGCGCACCCGGCGTACAACCCGTTCAGCTACCACCGGGGCAGCGTCTGGCCGGTGGAGGCGGGCACGATCGGCCTGGGACTGGCCCGGTACGGCTGCTGGGACCAGCTGCACCGGCTGGCCGAGGGGATGTTCGCCGCGGCGGCGCTCTTCGAGGAGCACCGGCTGCCCGAGGTACTCAGCGGCCTGCCCCGCGATTCGGCGCACCCGCACCCCGGGGTCTACCCGAACTCGTGCTCCCCGCAGGCGTGGTCGGCGAGTTCGATCATCGCGTTGGTGCAGGCCCTGCTGGCGTTGCGCCCGGCCGCGCCGCTGCGGACGATCTTCGTGGACCCGCACCTGCCCGAGTGGCTGCCGGACCTGCGGCTGGAGGGCGTGCAGGTCGGTGGGGCCACCGTCGACCTGGTGGTGCGGCGGCGCCGCGGCGGGCGCACCTCGATCTCCGTACGCGGGGACCGGCTGGCGGTGATCCGCCGCCCTACCCTCCAGGCGGTCGCCACCCGTCACGGCCGCTGACCGGCGGCCCGTTCCGCCCCGGAGGTGTAGGACCGCCGTGGCGGGGAATCCGCCCGCCGCCTGGGGGGAGACGGGAGGGGCTGTCATGGAAAGTCGCGCGAAGGCGATGGGTCACGGGATCCATCCCATCCTGATCGTGTTCCCGCTCGGCCTGCTCGCCACCTCGGTGATCTTCGACATCCTGTATCTGATCACCGATCGGACGGGCTTTCAGATCTCCGCGGCGTACACGATGGGCGCTGGCATCATCGGCGGCCTGGTCGCCGCGGTGTTCGGCCTGATCGACTGGAGTGCCATCCCGGGCGGGACGCGCGCCAAGCGGGTCGGCGCGGCGCACGGTCTGGGCAACGTGGTGGTCCTGCTGCTGTTCGCGGTGAGCTGGCTGGCGCGGCGGGCGGCGGACAACTGGGACCCGAACGCCCTTGCCCTGATCTGCAGCTTCGCCGGCATCATCCTCGCCGGTGGGACGGCCTGGCTCGGTGGCGAACTGGTCGAGCGGCTCGGCATGAGCGTGAGCGACGAGGCGGGCGTCAACGCGCCCAGTTCCCTGTCGCGCCGCGCCGCCAGCCGGCCCCGCACCGGCCGGGCCTGACCCGACCGCTGTTGTGCCGCGGCACGAGGGCGGGTACGACGTCCTCGTGCTCGGCGGCGGCACCGCCCCTGGTGGGCGGCTGCTCGGCGACCAACGCCGGCTTCGCGCTGCGCGGTTGGCCGGCGGACTACGACGGGTGGGCCACCCGGGGAAACCCGGGCTGGTCCTTCCGGGAGCTGCTGCCGCTGTTCCGCGCCGTGGAGGCGGACCGGGACGTCGGCGGCGAGTGGCACGGGCACACCGGGCCGGTGCCCATCCGCCGGCCCGCGCCGGACGAGCTGTCCGCCCTCCAGCGGGCGTTCCTCGACGCGGCCGCCGCCGGTCACGCCCTCGTCGCCGACCACAACGCGCCGGGAGCGGTGGGCGTCGGCCCGGCGCCGCGCAACGTGTGCGACCGCCTGCGGATGAGCACCGCGCTGACGTACCTCGCCAGGGCGCGCGGACGGCCCAACCTGCGTGTCCGCCCAGACGCCCTGGTCGACCGGGTGGAGCTGGCCGGATCGACAGTCCACGGGGTCCGGCTCGCCGGCGGGGAGTTCGTCGGCGCCGACGCGGTCGTCCTGGCCGCCGGCTCGTACGGCAGCCCGGCGATCCTGCTCCGCTCCGGCGTCGGCCCCGCCGCCCACCTCCGCCACCTGGGCATCCCGGTGGCGGTCGACCTGCCGGCGGTGGGCGGCAACCTGATGGACCATCCGCTGGTCGCGCTGGACCTGCCGGCCTTCCCCGACCAGCAGGGTCCGGGATTCCAGGTCATGCTCACCCTGTGGTCCCGCCGCGCCCGGCCCGACGGGCCGCCGGACCTGCACCTCTTTCGCCGTCGGACCGTTCGCGCATGACGCCAGCCCGTCCGGCGCGGTCTTCGGCATCGTCGCCGGGGTGCTGGCGGTCCGGTCCCGCGGGTCGGTACGCCTGCGCTCCGCCGATCCGGCCGATCCGCCGCGGATCGACGTCGCCCACCTGCGGCACCCGGAGGACCTGGCGCGGATGGTCGAGGCCACCCGGCACGCCCGCCGGCTGAGCCGCACCCCACCCCTGGCCCGGTACGTCGCGGGTCCGGAGCTGGCACCGGGTGCCGCCATCGCGGACGAGGACACCGCCGGGCTGGCGTCCTCAATCAAAAGCCGTCGGCTCGTACCACCATCCGGTCGGCACCTGTGCGATGGGGCCGGACCCGGAGCGGGGCGCGGTCGTCGACTCCCGAGGTGCGGTGCACGGCGTCCGGGGGCTGTGGGTGGCGGACGCCTCGGTGATGCCGACCATCCCGTCGGCCAACACCCACCTGTCGACGATCGTGGTGGCCGAGCGGATCGGCGCCTGGCTCGCGGCGGGCTGACCCGCCGTTCGGGCAGCTCAGCGTCGGAATCGCTGGCGGCCGTGCGAACATATGTTCGTGTCGGGCGAGGCCACCATTCTGCATGCCGACCTGGACGCGTTCTACGCGTCGGTCGAGCAGCGGGACGACCCGCGGCTGCGCGGCCGACCGGTGATCGTCGGCGGCGGCGTGGTGCTGGCCGCCAGCTACGAGGCGAAGGCGCGGGGCGTACGCAGCGCGATGGGCGGCCGGCAGGCGCGGCGGCTCTGCCCGGAGGCGATCGTGGTGCCACCGCGGATGGCGGCGTACACGGCAGCGAGCCGGGCGGTGTTCGAGATCTTCCGGCAGACCACTCCCCTGGTCGAGGGCCTCTCCATCGACGAGGCCTTCCTCGACGTGGGCGGGCTGCGCCGGCTGTCCGGCCCACCGGCCGACATCGCCGCACGGCTGCGCAGTGAGGTCCGGGAGCGGGTGGGTCTGCCGATCACCGTCGGCGTGGCCCGGACGAAGTTCCTCGCGAAGGTGGCCAGTGGCGTCGGCAAGCCGGACGGCCTGCTGGTCGTCGCGCCGGACCGGGAGCTGGAGTTCCTGCACCCGCTTCCGGTGGAACGGCTCTGGGGCGTCGGCCCGGTCACCGCGGCGAAGCTGCGGGAGCGACGCATCCGGACCGTCGGGCAGGTGGCCCGCCTCGGCGAGGCGACGCTGGTGTCGCTGCTCGGCGCGGGCGCCGGCCGGCACCTGCACGCCCTGGCGCACAACCGCGACCCGAGGCCGGTGCAGGTGGGGCGCCGACGCTCGTCGATGGGCGCCCAGCACGCCCTCGGTCGGGAACCGCACTCCCCCGACGATCTCGACGCGATCCTGGCCGGGCTCGTCGACCGGGTGACGCGACGGATGCGCTCCGCCCAGCGCACCGGCCGCACGGTGACCCTGCGGCTGCGCTTCGCCGACTACACCCGGGCGACCCGCTCGCACACCCTGGTGAAGGCGACCGCGCAGACCCGGCCCCTGCTGGAGGCGGCCCGGGCACTGCTGCGCACAGCGCTGCCGGAGATCGAGGCCCGGGGCGTCACCCTGGTCGGGGTGTCGGTGGGCAACCTCGACGACGGGCATGTCCAGCCGCCGCTGCCGTTCGACCGGGATCCCGGGGCGGACCTGGACGCCGCGGTGGACGCGGTCCGGGACCGGTTCGGCTCGACGGCCCTGACCCGGGCCGTGCTGCTCGGCCGCGATCCCGGGCTGGAGATGCCCCGCCTGCCGGACTGACACGTCGGACCCGGCGTTGTAGGGTCCGGAGGTGTCGATGTTCCGGACGCCGCAGGTGATCCTGTTCAGCGCGGACGTCACCCGGGCCGCCGCGTTCTACGCCAAGCTGGGCTTCACCGAGACCTTCCGGGTGCCCACCGAGGGCGAGCCCATCCACGTCGACCTCGCCCTCGACGGCTACAAGATCGGCATCGCGTCGGTCGACTCCACCCGGAACGACCACGGCCTCAGCCCCGTCCCGTCGGGCCAGCGGGCGGCGGTGATCCTCTGGACCGACGACACCGCCGCCGCGTACGAACAGGTCACCGCCGACGGCGCGCCCGCCCTGAAGGCGCCGCACACCTGGCTCGGTCGGCTGCTGATCGCCTGGACCGCCGACCCGGACGGCAACCCGATCCAGATCGTCCAGCACCTGCCAGCCTGACATCCGCCGCGTCCTCCGCCGGTGGCGCGGCGCGCCGGCCTTCCTCATCGCCACCGGCCACGAACAGGTCCGCGCCGCCTCGCCCGCGCTGCTCGGCCGGCTCGGTGGGGGCGACCGCCACGGGCACGGCACCACCCGCACACCCGGCGGCGCGAACCTCACTCTCCGCTCCCCCTCGCCCGACCCAGGAGACTCGCACCACCTCCTTTGCTCTGCCGCAGCGGAGGCAACAGTCACCCACCGCAACGGGTCCTCATCGCGCGCGGAAAGCGTCTTCGCTGGTCAGCCGGGGTGTCGCCGGGAGGGCAGCAGAGCAAAGGAGGGGAACGGTCCACCAAAGGCTCGCACGACCGTCACGCACCGTGGCAGCAACCGTCAGTCACTCAGTGCGATCGCCTGCCTGACACGCCGCCGCCCGGCGAGTCTTCCGTCCGCGAGCCGCAGGCGTTTCGGCGGTGCGGCTTACGGAAAGAGTGGCGGGCATGAAGTGGGCCAGCCGAGCCGTACCCGTCCTCTCCGCCGCCGTCGCGGCCCTCGCCGCCCGCGACCTGCTGCAGCGCGACCACGCGCTGCTGCGCAACTTCCCGGTCGTCGGACGGGCCCGCTACCTGCTCGAGGCGATCGGGCCGGAGCTGCGGCAGTACATCGTGGCCGGCAACAACGAGGAGCGGCCGTTCACCCGGGACCAGCGCCGCTGGATCTACGCCTCGGCGAAGAAGGAGAACAACTACTTCGGCTTCGGCACGGACAACGACATCGAGTACACGCCCGGGTATCCGATCATCAAGCACCGCACGTTCGGACGGGCCGTGCCGCCGTCGTCGCCGACGGCCGGGCACGACGTGGAGCTGCCCTGCGCCAAGGTGCTCGGTGCGGCCCGGAGGCGGGCGCGAGCGTTCCGGCCCGGCTCGGTGGTCAACATCTCCGGGATGAGCTTCGGTTCGCTCTCCGGGCGGGCGGTGGAGGCGCTCAACCGGGGCGCCGCGCTGGCCGGCTGCCTGCAGAACACCGGCGAGGGTGGGCTGTCGCCGTACCACCGCAACGGCGGTGACCTGGTGTTCCAGATCGGCACCGCGTACTTCGGGTGCCGGGACGAGCGCGGGCGGTTCAGCCTGGAACGGTTGAAGGACCTGGTCGCCGGGGCGCCGGTACGGGCGCTGGAGATCAAGCTGAGCCAGGGCGCGAAACCGAGCCTCGGCGGGCTGCTGCCGGCCGCGAAGGTGTCAGCGGAGATCGCGGCGACCCGGGGCATCCCAGCGGGCCAGGACTGCGTCAGCCCGTCCCGGCACGCCGAGTTCTCCGACTGCGACAGCCTGCTCGACTGGGTGGAGCTGCTCGCCGCCGAGACCGGGCTGCCGGTCGGCATCAAGTCCGCCGTCGGCGACCTCGGCTTCTGGGACGAGCTGACCACGCTGATGCGGGACACCGGGCGCGGCGTGGACTACGTCAACGTCGACGGTGGCGAGGGCGGCACCGGCGCCGCACCGCTGATCTTCACCGACTCAGTGTCGCTGCCGTTCCAGCAGGGCTTCACCCGGGTCTACCGGACCTTCGCCGAGAAGGACCTGCACGAGCAGACGGTCTTCATCGGCGCCGGCAAGCTCGGCCTGCCGGACAACGCGGTCGTCGCGTTCGCGCTCGGCTGCGACATGGTCAACGTCGGCCGGGAGGCGATGCTGTCGATCGGCTGCATCCAGGCGCAGAAGTGCCACACCGACACCTGCCCGACCGGCGTCGCCACCCAGAACCCGTGGCTGGCCCGGGGCCTCGACCCGACCCTCAAGGCCGCGCGGGCCGCCAACTACATCCGTACGCTCCGCCGGGACCTCGTCAAGGTCGCAGAGGCGTGCGGGGTGGAACACCCCGGGCTGATCGACACCGACGCGGTGGAGATCCTCGACGGGCGGACCGCCTCCACGCCACTGCGCGAGGTGTACGGGTACCGGCCGGGCTGGGGTCTGCCGTCGGCGGCGGACCGGGCCGAGATCGTCCGGCTGATGACGGCCGAGGCGCCGCAGGGCGGCAGCGCGCCGCCCTCACCCACCGCGGCCGGCTGAGCGTCACTCCTCGATCGCCCCGCCCACCGTCCGCAGGTGCTCGCGGAAGGTCAGCGACGGCTCCTCCGCCCGCCGGGCCAGGTACGCGTCGAACCCCACCTGCTCGCGCAACGGGACGCCGGCGCGGATCCGCTCGGCCTGCCGCCGCTCGGTGTCCCGGATCGACTCGGCCAGGGTGAACAGCTCCCCGACCCGCCCCGCCGGTACGAACAGCACCCCGTCGTCGTCGCCGAGGACCACGTCGTCGCCGTCGACCGTCCACTCCCCCACCGTCGCGGACGCCAACGCCTGCGGCGGCCGGGGGTCGAGGCGCTGCGGTCCGGTGGGGATCGCGCCGGTGCTGAAGACCGGCAGCCCGACCGCCAGGATGTCGGCGGTGTCCCGGTGCAGTCCCCAGATCACCACGCCGGCCAGGCCGGCGGCCTGCGCCTCCAGCACCACCAGGTCCCCGACACAGCTCTCGTCGGTCCGTCCGGCGTTGTCGACGACCAGCACGTCGCCGGACATGGCGCGGTCGATCGCCTCCAGGAAGATGTCGACGCTGCCGACGTGCCGGGTGGGCGCGACCCGTCCGGCGACCCGTACGCAGGCGGTGACGGGCCGGACCGCGGCGGGGGCGCAGCGCACCGGCACCCCGGCCCGGAGACAGGCGTCGGCGACGTGGGCGGTGGTCAGCGAGGCGAAGCGCCCGGTCAGCTCCCCGGTATCGATGTCCATCGCCCGACCGTAATCAGCCGGGCCCGTTCGGTGGCGTACCACTTTGCGATCGGTGGCCTGTTACGGGCGGCTGCCCGGAAGATTCGGACCGGCCCGACCGTCGGTGCGCCCGACCGGCCCACCGCCGGTGCTGCCGCTGACGGGACGGTCTCGCGTGCCGTGCCGGCCGGTGCATCTGCGCCCGTGCGGGCGGGCGCACCGCCGCCTGACCGGCGCCGGCCGCGCTCCGGATCATCCGGTTGGCGTCCTCCGGGTCGTACCCGGTGGCCCGAATCAGTTCGCTGTCGGCCGTCCGCAGGTCGGTCACCAATGCGTCGCCGAAGGACCGCACCCCCTCCGCCCAGGCCCGGCCGGCGAGCTCGGCGCTCTGGCGGGTGAGCTCGCGGGTGTGCTGCGGATCCTCGCCCGCCCGGCGCTCCCGGTGCAGCTCCCGTACGGCGTCGCCGAGCCGGGCGATGGCGGCCGGCAGTTCCACCGGGATCGGCTCGCCGTACTGCAGCGCGGTGGCCGAGCGGCGGGCCAGGGACCGGGCGTACAGGATCAGGCGCTCCAGGTGCTTCAGGCCCTCGGCGTACCGGTGGTACTGGGCGCGCCGGTGCCACCTGGCCGGGGCGAGGGTGACCACCTCCCCGGCGCCGCTGAGCGCGTCGTTCAGCCGACCGACGTCGGCGTCCAGCACGCGAAGCTGCTCCAGTGCGCGGATCGCCGCGTCGGGGTCCCGGGCGGACAGGGCGCGCGCCACCGCGTCGAGGCCGTCGGCGAGGCCACCGGCGACGGGTGCCGCCGCCCGGTCCACCACGCGCAGCGGGTTGACCGGGAACAGCAGCGCGACCACCAGGATGCCGACCGCGCCGCCGACCAGGGCGTCGAAGATCCGCGGCACCTCCAGGCCGGGCTGGACCGGGGCGAGCGTGGCGATCAGGACGGCCGTACCGCCCGCCTGGCCGACCAGCGCGCCACCTCGGCCGGCGACCAGCAGCGCCGTCGCGATCGCCAGGGCCACCACCAGGCCGGTCTGCCAGATCCCGGAGCCGAGCAGGAAACGCAGCAGGTCCCCGACGACGATCCCGAGCCCCACCCCGGCGAGCAGTTCGAAGGTGCGGCGGGCCCGCTGGCCGATGGCGGTGGCGATGGTGCCGACCGCGGCGGCCGGGGCGAAGACGTGCGCGCCGGGACCGAGCATCCGCTGCGCGATCAGGGCGGCCAGCGCGGCGGCGAGCCCGGCCTGTACGGCGATCACGACGGTGATCTGCAATTGGCGCAGTCGGAGGCGGCCCGCCTGCTCGCCCTGCTGCCGGACCCGGGCCACCGCCCGGCCGCCTCGGTCGGCGGCCGCGTCGAGCGGCGACCGGATGGTGTCGGGGCGGTCGGCGGCCATGGCGGCGGTTACCCCACCCCAAGCGGGTGAATCGTCCCCAGCCGGGGTCATCTGTGCGGACTCCGGTCAGGCTCCCCGATCGGTGTCAGCGGCGGAAGGTCCGGTCGAGCAGGTCGAAGAGAGCGGCCCAGTGCCGTTCGGTCGCCTGCTCGTCGTACATCGCCGTGTCGGCCATCGTGAAGCCGTGGTGCGCGCCCGGATACACCTCCGAGCGGTACGTCACGCCGGCCGCGGCGAGCGCCTTCTCCAGGGTGGCGATCTGCTCGGCCGTCATCGACTGGTCCCGGTCGGCGTGGGCGAAGTACAGCTCACCGGTCACCGACCCCACCCCGAGGTGCGGGCTGTCCGGCGCGTCGGTGACCACCCGGCCGGCGTGGAAGCTGGCCAGCGCGGCGATCCGGTCCGGGTACGCCTCGATGGCCCGCAGGGCGTTCATGCCACCCATGCAGTACCCGGTGATCGCCACCCGTCCCGGCGCCACGTCGTCCCGGGCGGCGAGGAAGTCCAGGTACGCCCCGGCGTCGCGGCGGATCACCTCCGGCGTCAGCGCCCGGATGAACGGCATGAGCTGCCCGAAGATCGCGCCGCGCTGCTCGGGGTCCGCCAGCGCGGACAGGTCGATCAGGGGCGCACGGCCGGCCCGGTAGAAGAGGTTGGGCACCAGCACGAGGTAGCCGCGCGAGGCGATCCGCTCGGCCATCTCGGCGAGCCGGGGACGCAGCCCGAACGCGTCCATGAAGACCAGGACCGCCGGGAAGGGCTCGTCCCCGTCCGGCCGGACGAGGTACGCGTCGGCGACGCCGTCGCTGGTCGGCACGTCCACGGTCGTCGTCTGCACCGGGTCCTCCTCGCGGAATCGTCGTCGTCCCGCACGCTACCCCCGGGCCCACCACCCGGCACGGCGAGCCTTTTCGCGTACCCGTCGTTCCGCCACCGCTGGCTCCGGCGACATCTCGGGTACGACCCACCGCGCGGCCCTGCCGATCCGCCCCGTACCTCGGGTCGCCTGAGCCCGGCCAAGCGTGCCGGCGTCGGCCGGTTTCGGGCCCGTGCCGGCGCCGCCTCGTCGGTAGCATCGCCGGAATGTCGATCAGGCCGCCGGTGTTCCGGCTGCTCATGCTGATGGCGGCGGCGCTCTTCCTGGCCGTCGCACTAACCATCCGGGCGCTCAGCGGAGGCGGCCTGGAGCAGTACTCCGGCACCGCCCTGTACGCGTCGATGGTCTACGTCGGGGTGCTGTTCCTGTGGCCGCGGCTGGCGCCGTTACCGGCTGGCGGGGTGGCCGTCGGCTTCTGCTGGCTGGTCGAGATAGCGCAGCTGACGGGTGTCCCGGCTGCCCTGTCCGCGCGCAGCCTGCTGGCCCGACTCGTGTTGGGCGTGCAGTTCGACCCGACCGACCTGGCTTGGTATCCCGTCGGCGTCGCACCCCTGGTCGCGGTTCACTGGCTGCTCCGCAGCAATACCCGACCGCCGGCCGGGGTGTCCGCCCAAGCACCGGCCCCGTCCCCGCGATCCGGGTTATCGTGACCGCGTCCGGGTTGCCCGCATGCGGCTCGCGCCCGTGAGCGACCAGCCGTCGAGGAGCGGAATTGGCCACCGACAACCAACGCCTGATGGTCGACGGACCGGGCGGACTGTCGGCTCGGGGGGTCGACGCTGGTAAGCGGGATCTGCTGGGCGTGCTCGTGAACGCCGTCGACTACGACGCGGCGATCCGGAAGGTTCTCAGGGCGGCCCGGGAGCGGCGGTCGTTCGCACTGACCGCGCTCGCCGTGCACGGGGTGATGACCGGGGTGAACGACCGGGCGCATCGGGCCCGGCTCAACGCGCTCGACGTGGTGACACCGGACGGACAGCCGGTGCGCTGGGGGCTGAACCTGCTGCACGGCACCAGCCTGCGGGACTGGGTGAGCGGCCCCGAACTGGTGCTGCGCGTTTTGGACCGGATGGCCGAGGAGGATCTCCCGGTCTACCTGTACGGATCGACGCCGGAGACCCTCGACCGGCTGGCCGAGTCGCTGAGCCGGCGGTTCCCGGCGCTGCGGATCGCCGGTGCGGAGCCGTCAAAGTTCCGCGTCGCTCATCCCGACGAGCTGGCCGGGATCGCGGCGCGGATCGTGGCGTCGGGTGCCCGGGGGGTTCTGGTCGGCCTCGGCTGTCCGCGCCAGGAGGCGTTCGTCTTCGCCATGCGTCCGCTGCTCGATGTGCCCTTGTTGGCGGTGGGGGCGGCGTTCGACTATCACGCCGGCCTGCTGCGTCCGGCGCCGGTGTGGATGCAACGGTCCGGCCTGGCCTGGTTGTGGCGGCTGGCGGTGGAGCCTCGACGGCTGTGGCGCCGGTACCTCGGGTACAACAGCCAGTACCTGCTGCTGCTGGGCGGGCAGAAGATACGCCTGTGGCGGCCGCGGCCGTGCGGGCCCGCCCACGAGGGCCCTGCCATTCCGGTCTGACCTCCACGGATTCCTCCTTTCCCCCGGCCACGCAAAGAGGTGCGCGGGGTTCTTTTGTCGCCAGCGTCCGTTCCCGGCAACCCTGATGACAGTTTTCCGCCGCTGTTCCTTCTGATCCGGACATGCCCAGCTGTCCCATTTGCCGACGGGCGCAACCGCCGCGCTTTGAACAATCCCGCCGAATCCGCCCCATCGGCGTAGCGGCTCGTGGAGAGTACGAGTCGGGGAACGGTTGCCCAGGACGGGCCCAAGCCGACCGGTGGGGGGCAACCGGACGAGCGGCATGGCCAGCGACGATGCAGTTTGCGAGGGCGCATGTGCGGTATCGCGGGAATCGTGTACGACGACGTTGCGACGCCTGTCGATCCGGACCGGCTGTTGGCAATGTGCCGCACGTTGAATCACCGCGGACCGGACGACGAGGGCATCCACGTAAAGAGAAATGCCGGGTTGGCCGCGCGACGGCTCGCCATTGTGGATGTCGCCGCCGGCCGGCAACCCGTGAGCAACGAGGACCGGACGGTCCACGCCGTCCTGAATGGCGAAATCTACAATCACCGCGAGCTGCGCAATGAACTGGCGCGGCGGGGCCACCGGTTTCGATCGGGCACCGACACCGAGGTGATTCCCCATTTGTACGAGGAATTCGGGGCCGATTTCGTGACGCGGCTCGAGGGCATGTTCGCCGTCGCGCTCTGGGACGAGGCCGAGCAGCACCTGGTCCTGGCTCGTGATCGGGCCGGCATCAAGCCGCTTTACTACGCGCTGCCGCGACACGGTGTGGTGTTCGGGTCGGAGATGAAGGCGGTCCTCGCCGCCGGCGTCTCCACCACCGTCGACGTTCAGGCGCTCAGCGACTACTTCTCCCTGATGTACGTCCCCGGGCCGCGGAGCATCTATCGGGAGATCCGCCGGCTCTCGCCGGGCACCGTGCTCACGTGGCGCCCGCAGGGCTACAAGATCAGGCGCTACTGGGACCTGCGCGACACGCCGCGCCGACGTGATCTGTCGCCGCGGCAGGCGACGGCGAGGCTGCGCGAGCTGCTGGCGGAGAGCGTCGAGCAGCAGCTCATGGCCGACGTGCCGCTCGGATTCTTCCTCAGCGGCGGTATCGACTCCAGTTCCGTGGTGGCGGCGGCCCGTCACCGGCGACCGGGCGGGGCGCTGCGGACCTTCACCGTCGGCTTCGCCGACCGGTCGTACGACGAGCGGCGCGAGGCGGCGCTGCTGGCCCGTCACCTCGGCACCAACCACCACGAGGTGGTCGTCGAGCCGCGGGCGGAGGACGTGGTCGACCGGATAGCGCCGGTCTTCGACGAGCCGTTCGCCGATCCGTCCATCGTGCCCACCTACTACCTGTGCGAACTGGCCCGGCAGCACGTCACGGTGGCGTTGAGCGGCGACGGCGGCGACGAGCTCTTCGCCGGCTACCACACCTACAAGGCCGACAAGCTGGCTCGGTACTACCGCCTCCTGCCCCGGCCGCTGGTGGAGCGCATCGCGCCGGCCCTGCTGCGGTTCATGCCGTCGTCGCACCGGCGGACGAGCTTCGACTTCAAGGCGCGGCGGTTCGTCGAGAACGCGCTCGACGACCCCGGCCGCAGCCACTACCTGTGGCGGGTCGTCTTCCGGGAGGGTCAGAAGGCGAGGCTCCTGCAGCCGGATCTCTTCGCCGAACTGTCCGACTCGTACGAGGTGCACGAGCAGCACCACCGGGCGGGCGCCGGATTCGACAGGTTGACCCGGTTCCAGTACACCGACGCGAACGTCTATCTGGTCGACAACGTGCTGACCAAGATGGACCGGCTGAGCATGGCGCATTCCCTCGAGGTACGCGTGCCGCTGCTGACGACGCCGGTCATGGAGTTCGCATTCTCGTTGCCCGGTCGGCTCAAGATGCCCGGCTACCGGACCAAACGACTCCTGCGCCAGGCGATGGCGGCCGCACTGCCCAGCCGAATCGCGGGGATGCGAAAGCGGGGATTCAACGCGCCCCTGCCGCGCTGGTTGACCGAATCGCTCCGACCACTGGTCGACGAATACCTGAGCAGCGAGGTGCTGCGGCGCCAGGGCTACCTACGCCCCGACGAGGTGCGCCACTGGGTCGACCGGCACATGAACCGCACCGGTGAACACAGCCGGGAGATCTGGAGCCTGCTGATGTTCAGCCTGTGGGTGGAAGAGCACAAAGCGTATCGATGATCGGCGCGAGTGGGGGCTGGAAGAAGTCATGGGCGTGCTGGTTTTCATGGCGTCGCTTCTGCTGTCGGTCCTGATCGTCGCGGCATCCCGACGCTCCGTTCCCGGTCGCGATCCGGCTCGGACGTACCGCGGTTGCGTGCTGGCGAGCGGCGGGCTGACCACGTCGGTCTGGTGGCTGCCGTCGCTGGACCACGGGATCCCCCCGCGCTACGCGCTGCTGGCCGTCGCCGGTGCGTTCCTGGGCGGGGTCCTCACCACGACCACCGTCGTGGGCCTGGTCGAGGACAACGCGCCGCCGCCGGTCGGGGTGCGGGAGCGGATCCTCCGCCACCACGCGTCGCGCTGCCTGGTGTATCCGCGCGAGCCGCGGATGAAGCGAGCCCTCGATGTCACCGTCGCGCTGATCGGCCTGGTCGTGACGCTTCCGCTGTGGCTCGTCATCGCCTGCCTGATCTGGCTCGAGGAGCCGGGCCCGATCCTGTTCACCAAGAACGCGGTGGGCAAGGGCGGGATCACCTTCCGGCAGTTCAAGTTCCGGAGCATGACGTACGAGGCGGAACGCCTCACCGGTCCGGTCGCCTCGCCCGCCGGTGACCCGCGGATGCTGCGCTGCGGCAGGTGGCTGCGCCGCTGGCACCTGGACGAGTTGCCGGAACTGCTCAACGTGCTCGGCGGAACGATGAGCCTGGTCGGGCCGAGACCGCTGCGTGCCGTGCTGGTGGACCGGTACCTCGAGAAGCTGCCCGAGTTCGCCGATCGCCACACCGTCCGGCCCGGAATCGCGTGTATCGCGCAGATCCAGCAGTACCACATCTCCCCCGCCGACCGGCTGCGCAAGGACCGGGTCTACCTGCGCAGGATGAGCGTGGGCTTCGACGTCTGGCTGCTCTGGCACGCGGTGGTGACCACCGTACGCGGGCCACGGCCCGAGGGGGAGGCAGCCCTGACCGAGCCCGTCACCCCGACCGAGGGTGCCGACAACGTCATCTCCTGCTGATGGCCGCGGCCCGACGCGGGACGCCTCGCTCCGCCGTGCGGCCGCTGCTGGCGGTGTGCGTACTCTTTGCCGTCGCCTCCCTGGTCGCCGTGCCCGCGACCCTCCGGCTCGGCTGGGACGAGGTCGTCTACGTCAGCCAGTACGGCACCCACGCGCCGCCGGCGTTCATGAGCGCGCCCCGGTCCCGCGGGGTCACCCTGCTCGTCGGGCCGGTGGCGTCGTGGCTGGATTCGACGGTCGCCCTGCGGCTGTTCCTCACCGCCACCGCGGCGGTGTCGCTCGGCCTCGCGTTCTGGGTCTGGTCCCGGCTGCTGCCGCAGCCTCGCGTCGCGGCGCTGGCGGCGGGGCTGTACGCGAGCCTCTGGATCGCCGTCTTCTACGCCAACGCGGCCATGCCCAACCACTACATGGCGATGGCGGCCGTCGCGGCCGTCGGTTGCTTCCTGCTCGCCGCGGCCGAACCGGGCCGGTTCGGGGCGTACCTGGGGCTCGTCGCGGCGCTCGTGGTCGCCGCGCTGATGCGGCCGGCCGACGCGTTCTGGCTCGGGCTCCCCCTGCTCGGCAGCACCGTGGTCGTGCCGGCGTTCCGGCGCCGGCGGCTGGCGGCCGCGCTGGTCACCGGTCTCGCCGTGGGTGGTCGAGGCGGAGACGCGGTACGGCGGGCTGGTGGAGCGTATCCGCCAGGCGGGCCACGTGCAGGGCGGTACGGGCCTGGCGTTCTCCCTGCCGAAGGTCGTCGCCACCCTGGACGGGCCGATCCTCTGCCGGCCGTGCGACAGTCCGCTCCACTGGCCGGCCGCGTTGTGGTGGGTGGCGCTCGCGATGCTGGTGCCGCTCGGCGTCCGGGCAGCCCGCCGGGGCGGCGTGTCGTCGACGGCGTGGCTGCCGGTCGCGGTCGCCGGGTCGATGGCCGTGCCCTATCTGTTCCTCATCGCCTACTCGGCACCTCGCTTCCTCATGCCCGCGTACGGACTGGCCCTCGTCCCGGCCGCGTCCGGGCTCGCCGCACTGCTGACGGCGACCTCCGGTACCTGGCGGCGGGCCCTCACCGCGGTGGTCGCCGCCGGCTGCGCCGGTCACCTCGCCATCCAGTCCGGGATCCTGCTGCACGTCGTGGCCGAACAGGTCCGGGGTCGTGGGGACTGGGCCCGGATCGCCGAGACGCTGCGCTCGCACGGGGTACGGCCGCCGTGCGTGGTCACCGGTCACGAGGCCATTCCCGTCGCCTATTACAGCCGGTGCCGGGCGTTGGAGGACCGCGGATACAACCGCAACGTGAGCACGACCCGGTTACGGCAGGTGGCGCGGAGCGCATCCGTCGCGGTGCTGGTCAAGGACGCCGGCCCGCCCGACTGGGCCCGGGGCTGGCAGCGGGTGCCGGTACGCGGCCTGAGCACCTCCGGCTGGGCGCTGTACCTGCCCAGGCGTGCAGCGGCGGCGCCGAACTGACCGGGGCGCGGCGGTCACACCGGCCGCCACATGCCGATCCGGACCGGCACTCCGGCCGACGCGTGCACGATCGGATCGTGGTCCGGTGCGGGCAGGCCCGCCGCCTGGAGCAGGTCCTGGCGGAGCTGGATCAGTCGGGCTCGACGCAGCGGCCAGCGGGCGTGGTCGGCATCGGCGGCGACGAGGTGACCCGCGATCGTCGAGTAGAGCCGGTACCGGGCGGTGAGGGAGTGATCCAACGTTGTCAGTTCCGCTTCGGACAACGGCGGGCCGAGCTCCACCCGGGCATCGCATCGCGCCCCGGCCGGTCCGGGCCACCGCCGTCGGGCCCGGTACACCACCTCGGCCCGGCGGGCTTCCACCGACATCTGCGACCAGAAGTACGGCAGGCCGTACCACGCTCGGGCGACGGCCACCGCGGGCAGCCGCGCGGCGTCCAACGACAGGAACCAGATGCCGGTACGTCCGTCGGGGCCCTGCACGTAGGTGCGCACATTGGTTTCCGGGAATCGGGACAGCCACGGCAGCGGCGGCATCCCGGGCGCCCGTACCCGGTCCATCAGGAACGGGATCAGGCCCACCCACGCCGTGCCGTGGAAGGTCTTCACCCGCAGGCCGGCGGGTAGGTGGGACTGGACGAGGTCGGCGGGATAACGCCAGTGCAGGAACGTCAGGTGCCGCCAGTGCTGCATCATCACCGGGAAGCGGACCGGTGTCGCCGCTGGTGCTCGCACGGTGTGCCTTTCATCGCCGCCCATGACCGCTCATCAATCTGATGGTCGCAGCGGTGGTCGCTCCCCCGCAGCCTCCACCCGAATCCCACAGATCACAACTCCGAGCAGGGAAAATAGGCGACGTGTCGGCCCCCGGTGTTCGACCCGGCCGGTCCTGAATGGCCGGGCTTCCCGGGGACCGGGCGGCGGCGTGAACCGTCACCGGCGCCCGGCACGGCACGATCCTCGTTGGCGGTGAGCAGTCCCAGCACCCCCGGTAGGCTGCACCGGTGACCGAACCGCCTGCCCTGGCCCGCCTGGAGGTCGAGCCCTCCCGACTCGCCGTGTTGACCATCGACGCGGGGCCGCTCAACCTCTACACCCTCGATCTGCACGATCAGCTCGACGCCGCCCTCGACCGGTTGCCGGCCGACACGCGGGCGCTGTTGATCCGCTTCGACGGCCGGGTGGTCAGCGCCGGCGTGGACGTCAGTCTGTTCGACGCCCAGCAGTCACCGGAGCAGGCGAAGGTCCTCTTCGACCGGATGCTGAGGCTGCCGGGCCGGATCGCCGCCTGCGAGTTCCCCACCGTCTTCGCCGCCCACGCGCTCTGCCTGACCTGGGCGTTCGAGGTGGCGGTGGCCTGCGACATCATCCTGGCCGCCGAGCGGGCGAGCTTCGGTCTGGTGGAGAAGGTGGTCGGGCTGACTCCGACCATGGGTGGCACCCAGCGACTCGCCGCGCGGGCCGGGGTCGGCCGGGCGAAGGAGTTCGTGATGACCGGCGAGCGCTACTCGGCCGCGGCCCTCGAGCGGTGGAACGTGGTGAACCGGGTCCTCCCCGACGAGGGCTTTGACGGCGCGGCGCGGACCTTCGCCGCGCAGCTCGCCGCCGGCCCGACGCGCGCCCACGCGGCCACCAAGAAGGTGCTCGACCACTTCGAGAGGGGCGGCGTTGCGGAGGCGAACCGGCACGTCACGGAGATCGCCGCCGACCTGTACCGGACGGAGGACCTGCGCGGCGCGGTGCGCTCCTTCCTGGTGGACGGCCCCGGCAAGGCGACCTTCACCGGCCGCTGACTGTCGGCCGTCCCGGTCGACGGCTGCGCCTAGCCCGGGCCGCTGTGGGTAGGCAGGGCCTCGCGCAGGTGACCGAAATGTGCACCCGTCGGGAGGCCGCGATGACCGCCAACTGGGACGAACAGGCTGATCCGCTCCGCCAACCACCTGAAGCGGACGCGCTGGAGCAACAGCAGGACGAGACCGAGGTCGGGCCGCCGGGCACCGTGGAGGAGGCCGTACCGGAGGCATCCGAGGCCGACCTGGCGGAGCAGGGCGTCATCGTGCCGGACCAGGGTGGGATGCCGACCTCCCTGCCCGCCGACGCCAACCCGGCCGACGCGATGAAACAGCACGAGGAGATTCCCATCCCGGACGAGGACCGCCGGGAATGAGTACGACCACAGCCCGCTCGCCGGCGCGCCGCACCGGCCGCGCTCGGGCGGTCAGCCCAGCAACTCCCGCGCGCAGGCGTTCTCCAGCCAGGTGCGGTACTGCTCCACGGTCCAGCCGCGGTGCCGGCGCAGCAGTTGGTGCAGGTGGGGTGAGCCGAGGGCGTAGAGGATGTCGGCGGCGGTGACCGGGTCCATGCCGTCGCGCAGGGCTCCGCGGCGGTGCAGGTGCTCGGTGAGCGCGAGGTGGACCTGGTGGGTGGCACGGGCACCGGCGTCGGCTGCCGCCCGCATGTCGGGGTCCGCGCCGGCGGCCTCGACGCTGACCATGATGAGGTCGCCGGCGCGTTCCAGCAGCGCGGCCGAGTAGGCGACGAGCCGCGCGATGGCTGACCGGGGGTCGGGCTCCTCGCGCGTGGCGGTGATCTCCGGACGGTCGGCGACCCGCACCGGTTCCTCGTCTCCGACGGTGGCCACCCCGAGTACGTGCCCGAACAGCGCCGCCTTGGTGGGAAAGGCGTCGTAGAGGGTGCGCTCACCGACGCCGGCCGCTCGGGCGACCCCGCGCATGGTGGTGGCGACGTACCCGCGCTCGACGAACAGCCGTACGGCCGTCTCGCGGATGCGGGCGCGGGTCGCGGCAGCGGACGCCGCTCGCGCCTCGGACCGGTAGGGCCTCTTGACGATGTCGGCCATGCCGCGCATCATACCGTTATTCGCCGCAGCGCCACTGCGGTCAATCTTTCCGGGGGTTCCGATGTCCCGACCCGACCTGGCCGGCATCCACCACGTGAAGATCCCGGTCACCGACCTCTCCCGATCCGTCGACTGGTACGCGCGGGTCTTCGGCTACCGCGTCACCTGGGAGTTCCCGGAGGCGGACGGCGCGGTGCGCGGCGTCGGCGGCGTGCTCCCGGGCCTCGGCGACACGATGGTCGCCATGCGGGTCAATCCGCCGGCCGCGGCGGGCTGCCGGGACTTCGACCCGGTCAGCTTCGCCGTCGACGACCGCGCCGACATCGAGGCCTGGGCCGCCCACCTCGACCACCTGGGTGTCCCGCACTCGCCGGTGATCGAGGCGTCCATCGGTTGGCTGCTGGTCTTCAACGACCCCGACGGCCTCCAACTGCACCTGTACAGCTGGGCGGCCCACGGCGTCGACCACTCCGACAAGCCCGGCTACGGCCGACCGTCCACTGGCAGACCGCGCTGAGGTCGCCGGCCCCGCCGCGCGGCTGATCAGTCAAGGCAGAACTCGTTGCCCTCGGGGTCGGCCATCACGATGTGACCGGCGCCGAGCGGGGGCGCGGGCTCGTAGCGCCGGAGCCGGGTGGCGCCGTGGGAGACGAGCCGCTCGGCCTCCGCCTCCAGGGCCGCCATCCGCGCGTCGCCCTGGAGCCCGGGGGCGGCTCGCACATCGAGGTGCATGCGGTTCTTGGCCTGCTTGCGTTCCGGCACCCGCTGGAAGAACAGCCGCGGCCCGGCGCCCTCGGGGTCGACCACCGCCGAGGCGTCGTTGCGCCTCTCGGGGGGCACGCCCATCGCCTCCAGTGCCTGCTCCCACGACTCGAAGCCCCCGGGCGGGTCCTGGAGGCGGTAGCCGAGGGCCTGGGCCCAGAACGCCGCCAACCCGGCCGGGTCGGCGCAATCGACAGTGATCTGAACGTCGCGGGCCATCTCAGTTCGCCTCCACGGTCTGGTCCGTCATGGCTCCAGCCTCCCGCAGATAGCGGACAGGATCGTTCCGTGATCTGTGGAACGATGAGCGCGTGACCGTCGAGGCGACGACCGAGCGGGTGCTGCGGCTGCTGGCGCTGCTGCAGCGGCGGTCGTCGTGGACCGCCGCCGAGCTCGCCGCCGAGCTGGGGGTCACCGACCGCTAGGTGCGCCGCGACGTGGAGCGGCTGCGCGCGATCGGCTACCCCGTGCACGCGACGGCGGGCGTCGGCGGCGGCTACCAGCTCGGCGCGGGCACCCGGCTGCCGCCGCTGCTCCTCGACGACGAGGAGGCGATCGCGACGGCGGTCTCCC
>NZ_QGGF01000332.1 GCF_003857015.1 Micromonospora globispora | reverse complement strand
GGGGTCTCTCGGCTTCAACAGCGACGAGGCCGTCTACGCCGGGCAGGCCGCCTCGCTCGCCGGCAACCCGAACTACGCGCCCTTCTTCCCGGTGTTCCGCGCCCACCCGATGCTCTTCCAGACCCTCCTGTCGCCGTTCTTCCGCACCGGCGAGGTCGACGTGGTCGGGCGGGTGGTGGTGGCGGCGCTGGGCGTGGCCACCGTGCTGGCCGTCCACCTGCTGGGTGCGCGGCTCTACAGCCGGCGGGTCGGACTGGTCGCGGCGCTGCTGGTCGCCGTCATGCCGTACCACGTGGTGGTGACCCGGCAGGTCCTCCTCGACGGACCGATGGTGCTGTTCGCGACGCTCACCCTCTACTGCCTGGTGCGGTTCGTCCAGGACCAGCAGGTGCTCTGGTACGTCGCGACCGGCGCCATGCTGGGCGTGACGATGCTGACGAAGGAAACCAGCGTCGTCCTGGCCGGCGGGGTCTACGCGTTCCTGGCGCTGACCCCGATGGTGCGGCGGCCAGTGCGGATGTCGCTGCTCGCCCTCGCCGCGATGCTGGTGGTCTTCCTGACCCATCCGGTCTCGCAGGCCCTGGCCGGGCGCAGCCAGACCGGCAAGAGCTACCTGGTGTGGCAGCTGTTCCGGCGGCCCAACCACTCGATGGGGTTCTACGTCGAGACCGTGCCGTCGGCAATGGGGCTGCTCGTGGTGGCGGCGGCCATCGGCGGCCTCTGGTGGCTGCGCCGGCACCGCTCCTGGCGGGAGACGCTGCTGGTCTCGTGGATCGCGGCACCCGTGCTCTTCTTCCAGCTGTGGCCCGTCAAGGGTTTCCAGTACCTGCTGCCCGCCGCGGCGCCGGTGGCGATCCTCGCCGCCCGGGCCCTCACCGGCCTGCCGGTACCCGGCCGGATCGGCCGGCTGTTCGCCCGGGCCGACGGGGCACCGGACCGGCGGGCCCGTGCGGTGCGGACGGTGCGTATCGCGGTGATCGCGCTGGTCACCCTGAGCCTGCTCGTGCCCAGCTGGACCGCGGTCAACCAGGCCGACAACGCCACCTTCCTCGCCGGCTCCGGTGGGGTGCCCGGGGGCCGGGAGGCCGGCCGGTGGCTGGCCGCCAACTCGCCGGAGGGGTCGGTGGTGCTCACCCTCGGCCCGTCGATGGCCAACATCATCCAGTACTACGGTCACCGTCGCAGTTACGGGTTGTCGGTCAGTCCGAATCCGCTGCGGCGCAACCCGTCGTACGCCCCGCTGCCCAACCCCGACTGGTGGCTGCGCCACAACGACCTGCAGTACGTGGTCTGGGATTCGTTCTCCGCCGGGCGCTCGGCGTTCTTCTCCGAGCGGTTGATGGTCCTGATCCGCCGCTACCACGGCCGCGTCGTGCACACGGAGTACGTCGACGGGACCGACTCCACCGGGGCGCGGGTCCCGGTTCCGGTGATCATCATCTACGAGGTGCGTCCATGACCGACCCGACCCGCCCGTACCGCCGCCGTGCCGGCCGCCTGCTGGCCCGCGCGCTGCTCGTCGCCGGTCTGCTGGCGCTCGCCAACCCGGGCGCCGCGCTCGCCGCGCCAGCCCGCACGGCGCCGAGTCCCACCACGCCGATCGACCACTTCGTCTTCCTGATGCAGGAGAACCACACCTTCGACAACTACTTCGGCACCCGGCCGGGGGTCGACGGCATCCCCGCCGACACCTGCATGCCGGTCCGCCGGGACCAGGCCGAGCCGTGCGTCAAGCCCTTCCACATGGGCGAGCTGGGCAGCCTCGACCTGGACCACACCGCCGAGGCGTTCCGGGTGCAGTACAACAAGGGCCGGATGGACGGCTTCGTCGAGGGGGTGAGCACCCAGGGCAAGGACGGCAAGCTCGCGATGGGCTACTACGACGATCGCGACCTGCCGTACTACTGGAACATCGCCGACGAGTACGTGCTCTTCGACCGCTTCTTCAGCTCGTCCAACTCGGGGAGCATCCGCAACCACATGTTCCGGGTGACCGGGGGCCCGGGCGCGACCGGGAAGTCGGAGTCGATCCCCGCGCAGGGCTGGGGTGACATTCCCACCATCTTCGACCGGCTGGAGGCCGCGGGGATCAGCTGGAAGTTCTACGTGGAGAACTACGATCCCACGATCACCTTCCGCTCCCGCACCAGCGAGGAGGACGTCGACCGGGGCGCGCAGGTGATCTGGGTGCCGCTGCTGGCCTACGCGCGCTACGTCGATGACCCCCGGCTGTTCGGCAAGATCGTCGACCTGGACGAGTACTACGAGGACGCGGCCAAGGGCAACCTGCCGGCGGTCTCGTTCATCGCCCCGGCCGGCGACAGCGAGCACCCGCCCGGCAGCATCCGGGCCGGGCAGAACCTGGTCCGGACGCTGCTCACCCAACTCATGCGGTCGCCGAACTGGGACTCGTCGGCGTTCCTCTGGTCGTACGACGACTGGGGCGGCTGGTACGACCACGTCGTGCCGCCGCAGGTCGACCGGTACGGCTACGGCTTCCGGGTGCCCGCGCTGCTGGTGAGCCCGTACGCCCGCCGCGGACACGTCGACTCCACCACGTTGGACTTCACCTCGGCGCTCAAGTTCATCGAGGTCAACTGGCGGCTGAAACCGTTGGCCGAGCGCGACGGGAAGGCCAACACCTTCCTCGATGCCTTCGACTTCGACCGACCACCCCGGCCGGCGGTCTTCCTCAGCACCGAACGGACGCCGCCCGTCGTGGTGAGACCGGACCCGGTGCCGGTGTACACCTCGTACGCGGTGACGGGCAGCCTGGTGGCCGCGCTGGTCGGCGTCGCGGCGGTTCGGCGGCGGCGGTGGACGTGATCCGGCGAGCCGTCCGCGCCGCCCTGCTGTCCCTGGCGGCGGTCCTGCTGGCGGTCGTCCTGCCCACCGCCGCCAGCGCCGCCCGGTCCGCACCGGCGCGGCCGGGGATCCTGCACCTGCAGACGGTGCCGCCGTTGCGGGGCGTGGTGGTGAAGGTGGACGGAAAACTGGCCCGCTCCGACGCCAAGGGCCGCATCCAGGTCGCCGTCCGCAA
This sequence comes from Micromonospora globispora, assembly GCF_003857015.1. Lineage (GTDB taxonomy): Bacteria > Actinomycetota > Actinomycetes > Mycobacteriales > Micromonosporaceae > Micromonospora > Micromonospora globispora. Next base: position 836 of record NZ_QGGF01000332.1, on the reverse strand, counting down.
CTTCATCGACCTCGACAAGCGCCTGATCGTGCCGGAGACCCGGATCAGCGACGACCGGAAGGTGGTCTTCGACCGGTTCCGGGGCGACGTCGACGCCGGCGCGCGCGGCAAGGTGGTGGAGCTCGGTCTGCGTACCGCCCGGCTGGTGTCCTGGAGCTTCATCGACCGGTTCGGTGCGGTGGTGCCGCCGGACCGGGTCGCCGCCATGCGGCTGCGCAGCAACACCGGTGAGGTCCTCGACCTGGCCGGCGCCGAGCTGACCCGGCCGCGCTGGGTCGCGGAGAGCCGCACCCAGCAGGGACCGCGCGGGCTGGTGTCGAAGCAGCTCTACTACGTGGTCGACAGCGCGATGGTGGACGGCACCTCGGTGGTCAACCGGGCGGGACAGCGGTTCGTGCCGTGGGAGCGGACGGCCTGGGTGGTGCAGCTGCTCTTCTTCCGGGTCTCGTTCACGGCGGCCGACATGTTCTTCACCCACCGGGTCGGCGACGGCATCGAACTCACCCGCGCCGACGGTGCCGTGCAGCGGCTCCCCTTCGGCCCGGACGGCTCGGCGGTCGTGCCCGACCTGCCGCGCGGCACGTACACGGTGACGGTCTTCGGCGGTGGCGTGTCGTTCGGCCGCCCGGTCAGCATCAGCAAGGACCAGCAGGTGGCACTCACCGTGATCAGCGTGGCGGACCTGGCGCTGGTGACGACCGCGATCCTGGTCGTCGCGGTGGGCCTGGTGCTGCTCGGGCGGCCCGGCTCCGCGCGCCGGCCGGAGCCGGGGCGATGACCAGTGGCTCGTAGCCCCGCGCCACCAGGTGCTCCGCGGTCCGGACGACCGAATGCGC
>NZ_QGGF01000264.1 GCF_003857015.1 Micromonospora globispora | reverse complement strand
CCGGGACCGGCCGGCATCGGGGAGGTGTCGGCCGGCTCGACGGTGCGTGACCACCTCAGGCAGCACGACGGCTGTCGGGGTGGTGGGTCCGCCGCCCGGAACACGGGTGGCGATGCTGGCGGCCGCGACCAGGTGGCGGTGCCCGGAGAATGTGCAGTGCGGGCAGGACAGGGTCCGCCTACGAGGTTTCGGAACCCGCCGCTGGCAGGCGGGGCAGGTGGACGAGGTGCCGCGCTCGTCCACCAGCCGCACAGTGATCCCGGCGAGCGTGGCCTTGTCGGTGAGGACCCGCAGGAGGCGGCCGACCTGCCACTGCCGCAGCCGCAGGTTGTGCCGCCGCCCCGCCGGAATATCGAGCACCCCACGCGGGTCGCCGACGTGCAGTACACCGATACGCTGGCGCACCGCCCAGGAGACCACGGTACGGGCGGCTTCGTGCTGGGCCTGGCGCACCCTGCGCCGATGCCGGCCCTCCACCAGTCGGGCCCGGCGGCGGTACTTGCGCCACCGCCGCGAACCCTTCTCACCCGGCTTCGGCGCCCGGCGTGACACCGCGCGGCGGCGGGCTTTGGTGTCGGCCAGGTGCATGCGGTGCTCGGCGCGGATCGCCCGCCCGGACACCAACAGCCCCTCTCCGTCCGGACCGGCCACCGCATACGGATGGATCACACCAAGATCCACCCCGGCCACCCGGGCAGGATCCGGTTCCTCGCCGGGCGGATACACCGCCACCGGGACCTCGGCGGTCACGTCCAGAAACAGGCGGCCACCCTCACACAGCAAGGTGATCGACCGGACCTGCTCCACCGGATACGGCAGATCCCGCGCCAGCCGAACCCACAACGGCAGGGTGCCTCTGGCGGTGGGGATGCGCACCCGGCGCCCGCCGACGGTGAAGGTGCCGTGATACCAGCGCACCGGCATCAACGCCCGCCGCCGGCGCGGAAACCGCGCCGACAGGTCACCCGCTTTGCGCCGTTTCGCCGCCGCGAACCACGCATCCGAAAACCGGCGCAACACCGACCGCGCACCCGTGCTGCCCAACTCGGCGAACGTGTCCGGCCCGGACACCGCCAGCTCCCGACACAACTCCTGATAACCGGCCAGCGGCGCATCCCGGCGGCGACGCCGCCACGCATTGATCTCCAGTACGCATGCCCACACGTCCCCAGCCGAACGCAACAGACCGAAACACCGCCGCCGCTGGCCCGGCGTTACCCGCAACGCGACACGCGCCGTGCGATGCACCACCTGCGGCGCGGCAGAATCCCGACGACGAGGCACGAGGCGAAGCCAACACCACCCGTACGACACTTCCCCGACGCCGACCAACCCGGCGAACGTTAGTGGACACCGCACAACTAGCCCTTGTATCGGGGCACCAGGCGGTGCACGACCGCGAGGAGCAGCGCGGCCACCACGGCTATCGTTCCGGCGATGCCGGCCGCGCTGCCCGCGTACCCGACGAGGAGCGCGCGGTGGCCGAGTTCGTCCGCGGCGGTGTCCCGCAGGTCGACCAGCCAGGACAGCGCGAGCCAGGACGCCACGACGGCGAGTGCGCCGCCGACGCCCAGCACCAGGGCGGCGGTTCGGTGCGCGTCGGCTTCGACGACCGCCGCCCGTTCCCGTTGGGTGGCCAGGAGCAGCAGGCCGGCGAGCGCCGCCCAGACCCCCACCACGAGGAAAGCCGCCACCGCGTCGCTGGGCCGGTGCCAGCCGGCGGAGAGGGTGGCCACGCCCGCGGCGGCTGCGTAGCCGACCCCGAGGAACGCGCCGAGCGCCCGTACCGTGCGGGGCAGGACCAGGATCAGCGCCAGCGCGACCGACGCGGCCACGGCGGTGTGGCCGCTGGGCAGGCTGTTGCCCGCCGCCGCCCGCTCCGGGTCGATGCCGAAGTCCGGCCGGGTGAGGACGTGCTTGAGCAGCTGGGTGCTGAGGTTGGCGCCGGCGATCAGCAGCGTGGCGGTGAGGGCGAGGGCCTTCCGGCCCCGGATCAGCGCGATGAAGCCGATCACCGCGGTCGCCACCAGCAGGGACACCACCGACATCGCGTTGAGCATCCGGTTGACCGGGCCGTCGATGCGGTCCTGGCCGATCTGGTTGCCGGTCAACGCGACGGTGTCGAGCCACTGCCCGGTCCGGGTGTGCACGCCGAAGCGCCACACCACGAGAAACGCGACCGCCTGGGCCAGGGCCAGCACGACCAACCAGACCGCTGTCCAACCCCTCGCCGTCTCGCGCACCCGCACACCGTAACGGCCGTCACCGATTGCCGCTCGCTGGCCCGCGGCCGCCGTCCGGCTAGTGCCATGACCATAAGAGTTCACCGTCGGGTAAGTGTCGTACGGGTGGTGTTGGCTTCGATTTGTGCCTCGCCGTCGGGATCCTGCCGCGCCACCGGTCCTGCATCGCACGGCGCGTGTCGCTGTGCGGTTGACGGCGGTGCAGCGGCGGCGGTGCTTCGGTCTGTTGCGTTCGGCCGGTGACGTGTGGGCATGCGTACTGGAGATCAACGCGTGGCGGCGCCGCCGCCGTGACGTGCCGCTGACCGGTTATCAGCAGTTGCGCCGGGAGTTGGCGGCGTCGGGGCCGGGCACGTTCGCGGAGCTGGACTCGGTGGGTGCCCGGTCGGTGCTGCGCCGGTTCTCGGATGCCTGGTTCGCGGCCGCCAAGCGCCGCAAGGACGGTGACCTGTCGGCGGGGTTTCCGCGCCGCCGTCGTGGGTTGGTGCCCGTGCGCTGGTATCACGGCACGTTCACCCTCGACGGGCGCCGGGTGCGGATCCCGACCGCCAAGGGCACCCCGCCGTTGTGGGTGCGCCTGGCGCGGGAGGTCCCGTATCCGGTCGAGCAGGTCCGGTCGATCACCCTGCTGTGCGAGGGCTGCCGCTTGTTCCTCGACGTGACCGCCGAAGTCCCAGTGGCGGTGTATCCGCCCGGTGAGGAACCGGATCCGGGCCTGGTGGCCGGGGTGGACCTGGGAATCATCCACCCGTATGCGGTGTCCGGCCGCGACGGGGAGGGACTGCTGGTGTCGGGACGGGCGATCCGCGCCGAGCGCCGCATGTACCTCGCAGACACCAAAGCCCGCCGCCGCCCGCCGGGCACCGAAGCCGGGGCAGAAGGGTTCGCGGCGCTGGCGGCAGTACCGCCGCCGCGCGCGCCTCGTCGAGGGCCGGCATCGGCGGCGGGTTCGCCAGGCTCAGCACGAAGCCGCCCGCACCGTGATCTCCTGGGCCGTGCGACAGCGGATCGGTGTGCTGCACGTCGGCGACCCGCGTGGCGTGCTCAACATCCCGGCGGGGCGGCGGCACAACCTGCGGCAGTGGCAGGTCGGCCGCCTCCTGCAGGTCCTCACCGACAAGGCCACCCTCGCCGGGATCACTGTGCGGCTGGTGGACGAGCGCGGCATCTCGTCCACCTGCCCCGCCTGTCAGCGGCGGGTTCCGAAACCTCGTAGGCGGACCCTGTCCTGCCCGCACTGCCGCATTTTCCGGGCACCGCCACCTGGTCGCGGCCGCCAGCATCGCCACCCGTGTTCCGGGCGGCGGACCCACCACCCCGACAGCTGCCGTGCTGCCGCAGGAGGTCACGCACCGTCGAGCCGGCCGACACCTACCCGGTGCCGGCCAGTCCCCA
>NZ_QGGF01000583.1 GCF_003857015.1 Micromonospora globispora | reverse complement strand
GAGGTCAGGCGCGGAGGAGGCGGGTGAGGGTTTCCGCGGCGCGGTCGATCGCGGCGTCCGCGACGTCCATGTGGGTGACCAGGCGGGCGGTGCGCGGGCCGAGCACGGAGATCAGCAGGCCGTCCGCCCGCGCGGCGGTGGCCAGGGCCTTCGCGTCCAGCGGGTGCTTGGTCAGGTCCAGCGGGACGATGTTGGTCCGGACCGGGCCGGCGAGCACCCCGAACGGGGCGACCGCCTCGGCCAGCCGGGCCGCCTTGGCGTGGTCCTCGGCGAGCCGGTCGATGTGGTTGGCCAGGGCGTACCGGCCGGCGGCGGCGAGGATGCCGACCTGCCGCATGCCGCCACCCATCCGCTTGCGGATGAACCGGGCCCGGGCGATCTTCTCCGCGCTGCCGACCACCAGCGAGCCGACCGGCGCGCCGAGGCCCTTGGAGAGGCAGACCGACAGGGTGTCGAAGAGCGTGCCGTACTCGGCCAGCGGCACCCCGTCGGCGACGTGCGCGTGCCAGATGCGGGCGCCGTCGCAGTGCAGCGCCAGCCCGTGCTCGTCGGCCACCCGGCGCAGCTCCCGGAGGGTGGCCAGCGGGATCACCCCGCCGCCGCCGCGGTTGTGGGTCTGCTCGACCGCGATCGTCCGGGTGGGGACCGCGAAGTAGCCGTCGGGCCGGATCATCCCGGCCACCACGTCGGGGTCGATCTCCGCGCCGACCGCGGGCCAGGTCCGCGACGAGATGCCGCCGTACGCGGCCGCCGCGCCGATCTCGTACGTCACCACGTGCGCGTCGGCGTCGCAGAGCAGCTCGTCCCCGGCGGGGACGACGAGCTGGAGGGCGATCTGGTTGGCCATCGACCCGGTCGGGGCGAACAGCGCCGCCTCGTGCCCGAACAGGGCGGCGACGTCGGCCTCCAGCGCGGTGACGGTCGGGTCCTCGGCGTAGACGTCGTCGCCGACCTCGGCGGTCGCCATCGCCTCGCGCATCCCGGCCGTGGGCCGGGTCACCGTGTCCGATCGCAGGTCAATGAAGTCAGCCACGGTCATCCTTTCGGCTGCCGACTGCGGGGCTCGCAAGCTCACTCCTCGCGTCAGCCACGGAGCATCTCCGCTACCAGGAAGGCCAGCTCCAGCGACTGCTGGGTGTTCAGTCGCGGGTCGCAGGCGGTTTCGTACCGGTCGGGCAGGTCGAGGTCCTCGATGCCCTGGGCACCGCCCAGGCACTCGGTGACGTCCTCGCCGGTGAGTTCGACGTGCAGGCCGCCCGGGTGGGTCTCCAGGCTGCGGTGCACCTCGAAGTAGCCGAGCACCTCGTCGACGATCCGGTCGAAGTGCCGGGTCTTGTAGCCGTTCGAGGACTCGTGGGTGTTGCCGTGCATCGGGTCGCACTGCCAAACCACCTTCGCCCCGGCGGCGGTGACCTTGGCGACGATCGGAGGCAGGGCGTCCCGGACCCGGTGGTTGCCCATCCGGCTGATCAGGGTGAGCCGGCCGGGGATGTTGTCCGGGTTGAGCTTCTCGCAGAGCTCGATCGCCTCGTCCGGCGTGGTGGTCGGGCCGAGCTTCACGCCGATCGGGTTGGCGATCCGGGAGATGAAGTCGATGTGGGCGCCGTCGATCTGCCGGGTCCGCTCACCGATCCAGAGAAAATGCCCGGAGAGGCCGTACGCCCGGCGGTCGGAGACCCGGGTGAGCGCCCGGTCGTACTCCAGCGCGAGGGCCTCGTGGGAGCAGTAGAGGGTGACGGTGCGCAGCGCCTCGTCGTCGGTCATCCCGCAGGCCCGGATGAAGGCCAGCGCCCGGTCGATCTCCCGGGCGATCGCCTCGTAGCGCTCGCCGGCCGGGGAGTTCTTGACGAAGCCCTTGTTCCAGTCGTGCACCGCGTGCAGGTCGGCCAGCCCGCCGGCCAGGTACGCCCGGAGCATGTTCATCGCGGCGGCCGAGTTGGCGTACGCGCGGATCATGCGCTGCGGGTCGGCGACCCGGGCCTCCGGCGTCGCCTCCAGCGAGTTGATCATGTCCCCGCGGTACGCCGGCAGGCCGCGCGCGTCGGTCGGCAGCGAGCGGGGCTTGGTGTACTGGCCGGCGACCCGGGCGACCTTGACCACCGGCAGCGACGCGCCGTAGGTGAGCACGATCGCCATCTGGAGCAGGGTGCGGGCGTTGGCCAGCAGGTGGCTCTCGGTGTTGTCCGCGAAGGTCTCCGCGCAGTCGCCGCCCTGGAGCAGGAAGGCCTTGCCCTCGCAGACCAGCGCGAGCCGCTGCCGGAGCTCGTCGACCTCGTAGGGCGCGACGACCGACGGCACGGTGTCGAGCACCTTGCAGACCTCGGCGACCTTGGCCGGCTCCGGCCAGGGCGGGGTCTGGGCGCGGGGCAGCTCCCGCCATCGGTCCAGGCCGAGGGCCGCGTCCTCGGCGGAGTCGACGGTCGGACGACTGGTCTGCAGTCCCGGGCTGCCCACCGCGGGGTGACTCAACTGATGCCACTCATGGCGCATGACAGAAAGCGTACGGCGACCGTCGGGGCAGCCCACCGCCGAGGGGGACGGTTCCGGCAGCTGGGAGATCAGCGACACACCGGGGGGCGGCCCGCCGAGCGGTCAGGGGGTGACCCCGGGCTCGGGGGTGTTGCTACCGGCCGCCTCGCCCGAGATGCACCAGTCGGCGCCGCTGCGGGTGACGGTGAACAGCAGCGGCCGGTTGGCCTTGCGGGTGCCGACGGCGATCGTGACGGTCGTGCTCACCTCCTGCCCGTGCGACCCGGACCGGATGTCGGTGATGGCCGCCTCGGGAACGGTGAAGTGGTCGGCGAAGTCGCCGTTCGGGCCGGTGGCGTCGGCGTCGAAGGCGTCCTGCAGCGGGGCGCAGAACTGGCTGCGGCCGGCGTCGACGTCCTTGGCCGTCATCGCGTCCAGGTACGCCTGCACCCGCTCGCGGGACTTGGCGGTCGCCTCCTCGGCCGGCGCCCGCTGCCCGTCGGCGGCCGGGGCGGAGGTGTGGTCGTCGTCCTTGCCGAGGCCGCAGCCGGTCAGGGTGAGCGGCAGGAGCGCGAGCGCGGCCAGGCCGGCCGCCACCCTCGGGTGCGTGAGGCCCATCGGTCCCTCCCATTGGCGCGGACATCGAGACATGCCGAGCGGCGAGTGTGTCACATCGACGCCCTTGCATGTCATACCCGTCATGCCGGACACTTTCTGTTAACTTTCCTTACCAATACAGGAGGACCCATGGCACGACGACGGAGGGCCCTGGCCACCGTGGCGATCGGCGCCATCCCCATCCTCGCCTCGGTCGCGCTGGTCAGTCAGGTCGACGCGCACGGCAGCATGCAATCGCCGGTCAGCCGGACGTACGCCTGCTTTCTGGAGGGGCCGGAGTCGCCGGACTCGGACGCCTGCCGAGCGGCGGTCGCGGCCGGCGGCACCCAGGCGCTCTACGACTGGAACGAGGTGAACATCGCCGACGCGGCCGGACGACACCGCGAGCTGATCCCCGACGGCCGCCTGTGCAGCGCCAACCGCGACAAGTACCGGGGCTTCGACCTGGCCCGCGCCGACTGGCCGGCCACCGCACTCCCCTCCGGCGGGACCTGGACCTTCGCCTACCGGGCCACCGCACCGCACCGCGGCACCTTCGAGCTGTACGTCACCCGGGACGGCTACGACCCGACCCGGCCGCTGCGCTGGGCGGACCTGGAGCTCTTCCACACCGCCACCGACCCGGCCCTCACCGACGGGGCGTACCGGATGACCGCGCGGCTGCCGCAGCGCAGCGGACGGCACCTCGTCTACTCGATCTGGCAGCGCTCGGACAGCCCGGAGGCGTTCTACACCTGCTCCGACGTGACGTTCGGCGGCGCCACCCCCACCCTGTCTCTTATACCCATCTCCGAGCCCACGAGACCG
>NZ_QGGF01000321.1 GCF_003857015.1 Micromonospora globispora | reverse complement strand
GGAACGCCCCCGGCGGCGACCGCGGCGCCGTGCCGGAAGGCCGCGTTCAGCCCGCCGGCGGGGGCGTCCGGCACGATCCGGGCGCCGGCCGCGCCCAGCTCCGCCGCCGCCCACGGGTCGTCGGTCACCACCAGCACCTCCGCCACCTCCGCGCACGCCCGCACCGCGCGCACCGTGTCGGCCGCCAAGGCCAGCGCCAGCTCCTCGTGCGGTACGGCCGGCAGCGCGCCCCGCAGGCGGCTTTTCGCCGAGTGGAGGCGCTTCACCGGCACCACCACGGTCCAGGTCGGCTCAGGCACGCCACAATCCTGCCAGTTGCGCGGCGGTACCCTCACTGGTCGGACCCGGGACGAGCAGGCATGATTTCGTCGCGGGGCGTGGGGTGCATGGCTCGGGGCTGGACGAGGAGGCAGGGTGGCACGGCGCAGGCTGGGATTCTGGCCACGGTTCGCCGTGGCGCTGGTGAAGCCGCTGTTGTGGATCTGGACCCGGCGTACCTGGCGCGGGGCGGAGCACCTGCCCCGCGAGGGCGGCATCATCATCGTCCCCAACCACATCTCGCACGCCGACCCGCTGGTCGCCGCGCACTTCATCTACGACGCCGGGCGCTGGCCGCAGTACCTGGGCAAGGCGAGTGTCTTCCGGGTTCCGGTGATCGGCTGGATCCTGCACCGGTGCCGGCAGATCCCGGTGGAGCGCGGCACGGTCGAGGCGGTCAAGTCGCTGGACAAGCTGGTCGCAGCCCTCAACGAGGGCGGCGCGGTGGTGATCTACCCGGAGGGGACCACCACCCGCGAGCCCGACCTGTGGCCGATGAAGGGCAAGACCGGTGCAGCCCGGCTGGCGCTGGCCACCGGTGCGCCGGTGATCCCGGTGGCGATGTGGGGCCCGGAGAAGATGTTCGACCCGCGTACCGCCCGCTTCAACCTGCGGCCCCGGATCCCGGTCACCGTGGTCGCCGGCCCGCCGATCGACCTCAGTCGCTGGGCCGGCGCCACGCCGACCCGGGCGACCCTGGAGGAGATGACCGACACCATCATGCTGCGGTTGCGTGACCTGGTCGCCGAGATCCGCGGCGGCACACCACCGCCGCTGTGGGAACGTCCCGCCAGCGCGCGTACCCCCGAGGTGACGGAATGACCGGCCATGTGGCGGTGCTGGGGGCCGGGTCCTGGGGCACCGCGTTCGCCAAGATCCTCGCGGACGCCGGCCGGGACGTGACCATCTGGGCCCGGCGGCGGTCGGTCGCCGACGCGATCCGGACCCGGCGCCACAACCCGGACTACCTGCCGGAGCTGCGACTGCCCGACCGGGTCACCGCGACCGGGGACGCCGCCGAGGCGATCACCGGTGCCGAGCTGGTCGTCCTGTCCGTCCCCTCGCAGACGCTGCGCGGCAACCTGGCCGAGTGGACCGGTCACATCCACCCGGACGCCACCCTGGTCTCCCTGATGAAGGGCATCGAACTCGGCACCACCAAGCGGATGAGCCAGGTGATCGTGGAAACCGCCGGGGTGCCGGCCGACCGGGTGGTGGTGGTCTCCGGCCCGAACCTGGCCCCCGAGATCGCCGCCGAGCAGCCGGCCGCCACCGTGGTCGCGGGCACCGACAGCCACCGGACCGCCCTGGTGCAGTCGTCGATCCGGACGCCCTACTTCCGGCCGTACACCAACGACGACGTGATCGGCTGCGAGCTGGGCGGCGCGGTGAAGAACGTGATCGCCCTGTCGTACGGGATCGCCACCGCGATGGGCTTCGGTGACAACACCCGGGCCATGCTGATGACCCGCGGGCTCGCCGAGACCGCCCGGCTGGGCGTGGCGCTCGGCGCCGACCCGATCACCTTCGCCGGCCTGGCCGGCATGGGCGACCTGGTCGCCTCCTGCTCGTCCCCGCTGGCCCGCAACCGCACCTTCGGCGAGCACCTGGGCCGGGGCGCCACGTTGGAGCAGGCCCAGAAGGCCACCCGGCAGACCGCCGAAGGGGTCAAGAGCGCACTCGCGATCCGCGACCTCGCCCGGGCGCACGGGGTGGAGATGCCGATCACCGAGCAGGTCGAGCGGATCTGCCACGAGGGGATGGACCCCCGCCTCGCCGTCGACGCCCTGATGAGCCGGACGGCCAAGCCCGAGTCGTACGAGTGAGGCGGCGATGACCGACTTCCACGACGGCACCCGGTGCGTGCACGCGGGGCTGCCCGCGCCGGCGCCGGGGGAGCCGTTCCTGCCCGGGCCGGTCTTCGCCGCGCCGTACCACCTGGACCCGTGGCAGGGCCCGGCGGCGACGCCCAACGGGTACGGCCGGCCGGACAACCCCACCCGACGGCTGCTCGAGGCGGCCATCGGCGAGCTGGAGGGGGGCGACTGCCGGGTCTTCGCCAGCGGACAGGCCGCCATCACCGGGCTGCTGCTGGCGCTGCTGCGCCCCGGCGACAGCGTGCTGCTCCCCGCCGACGGGTACTTCCCGGTGCGTGCCTTCGCCACCGACACCCTGGAGGGCATCGGGGTACGCGTCCAGTTCGCGCCCACCGCCGGGCCGTATCCGTCGTTCGAGGGCGTCCGGCTGGTGCTGCTGGAGACCCCGGCGAACCCGGGCCTGGACGTGGTCGACGTGGCGGACCTGGCCGCCCGGGCGCACGCCGCCGGAGCCCTGGTCGCGGTGGACAACACCACCGCCACCCCGCTCGGGCAGCGCCCGCTGGACCTCGGCGCGGACCTCGTGGTGGCCTCCGGCACCAAGGCGCTGACCGGGCACTCCGACCTGCTCCTCGGCTACGTGGCCGGCCGCTCGGCCGACCTGCTCGACCCGATCACCGCGTGGCGGACCACCACCGGGGCCGTTCCCGGGGCCTTCGACGCCTGGCTCGCCCACCGGTCGCTCGCCACCCTGGACCTGCGGCTCGCCCGGCAGACCGCCAACGCCGAGGCGCTCGCCCGGCTGCTCGCCGGGCGGGCCGATGTGACCGGGCTGCGCTGGCCCGGGCGGCCGGAGGACCCGGCGTACCCGGTGGCCTCGGTCCAGATGCGACGGATGCCCGGGGTGCTCTCCTTCGACCTGGGCGACGCCGACCGCGTCGCCCGGTTTCTCGACGCCGCCCGGCTGGTCGCGGCGGCCACCTCGTTCGGCGGCCTGCACACCACCGCCGACCGGCGCGCCCAGTGGGGCGACGACACCGCCCCCGGCTTCGTCCGGCTCTCCTGCGGCGTCGAGGACACCGCCGACCTGGTGTCGGACATTGCCGCCGCGCTCGACGCCAGCCTCGCCGAGGGGCCGGCGGCGGAACCGGGCGGCGTGATCCGGGCCGGCTGAGCTAGGGTGACCCCGGCCCGTACGGGCAGCCGCGGCCCGCACGGGCCCCGACCGGAGGAGGTGAGTCCGATCCACCAGACAGGACCGGCGCTCCCCTCCGAGTCCACGTCGCGCCGGTAGCAGGCGACGTCGGGAGCGCCGACGAGCGTTCCCGGAGGCTTCCATGGCACCATCCACCTTCTGTCCCGACCGTCCCGCCCTGGTCAGCCGGCTGCGCGCCGCCGGTTGCGTCTACGCCGAGGACGAGGCCGAACTGCTGATCGCCGCCGCCGCCGACTCGGCCGAGGCGCTGACCGACCTGGTCGACCGGCGGGTCGCCGGCCTGCCGCTGGAGCACCTGCTCGGCTGGGCCGAGTTCTGCGGCGTGCGCGTGGCCGTCCACCCCGGCGTCTTCGTGCCGCGAGGCCGTACCGCCCTGCTGGTCTCCGCCGCCGCGGCGGTGGCCGGCCCGACCCCCGCCGTGCTGGACCTCTGCTGTGGCTCCGGCGCCGCCGCCGTGGTGCTGCACGGTCGGCTCGCGCCCCGCTGGCTCGCCGCCGCCGACGTCGATCCGGTCGCGGTCGCCTGCGCCCGGCGCAACCCTGTCTCTTATCCACATCTGCC
>NZ_QGGF01000368.1 GCF_003857015.1 Micromonospora globispora | reverse complement strand
GGAGGAGGTCGAGCCCGTCCCGGTACGCCGACCGCTGGCGCTGACCGTCGCCGGCTTCGCCGCGCTGCTCGGCGTCGGCCTGGTGTTCGGCGCGCAGACCGCCGGGCCGGGCCACCGGCTGCCGTTCGCGATCGTCATCTTCGGCGTCCAGCTGCTCTTCGTGCTCGCCTGGACGATGGCCATGCGACCGCCTGCGCTGCTGGTGGTCGCCCTGGTCAGCGCCGGTGTAGCGGCCGCGGCCGACGCCGCGGCGGTGCAGTCGCAGATCGCCGCACTCGCCCCGCTCGGGTACGTGGCGGCCGGCGGCTTCCTCCTCGGCGTGCTCGGTCAGCTCGTCCGCCGGGTCGACCGGGTCCGGGTGACCGACTCGCTCGGCAGCACCCTGCTCATCGTGGTCGGCGTCGTCGCGTTCGGGACGCTGATCGTGCTCAGCCGCATCCCGGCCGGCACCCAGGCGATCACCGTCTGCCTGACCGGCACCGGCGTCGCGCTCACCGTGGCCCGGCTGACCGACGCGGTGGCGCCCTGGCCACGGCTCGCCCCGCAGGTGCCGCGGGGCGCGGCGGGCGTGGTCGGCGGAGCGATGATCGGCACGCTGGCCAGCGCGCTGCTCGGCAGCTACCTGGTCGGCTTCACCCCGACCAGCGCGGCGCTGATCGGCTTGGTCGCCGCGGCCACGGCCGTGCTGACCGATCTGGCCGTCGGGTACGCCGAGGCCGGCCGGCTGATGGCGGGTGAGCCGCCGACGATGTGGATCGCCCGGCACATGCAGGGCCCGCTGGGCGGCTTCGCGCTCGCCGCGCCGGCCGCGTACGTCATGAGCGTGGTGTTCCTCTGAGCGTGCGATTGAGAAAACCGGCCATCGGGTAGTACCGGTGCGCCGCCAGGCGGCAACCGGCAGCGGACACAGGAGGCGTGGTGGCAGAGGCGTACCCGGAGTACGAGGAACGGCCCCGGCGACGCGGGGGCAAGCTGTTCATCTCGCTCATCGTCCTGCTGCTGGTCCTGGGCGGGCTGCTGGTCGTCGCCGACCGGGTGGCGGCCGGGGTGGCGGAGCGGGCCATCACCGATCGGGTCGAGCAGCAGGTCGCCAAGCAGAACGCGCAGTCCGCCAAGCCCGACGTGACGGTCGGTGGCTTCCCGTTCCTCACCCAGGTGCTGGCCGGCAAGTACGAGCACATCTCGATCGTGCTGAAGGACGTGCAGGGCCCGGTGCAGGGCGACACGGTCAACGTGCCGCAACTCGACGTCGACGCCCGCAACGTCAAGGCATCCCTGGACACGCTCCGGTCCGGGCACGGCGACGTGATCGCGGAGACGGTGGACGGCAAGGGCACGATCACCTACGACAGCCTGGCCAAGCTGCTCGACCGGCCCGGGCTCACCCTCGGCGAGCGGGACGGCAAGCTGACCGTCACCGCCCCGGTGGACATCCTCGGCGTGAAGCTCACCGTCAACGGCACGGCGGACGTGACCGTGGCCGGCAACAAGGTCGCCCTGCGCTTCAACGACCTCAACGCCGAGGGCCTGCCGAACCTCCCGCTGGCCAAGACGCTGCTGGCCAACTACGCCAAGGGCATCTCGATCGACGTGCCGCTGCCGAAGCTGCCGTTCCAGCTCAACGTCCGCAAGGTCGAGCCGCGCCCGGAGGGCTTGACGGTGACCGCGGACGCGCAGAACGTACCCATCAACTCGGCCGGCTGACCGGCTCGTCGTCCCTGCTCAGGCCCGACTTCCGGTCGGGCCGTCGGGGTTCTCCCGGCGGCTGCCGCGTCCCGGATGCTGGTCGGTCCGGTGGCGCGCGGAAGGTCGGCTGGTAGGCTCCCTCCCCATGGGGACGCTCCTCACCAAACGGCGCGCGGTCGACCTGTGCCGCGTGGCCACCTGTCTGTGTCGCCCCGTCATCTGACGGCGGGGCTGTCCTCGGCCGCCCAGCGGCCACCGCACGCAGGGTCCGCGTACCCTCCGGTGCTTCCCTGATCGCCCGGCAGCGGCGCCGTCGCACGAACCGTGATCCCGTTCCTAGCTCTGGGTCCCGCGCGTGGTGCGACAATCATCATCTTCGATCTCCGCGCGCTGGCTCACCATCCATCTCACCAGGGAGTGATCTGATGAGTCGCGACACCGCACTCGTCTCGGCCGAATGGGCCGAGAAGAACATCGACGCCCCGGGCGTCGTCTTCGTCGAGGTCGACGAGGACACCTCGGCCTACGACACCGGCCACATCGCCGGCGCCATCAAGCTCGACTGGCGGACCGACCTCCAGGACCCGGTCCGCCGGGACTTCGTCAACAAGAGCCAGTTCGAGGCGCTGCTCTCCGAACGGGGCATCGCCAACGACGACACCGTGATCCTGTACGGCGGCAACAACAACTGGTTCGCCGCCTACGCGTACTGGTACTTCAAGCTCTACGGCCACCGCGACGTGAAGCTGCTCGACGGCGGCCGCAAGAAGTGGGAGCTGGACGCCCGCCCGCTGGTCATCGACAAGGTGGAGCGCCCGCAGACCCGGTACGTCGCGCAGGAGCCGGACACCTCGATCCGCGCGTTCCGCGACGAGGTGGTCGACGCGATCGGCACCAAGAACCTGGTCGACGTGCGCAGCCCCGACGAGTACGCGGGCCGTCTCCTCGCCCCTGCCCACCTGCCACAGGAGCAGGCCCAGCGGGCCGGCCACGTGCCGACCGCGATCAGCGTCCCGTGGTCCAAGGCGGCCAACGAGGACGGCACGTTCAAGTCCGACGACGAGCTGCGCAAGATCTACGCCGACGCGGGGCTGGACGACAGCAGGGAGACCATCGCGTACTGCCGGATCGGCGAGCGCTCCTCGCACACCTGGTTCGTGCTCCAGGAGCTGCTCGGCCACCGCAACGTGAAGAACTACGACGGATCCTGGACCGAGTACGGCTCGCTGGTCGGCGTGCCGGTGGCGCTCGGCGACGAGCCCGGGGAGGCCTGAGTCATGACCGCTCCTGTTACTTCCACCGCTGCGGGTTGCGCCGCTCCCGACCAGGCCGCGCCGCTGCCGGCCAGCCTGGACCTGGAGAAGGAAACCGTCATCACCGGCGTCGTCCGCTCCGAGGCGGGCGAGGTCGTGCCGGGCGCGTACGTCCGGCTGCTGGACTCCACCGGTGAGTTCACCGCCGAGGTGGTGACCTCCCCGGCCGGCCAGTTCCGGTTCTTCGCCGCGCCGGGCAACTGGACCCTGCGGGCGCTCTCCCGGCACGGCAACGGCGACACCGCCGTGGCCGCCGCCCGCGGGATCAACGAGGTCACCGTCACGGTGGCCGCCTGACCCACGCTCTGATCGGTACCGTGGCCCGTCGTCCCTCCGGGGACGGCGGGCCACGGCCCGTTTCGCGCCTCGGCTGCAGCGGGCGTACCGGAACGGGCCGGCGGTGGGGACGGGCCGCCGCGTGACACGATGGCCCGGTGAGTGGTGCTGTCCAGGCGGGGTACGCCCCGCCGACCGGTCCCGATCGGCCCGCGCCCGGCCGGCGCTGGTTGCGCTGGCTGCTGGCCGCCACCGTGGCCTGGGCGGTGCTGCTCGCCGTGCTCACCTGGATCTCCGTCCGCGACGACCCACCGACGGTCCGCGAGCAGCGGACGCTGGCCGAGGCCGGCCCGGTGGTCGACCGCGCGGTGGGCGAGCTGCTCGCTGCGGTCGGCGACGGCGGCGTGGCGGCGATCATGCCGGACCGGCTCGAGCGGGGTTGCCGGATCACCCCGATGGAGGACGGTGCCGATCTGCAGCGCGGCGTGGAGGTCGTGGTCCCCGGCGACGACGTGCGCGGGCTGCTGCAACGGGTGGCCGATCGGCTGCCGGCCGGCTGGCGGGCCGGGGTCCGGGTGAGCGGCGACGGCCCGGTGCTGCGCGCCGACGCGGGCGAGTTCGTCGCCGTCCAGGGGCGGTCCAGCGGGCCGGGCCGGGTCCGGCTC
>NZ_QGGF01000266.1 GCF_003857015.1 Micromonospora globispora | reverse complement strand
CCCCCGGCGGTCGCCGCCCGCTCACCCTGCGCCGCCGCGAGTCCCGCGACGGCCTCGCGCTGGTCGCCCCGACCCTGCTCGTCGTGGTCGCGGTGATCGGCATCCCGATCGTCTGGACGGTGGTGCTGGCCTTCCAACGGGTACGCCTCGCCACCCTGCGCAAGACCGGACTCTTCGGCCAGTTCACGATGGCCAACTTCGACCGGGTGCTGCACACCCCCGGGTTCGCCGACACGCTCTGGACCACGCTGATCTACAGCATCGGCGGCACCGTCGGCTCGATCCTGATCGGCCTCGTCGCGGCGCTGGTGGTCCGCCGGCCGTTCCGCGGGCGCACCCTGGTCCGGGCGTCGATGCTGCTGCCGTACGTGGCGCCGGTGGTCGCGGTGGCCTTCGTCTGGCAGGTCATGCTCGATCCGCAGTTCGGCATCGTCAACGACTGGGGGCGGCGGTTCCTCGGCTGGGACGCGCCGATCCCGTTCCTCTCCCAGGACTCGACCGCCCTCTGGACGGTGATCGCGTTCGAGGCGTGGCGCTACTTCCCGTTCGCGTTCCTGTTCCTGCTGGCCCGGCTCCAGGCCGTACCGGGTGAGCTGGAGGAGGCGGCCCGGGTCGACGGGGCCACCCCGACCCAGCGCTTCCGGCACATCCTGCTGCCGCAGCTGATGCCGGTGATCGCGCTGCTGGCGGTGCTGCGGTTCATCATGACGTTCAACAAGTTCGACGACGTCTACCTGCTCACCGGCGGCTCCGCCGGCACCGAGGTGGTCAGCGTCCGGGTCTACCAGTTCCTCACCGCGCGTACCGACATCGGCGCGGCCGCGGCGCAGGCGGTCGTCCTGGCCGTGGTGCTGATCGTGTTCGTGGCGATCTACCTGCGCTTCTTCGCCGCGAGACGGGAGGCGTGATGGACCGGGACCGGATCGAGACGGTGAGCCTGCGGTGGCTGCGCCGGCTGGTGATCGCCGCCTTCCTGATCATCACCGTGCTGCCGTTCTGGTACATGCTGGTGCTCTCCGTACGCCCCATCGAACGACTGCTGCTGGACCCGGGCTCGCTGATCGTCCCGTTCGGCGAGCTGACCGTCGCCACGTACGTCGAGGTGCTCAAGTCCGCCGAGAACGGCGGCCAGGGATTCCTCACCTTCATTCGCAACAGCGGCATCGTGGCCGTCGCCGCGACGCTGCTGACCCTGGTGGTCGCCATCCCCGGGGCGTACGCGGTGTCCCGGTTGCGGTTCTTCGGCCGGCGGCAGGTCAACGCGCTCTTCCTGGCCGTCTACCTCTTCCCGTCGATCGTCATCGCGATCCCGCTCTTCGTCGTCTTCACCCGGGCCGGGCTGCGCGGCTCGCTGTTCGGGCTGGTGCTGGTCTACATCTCGCAGACCCTGCCGGTCTCGGTCTACATGCTCCGGAACTACTTCGAGACCATCCCGCTCAGCCTGGAGGAGTCCGCCGCCATCGACGGCGCGGGCCGGCTCGGCATCATCCGCCGGGTCAGCCTCCCCCTCGCGGTGCCGTCGATCATGGCGGTCGCCCTGTACGACTTCATGATCGCCTGGAACGAGTACCTCTTCGCCCTGCTCTTCCTGGTCGACAAGCCGAACCGCTGGACGGTGTCGCTGGGGCTGTCGCTGCTCGCCGACGGCGTGGAGGTGCCGAAGACCGTGCTGATGGCCGGGTCGGTGATCCTCACCCTGCCCATCGTGATCCTCTTCTTCGCCAGCGAGCGGCTGCTCACCGAGGGACTCACCAGCGGCGCGGAGAAGGGCTGATCCCTCGACGGCCAGGCGCCGCGGTCCGCTCCGCGGCGCCTGGCCGATCCGTCGTTCCCGCCCGGGCGCCGCTGACCACCGGTTAGGGTCGGCCCAGGCCAGGACGAACGGGGTCGGGATGACGGTGGTGGGCGAGACACTCAAGATCCCCCGGGCCGGGCAGCTGCTGCATGTCGAGGTGACCGGCAGCCGGGGCGTGCCGCTGGTGCTGCTGCACGGCTTCCCCGACAACCTGCACCTCTACGACGAGCTGATGCCGCACCTCGGCGATCGAAGGGTCGTCCGGTTCGACTTCCTGGGCTGGGGCCGGTCCGACAAGCCCGACGGCTACCCGTACACGGCGGACAACATGACCGGGGACCTCGCGGCGGTGATCGATCACCTCGGGCTGGACCGCGTCGTGCTGGTGGCCCACGACGCGTCCGGTCCACCGGCGATCGACTGGGCGCTGCTGTATCCGCACCGGGTTTCCGCGCTGGTGCTGCTCAACACGTACTACCACCAGACGGCGGTGCTGCGCCGACCACCCGCCATCGCGCTGTACTCGACTCCGCTGCTGCGCGTCGCGGCCCGGAAGCTGGCGGGCCGTGGATCGGACCTCGCCCTGCGCCTCTACGCGTGGCAGGTGGGCAGGTTCATCCGCGACGACCGACGCCGGGCTCCCCTGGTGAGCCGCCTGTGCGGGGACTTCACCGCGGCCCAGCCGGCCTTTTGGCGGCTCAACGACGACCTCCTCGGCACCGTCTGGACGCGCCGGCGTCGGCTGCCCGACCTGCGCCGGTTCGACCGGCCGGTACGGGTGATCTTCGGCGCGGAGGACCGCTCCCTCAACCCGAGGGTCGCGCGCCGCTTCGCCGAGCTCTTCCCGCGCGCCGACCTGCACCTGCTGCGGGGTGCGGGGCACTTCGTGCAGGTCGACCAGCCGGACCGGGTCGCCGAGCTGGTCCTGACCGCCGGTTGACCGGACGGCCCCACCGATGGTGGCCGGGTGGTCGCGGCCCGGGCCAGCGGCAGCCGCCTGAGCGCCGCTGCCGGGCACCCGGGCGTCCCGGCAGTAGACCTCGGCGGGGCCGGCCGGCGCGGATGCCGCCTCACCGAGATTCCTCCGGCAAGATCCGGTTACGGTGGCCCCATGGGTAAGCCGACCCGCTGGGTGACCGAGACCAAGCCCGGCCACTCGCAGTGGTACATCGACCGGTTCCGCCGACTCGCCGCCGAGGGGGCGGACCTGGCCGGCGAGGCGCGGCTGCTGGACGCCATGGTTCCGCCGGGCGCCCGGATCCTGGATGCCGGATGCGGCACCGGACGGGTGGCCGGCGCGCTCGCCGCCCGCGGTCACACCGTGGTCGGGGTGGACGCCGACCCGGCCCTCATCGAGGCCGCCGGCACCGACCACCCCGGCCCCCGCTGGTTGGTCGCCGACCTCGCCGAGCTGGACCTCGCCGCGCAGGGCGAGCCGGAGCCGTTCGACGCGGCGGTGGTCGCCGGCAATGTGATGGCGTTCGTCGCCCCGGGCACCGAGGGCGCGGTGCTGAGCCGGATCGCCGCCCACGTCCGGCCGGACGGTCTCGTAGTGGTCGGCTTCGGCACCGACCGGGGCTACCCGCTCACCGACTTCGACGGGGACGCGGTGGCGGCCGGGCTCCGGCTGGAGCACCGCTTCGCCACCTGGGACCTGCGGCCGTGGCGGGACGACGCCGACTTCGCGGTGAGCGTCCTGCGCCGCCCGCCGAATCAGGAGCCGACTGCTCCTCGTTGACCGGACCCGCCGGGTCGGCCTCGACGGCTCAGGCTGGCGCGGCCACGGCCCGGGCGGCGACCGGGTCCAGCGGACTGCCCGCCGGGACCAGGCTGACCAGGCCGGCGGGCAGCCGCACCGGACGGACGTCGGAATAGCCGAGCATGCCGAGCACCGCACGGTCGGCGAGGACGTACCGCCGGCCCAGGTCGGTGACCACGGAGATCGCCCCACCGGAGGCGCCCGGCGCGGCCACCGACTCGACCACCGCCCCGCGCCCGGGCTCGACCACCACCTGGTCGACGGGCACGCCGCCCCGACCGGCCGGCAGGACGGGCCGGGCGGCCGCGGTGAGAGCCGGCGGTGTGACGTCCACCCGCACCTCGCGTACCCCGGTGTCGTCGCCGCCCCGGGCGCAGAGCGCACCGCCGTCCACCGCCGCGAGCCGGGGC
>NZ_QGGF01000007.1 GCF_003857015.1 Micromonospora globispora | reverse complement strand
CCGGGGGTCGGCGCGCGGCTACCCGGTCACCTCGGTACCGACCCGGCGTGCCACGGAGGTGTTGCGCAACCAGCCGTACGACCTGCCGGTCCCGCCGCCCCTGACGGTCGGGGAGGCGTTGGAGACGCTCCGCGACACCGGGGCCCACCAGGGGTTGCTGGTCTCCTGACCGGCTTCGGCCGAACCGTCCGCCGACCGGTCCTGGGCCGGCCGGCACCAACACTGCCGAAACATCCTCGCGAACACCGCGCTCCGTGATTGAGTACCTACTGAGCGGGAACACCGCTCGCTGCGACGGCCCGATGACGCCGTGTGGCGAGCTGTCGTCGCTCCTGGCGTGCCAGTCACGTAATCCATTTCCGGCCCGGTGCGTGGCCCGACCACGCGCATGACCGGTTTCCCAATCCGGGCGGGGGACCTTCCTGAGGGAGGCGCGGATGTTCGGACAGACCACCACATCGACACCACCACCCACCGATCGGGGCCTTGAGGACCTCGACGCCGCGGCGTTGGCGTACGCGGCCCGGATCGAGGGCCTGCCGCCGGAGCGGCGGCAGGAGGCGCGGGACGATCTCGTCCGCTTCGCGCTGCCCTTCGCCGGCCGGCTCGCCCGCCGCTACCGCGGCCGGGGGGAACCGCTGGAGGATCTGGAGCAGGTGGCCCGGCTGGGCCTGGTGAACGCCGTCGACCGGTACGACCCGGAACGGGGCTCCTTCACCGCGTACGCGGCGATCACCATCGTCGGCGAGATCAAACGGCACTTCCGGGACCGCACCTGGGGGGTGCACGTGCCGCGCCGGCTGCGCGACCTGATCCTCGAGGTGGGGCAGGCGACCGCGGCGCTGACCAGCGAGCTGTCCCGGGCGCCGACCGTCGCCGAGCTGGCCGAACGGCTGGAGACTCCCGAGGAGGAGATCCTCGCCGCGCTGGAGTCGGCGGCCGGCTACAGCCCGGCGTCGCTCAACGCGCCGGTGGGCGGGGAGAGCTCGGCGGAGTTCGGCGACCTGGTCGGTGAATCGGACAACGCGCTCGAATCGGTCGACGACCGGGTGACCGTCAGCGGGCTGCTGCACCGGCTGCCTTGGCGGGAGCGGCGGATCCTCGCGATGCGCTTCTACGGCAACCAGACCCAGGCCGAGATCGCGGCCCGGTTCGGTATCTCCCAGATGCACGTCTCCCGGCTGCTGTCCCGGGCGCTGACCTGGCTGCGGCAGGCGATGCTCGCCGACGCCCCACCACCCTGGCAGAACGGCGCCGCCGAGGCCGAGCCGGGGAAGACCAAGATCTCTGTGAAGCAGAACGGCGACCGGGTGGTCGTCGAGGTCGGCGGGGAGGTCGACCGGGACGGCGCGGACCAGTTGCGCAAGGCGATGCTGGAGGCGGTCACCGGGCAGCCCCGCGAGGTGGTGGTCGACCTGGTCGGGGCGGGCGGCTTCGACGCCGGCGGCATCGCCGCGCTGATGGCCGGCCGGGACGCTGCAGCGCGTACCGGGGTGCCGCTGCGGCTGACCCGGGTCCAGCCCGCGGTACGCCGGTCGCTCGGCGCCCGCCGGCCTGCCGGCGGGCGCCGACTGACTGACCGACCGCACGGTACGCACGACGAGGGCCGGCGCCAACGGGCGCGGCCCTCCTCGCGTGCCCGGCTGCACCCCATGGCTGGCTGGGTGCACCCGTGGCTGGGGCCGGCGCCGTCGGGCACCGGCCCCCGCCAGGTCCGCGGTCAGCGCTCCTCGGTGTCGCCATGGCCGTGCGGGTGGCGCCACCGCTCCTGCTCGGGCCCCCGCTCGGCGATCTCTTCCGGCGTCTCCGGCACCTCGGCCTCCTCGAAACTCGGCCGGCGGATCTCCTCCGGCGCCGGCACGTCGACCGGCCGGGCGCCGGACTGCGGCGCCGGCTGGTACTCCACCGCCTCGCGGGCACCGTGCGCGCCTTCGGCGGCCGGCGCCTCGGGCAGCTTCGGCACGTGGCGCAACTCCTCCATGAAGGTCTGCGGCGGCTTAGTGGTCCGCTGCGGCAGGTCCCGGCCCAGGTTGGCGACGAGCTGGCCGTACTTCGCGTCGAAGGCCGGACGTTCCGAGCGGATGCGCGGCATCCGGTCGAAGTTGCGCAGCGGCGGCGGGCAGGTGGTGGCCCACTCCAGGGAGTTGCCGAAGCCCCAGGGGTCGTCGACGGTCACCTTCGGGCCGTACCGCCAGGACTTCCAGACGTTGTAGATGAAGAAGAGCGTGGAGACCCCGAGCACGAACGACCCGATGCTGGAGATCGTGTTCAGCGTAGTGAAGCCGTCCTGCGCCAGGTAGTCGGCGTAGCGGCGGGGCATCCCCTCGTTACCCAGCCAGTGCTGGACCAGGAAGGTGGTGTGGAAGCCGAGGAACATCGTCCAGAAGTGCACCTTGCCGAGCCGCTCGTCGAGCAGCCGGCCGGTCATCTTCGGGAACCAGAAGTAGATGCCGCCGAAGAACGCGAAGACCACGGTCCCGAAGAGCACGTAGTGGAAGTGGGCGACCACGAAGTAGGTGTCGGTGACGTGGAAGTCCAGCGGCGGGCTGGCCAGTTGTACGCCGGTCAGGCCGCCGAGAAGAAAGGTCACCAGGAAGCCGATGGCAAAGAGCATCGGCGTCTCGAAGGTGATCTGCCCCTTCCACATGGTGCCGATCCAGTTGAAGAACTTCACCCCGGTCGGCACCGCGATCAGGAAGCTCAGGACGCTGAAGAACGGCAGCAGCACCTGGCCGGTGCCGAACATGTGGTGCGCCCAGACGCTCATCGACAGCACGGTGATCGCGATGGTGGCGAACACCAGACCGGTGTAACCGAAGATCGGCTTCCGGGAGAAGACCGGAATGATCTCGGTGATGATCCCGAAGAACGGGACCGCGATGATGTAGACCTCGGGATGGCCGAAGAACCAGAACAGATGCTGAAAGAGCATCGGCCCGCCGGTGGTCGGATCGTACACGTGCGAGTGCAGGAGCCGGTCGGAGGCGATCGCGAGCAGCGCGGCCGCCAGCAGCGGGAAGACCAGCAGGATCAGGATGCTGACGAGCAGGATGTTCCAGGTGAAGATCGGCATCCGGAACATGGTCATCCCGGGCGCGCGCAGCGTGACGATGCTGGTGACCAGGTTCACGGCGGTGAGGATGGTGCCCACACCCCCGACGACCAGCCCGACCACCACCATGTTCGGCCCGACCCCGGGCGAGTGCTGTGCGGTGCTCAACGGGGTGTACGCGGTCCACCCGAAGTCGGCTGACCCGCCCGGGGTGAGGAAGCTGCCGTACAGCATCAGGCCGCCGAACAGGAACAGCCAGTAGCCGAACGCGTTCAGCCGGGGAAACGCAACGTCCGGGGCACCGATCTGGATCGGGACGATGTAGTTGGCCATCCCCAACGCCGCGGGCGTGGCGAAGAGGAGCAGCATCGCCAGGCCATGGGTGGTGAACAGTTGGTTGTACTGCTCCGAGGAGAGGAACTGCAGCCCCGGCCGGGCGAGTTCGGCCCGCATCAGCATGGCCTGGATGCCGGCGATCAGGAAGAACCCGAAGGACGTGGCCAGGTACATCAGGCCGATCTGCTTGTGGTCGGTGGTGCGCAGCAACCGCCACAGGGAGTCACCCGGGATCGGCCGGCGGAGCGGTCCGGGAAAACCGCCGAACTGCGCGGGCGCGAGGATCGCAGGACCCCGGTCTCGTGCCGGTTCCGTCACTACCCGCTTTCGCATAGCTCTCACCCCGTCGTTACGGCAGAAAGGACGGGCACGCCTACCCGGCCCTCTGCCCATAAAACCAGGCGAGAGCGGAAATTTCGGTCAGTTCGCCGGTAGCATCGCCCAGACGACCTTTCCGTCGCCCACCGGCGCGCTGCCCCAGCGCTGAGTCAGCTCACGGACCAGCATCAGCCCGCGCCCGCCGTACCTCCAGATGGCCGTCCTGGACGGCTGCCGGGACGCCGCGCGGGCCGCGACGGGGCGGGACCTGCGGGCCGAGGGCGGGCGGG
>NZ_QGGF01000216.1 GCF_003857015.1 Micromonospora globispora | reverse complement strand
GGCGCCGCGCGGGTACCGCCTGCCCGATGCCGAACGGCACCAGGTCCGCGCCGCGTACGAGCTGCGGGAGCGGCAGTTGGCCCGCGCCCTGGCCACGGCCGCCCGGCAGCCCGGTGACGCGGCGGAGAACCTCGTCGGGCAGCTCGAGCAGCGGATGGACGCGCTGGTGCACCGCGCCGGCTTCGCCCGCTCCGTCGACGAGGCCCGCGACCTCATCGGCCACAACACGTTCACCGTGGACGGCGGCAAGGTCAACTGGTCCTCGTACCTGGTCCGTCCCGGGCAGACCATCGAGGTACGACCGGACCGGCGCTGCCGGGCCCCGGTCGCGGTCGCGGTCGCCGACCACGCCGACGGCGACGCCCCGCCGTACCTGGAGGTCCGGTCGGACCGGTTCACCGCGACGCTGGCCCGGGAGCCGCAGCAGCAGGAGGTGCCGGCGCTGCGGGACGTGTCGCTCGCCGTCCAGTCACCAGAGGGGAGCCCGCGATGAGCATTCTGCCGTCCGATCGACGCGTGTCCAACTACGAGCGGCAGACCGGCCGCCCGAGGCTCACGCCCCGGCAGCGACGGCGCGTCGACCACAAGGAGGCGAAGTTGCAGCGGCTGACCGGGCAGCGCCCACAGGCCCGGGGGCCTGGACGTTGAGCCTGCGGTGGCGGTCGCCGTTCGGCGGCCGCCACCGCGTTGTCAGCCCGGCCCGTCCGGCGCGGTGATCGCCCAGCGTTCGTGGTCGCGCCAGGCCCCGTCGATGAAGAGGTAGTCCGGCGAGAAACCCTCGAGCCGGAAGCCGAGCCGGCGCGCCACCCGCTTCGACGGCTCGTTGCCGGGCTGGATGTTGGCCTCCAGCCGGTGCAGCCCCAGCGCGGTGAAGGCATGCTCGATGACGAGCCGGATGCCGGCCGACGCGTGCCCGGTGCCGCTGTACGGCAGGAAGGCGGCGTAGCCGAGGTAGCCGCCGCGCAGCGCGCCCATGACGATGCCGCTGATGTTCGCGTACCCGGCGATCTCCCCGGTAGCCAGGTCGCAGAACAGGTAGCCAGCGCCGTCCCGGCGCCGCACCTTGCGCAGGTACGCGGCGTACGCCTCCGGGTCGTCGGGGGCGGCTAGCCAGGGGTGGTGCAGGTCCCGGCTGCGCCGGGCGGCGGCGATGAACTCGGCCTCGTCGGCGGGGCGGGGTCGACGGATGCCGACCCGCCCGCCGGTACGCAGGTATCTCACGTCGGCCCACTCTCGGTCACCGGCCGGCCGATGTGCAACCGGGGTCGCGCGCGGCACGGTCAACGCCTACGGTGGCATCGACGACGGGAGGTCGATCATGGGTATGGCTCTTCTCGGCACGGTGCTGGTCTCCGCTTCGCCGCTCGGGACCACGGTGTCCTGACCTGAGCCATGCGGCGTCCCCCGCCGCCCGGCCCACCCGCCGGTCCGTCGATCCCTCCATCACCGGCCCCGCCGGTGTGAGTGGGGTGCTCCGCTCGACACCGTCCCTCGCCGCGAAGCGATCAGGTGACCCGCCTCCGCGCGGGTCTTCCGTCCTGGCGTGACAACGCCACCACATCGCTTCCGAGGGAGTTCCTCGTGTTTCCGGACAACCCGTCCGGGCGCCTCGTCGCGCCCGGACGTCTCACCCCTGCGCGGTGGTCGGCATGACCGCCACCATCCCCGCCGGCCGACTCGGCCCCGACTTCCGCCGCCTCTGGATCGCCAACGCGGTGTCCAACCTCGGCGACGGCGTGACCATGGTCGCCGGGCCGCTGCTGGTCGCCTCGCTCACCCAGGACCCGGCCGCGCTCGCCGCGGCGGTGCTCGCCCAACAGCTGCCCTGGCTGCTCTTCGCCCTGGTCAGCGGCGCGCTGGTGGACCGGCTCGACCGACGCCGCCTGATCATCGGCGTGAACCTGGGCCGGGGGCTGGTGCTCGCCGCGCTCGCCGCCACGGTGGTCACCGGAGTGGTCACCGTGCCGCTGATCTGCCTGGCGTTCTTCCTCACCGGGGTCGGCGAGACCCTCGCGGACCCCGCCTCCGGGGCGCTGCTGCCCTCGCTGGTGCCGCCGGACCGGCTGGAGCAGGCCAACGGCCGGCTCTTCGCCACCTTCGTCGTCGGTAACCAGTTCGCGGCGAAGCCGCTGGGGGCGTACCTCTTCGTCCTCGCCGCGGCGGTGCCGTTCGCGGTCGACGCGGCCACCTTCGGGCTGGCCGCGCTGCTGCTGGCCCTGCTGCGATGGCGTCCGGTCCCACCGGCGATGCCGGAACCGGCCGCCGCCGAACCGCCGCGTTCGCTGCGGGCCGACATGGCCGCCGGGGTACGCGCCCTCTGGGGCATCCCGGTGCTGCGCACCCTCGCCGTCTGCATCGCGGTGATGAACGTGGCGTTCTGCGCCGCGTTCGCGGCGTTCGTGCTCTACGCCCGGCAGCGCCTCGGCCTCGCCGAGGTCGGCTACGGCCTGCTGCTCACCGCCTCGGCGGTCGGCGGGCTGGCCGGCACCGCGCTGGCGCCCCGGCTGCGTACGAGGTTCGGCACCCCGGCACTGCTCCGGGCCGGGCTGCTCATCGAGGTCGGGTTGCAGGTCGTCCTCGCCACCACCCGGCAGCCCTGGGTGGCCGGCGCGGCGCTCGCCGTCTGGGGCGTGCACACCATGGTCTGGGGTGTCCTGGTGGTGTCGCTGCGACAACGGCTCGTGCCGGACCGGCTGCGCGGCCGGGTGAACAGCGTCTACGCCCTGGCCGATCTCGGCGGCGCGGCCGTCGGCACGGCGGTCGGGGGGCTGATCGCCGAGGCGACGGGAAGCATCATCGCGCCGTTCTGGCTGGCCGGCGCCGCGTTGGCGCTGCTCGCGGCACTGGTCTGGCGACGGATGAGCGCCACCGCGGGTTGAGCGCCACCGCCGGTGGGGAGGCGACCCGACCCCCCACCGGCGGCCCGCCGGTGTCCCCGGCACCACTGAACCGCCGCCTACCGGTCGACTGGCCGTCATGTCGGCGTCGCCGGCCCGACGACCGCCTCCACCAGCGTGAGGTCAGCGCCGGAGAGGCCGGCCGACCAGCGGAGGACCAGCAGTGGGATACGACGACGGGACGCCCGTGCCGCGCCGCGGCCGGGTCGTCATGCTCGTCGACAACCGGGTCGAGGGCGACTCGCGGGTGCAGAAGATCGCCCGCTCCGCCGCCGAGGCCGGGTGGGACGTGACGCTGCTCGGGCGGTCGCCGGACGACCTGGAACGCCGCTGGCAGCTCGGCGACGCCGAGGTCCGGCTGCTGCCGATGCCCGACCCGCTGGACCGCCGCCGGCACGAGTTCCGCCGCTCCTGGCTGCGCTGGCCGCTGGCGTACCGGCCGGGTGGCATCGCCGAGCACCGGGCGCAGTGGGTCCGGGCCTGGCAGGCCGACCTGGCCGTACGCGTCGCGCTGCTGGAGCAGCGGGCCGGGAAGCTCTCCCCCGCCCGGCTCCGCCGGGCCCGCCGCGCCCTGCGACGACGGGAGACCGCGGCCGGGCTACTCGGCCGCTGGGTGTGGCTGCGGACGAAGATGATGCACCGGGTCCGCAGCGGCCGGAAGTTCCGCAACCCGTGGGACCGGGCGTACACGCTCTTCTGGCAGGCCCTGCGCGGTGACCGCGCCTGGCGGCGGCTGGAGCCGGGGCTCTGGGACTACGAGCTGGCCTACGGGCCGGAGATCGACCGGCTGCGCCCCGACCTCGTCCACGCGCACGACTTCCGGATGCTCGGCGTCGGCGCCCGCGCCAAGATCCGTGCCGCCGCTCAGGGGCGGCGGATCGCCCTGGTCTGGGACGCGCACGAGTTCCTGCCCGGCATCAGGCCGTGGCGCGACCACGCCCGCTGGCTGCCCGCGCACCGCGCCCACGAGCGGGAGTACGCGCCGTTCGCCGACGCGGTGCTCACCGTCTCGCCAGAGCTGGCCGACCTGCTGCGCCGCGGGCACCGGCTGCCCGAGCCGCCCGCCGTGCTGCTCAACGCGCCCGCGGCGGAGCACCGGC
>NZ_QGGF01000004.1 GCF_003857015.1 Micromonospora globispora | reverse complement strand
GGGCGGCCGGGTGGGCGCGCCGTCCCGCCCGACCATGCCGGCCCAGGCCCGCCGGTCCGCGGAGACGCCGGCGACGACCGACCCGTCGAACACCGAGACGGCCATCCTGCCGGTCGTCTCTGCCGCCGACACGGCGGTGCTGCCCGCGGTGCCCGCCGCACCCGCCACCGGCTACCCGAGCCGGCCGGACCCGTCCGACCCGGCCATCGAGGTCTGGGCCCTGGTGGAACGCGCCCAGGCCGGTGAGGCCGAGGCCTTCGGCCTGATCTACGACCGGTACGTCGACACCGTCTTCCGGTTCGTCTACTTCCGGGTGGGCAACCGGCAGCTGGCGGAAGACCTGACCTCCGACACCTTCCTCCGCGCGCTCAAGCGGATCGGCAGCTTCACCTGGCAGGGGCGGGACCTGGGGGCCTGGCTGGTCACCATCGCCCGCAACCTGGTCGCCGACCACTTCAAGTCCGGCCGCTACCGCCTCGAGGTCACCACCGGCGACGTGCTCGACGCCGACCGGGAGGACCGCGGGCCGGAGGGCAGTCCCGAAGCGGCGGTGGTCGAGCACATCACCAACGTCGCCCTGCTCAGCGCCGTCAAGCAGCTCAACCCGGAGCAGCAGGAGTGCATCGTGCTCCGCTTCCTGCAGGGCTTCTCGGTGGCCGAGACGGCCCGCGCGATGGGCAAGAACGAGGGTGCCATCAAGGCGCTGCAGTACCGGGCGGTCCGGGCGCTGGCCCGGCTGCTGCCCGACGGTTTCCAGCCCTGACCGCCCCCCCGCCGGTACGCCCGCCCCGCCATTCGGGGGCGGGCATCGGCCGTGCGGCGGCACCGTGACGACGATCACTCTTCGTGATTTCGGCCCCGCCGGCCCCGTAACCGTGACCCGCCGCGGACCGTTTCACCGGGTGCGACCAGTGGTTGTTCCGGGGCGTTCTCCGGCCACCGGCGGTCCGGCGAGCACGGTCGGCAGCCCGGCCGGGCGTCACGCTGCCACCGGTCGCCGGTGAGGACAGCGGCCTACCGGCCGTGACCAGCGAGAGGAGGTGCCTGCGGTGGACAGTGACCTCTTCTCCCGTCGGCGCGCCGAGCGCTTCGCGCAGCTTCTCGACGAGGCCAACGGCGGGCGGCGGCACCACGGCCGGTCCCAGTCCGACGACGAACTCGCCACGCTCGTCGCGATCGGCCGGCGGCTCACCGCCGACCGGCCCACCGTCACGGCCGACGCCGAGTTCCGCACCGGACTGCGGGCGATGCTGGTCGCCACCGCCGAACGGGAGGGCGTCGGCACGCCCACCGCGGCGAAGAAGGAGACCGCCGGGTCGGCCACCCGCACCCGTGGCTCGCTCCTGCCGGCCGTCACCGCCCGGCGGGCCCGCGCGCGGGGCGCGATCCTGGTCGGCGTCGCCGCCGGCGCGGTCGCCCTCTCCGGCATCTCCGCCGCCAGCGAGAACGCGGTCCCCGGCGACGCGCTCTACGGCATGAAGCGCTCGACCGAGCGGGCCCAGCTCGCCCTGACCGGCTCGGACATCAGCCGCGGGCAGCTCTTCCTCGACTTCGCCCGGACCCGCCTCGACGAGGCCGCCACGGTGCACCACGACCGGATCGGGTTCAGCGCGGTCCTCGACGACATGGACGCCGACACCCGCCAGGGCGTACGCCTGCTGACCACGGTCGCGGTGCAGCGCTCCGACCCGGCCGGCCTGGACGCGGTGAACACCTTCCTCACCGGCCAGCGGCAGGCGGTCAGCGGGCTGCTGGACCGGGCGGACCACGTCGAGCGGGACCGGACCCGCCGGTCGCTCGCCCTGCTGGACGCCGTCCGGAAGCGCTCCGACGCGCTCCGCGCGGCGATCGCCTGCCAGCTGCCCGCGCCGGTCGCCAGCGACGCCCTCGGCCCGACCCCGGGCACCTGCCCGGCCGACCGCTGACCCCACCCGCCGACCGCTCATCGCGGCGCAAGAGCCGTCCACACCACAGTTCCCCGCACGGATGACCGGGCTTCACCGGCCTCCGGATACGCTCAGCGGGGAGATCGCGTCGCGGTCGTCGAGTGGAGGGAGGTCGCGTGGCCCGCACCCGGAAACTGACGGTCAGCACCGACGTCCACGGTCACACCGCCGGTTGGTCGGAGACCCCGCAGGCACCCCCGGCCACCCCCACGCCCGACCCGACCGCCGCCGCCTTCTTCGACGTGGACAACACGATGATGCAGGGCGCCTCGATCTACTGGTTCGCCCGCGGGCTGGCCGCCCGGAAGTACTTCACCACCGGTGACCTGGCCCGGTTCGCCTGGCAGCAGGCGAAGTTCCGGCTGCTCGCCACCGAGCACGCCGGCGACATGTCCCAGGCCAAGGAGGCGGCGCTCGCCTTCATCGAGGGCTGGCGGGTGGACGACGTGGAGCGCCTCGCCGAGGAGATCTTCGACGAGCTGATGGCCCCGCGGATCTGGGCCGGCACCCGCAAGCTGGCGCAGCGCCATCTCGACACGGGCCAGCGGGTCTGGCTGGTCAGCGCCGCCCCGGTGGAGATCGGCCGGGTGATCGCCGCCCGGCTCGGCTTGACCGGCGCGATCGGCACGGTCGCCGAGGTGGTCGACGGGGCGTACACCGGCCGGCTGGTCGGTGACCTGATGCACGGCCCGGCCAAGGCCGAGGCGGTGACCCAGCTCGCCGAGGTCGAAGGGCTGGACCTGAGCCGCTGCGCCGCCTACAGCGACTCCGCCAACGACCTGCCGATGCTTTCCGCGGTGGGGCACCCGGTGGCGATCAACCCGGACGGCACGCTGCTCCGGCAGGCCCGCGAGCGCGGGTGGGAGGTGCGCGACTTCCGTACCGGCCGCCGGGCGGTCAAGATCGCCGTACCGTCGACCGCCGCGGCCGGGCTGGTCGCCGGGGCGGTCTCCGCCGGCCTCGCCCTCCAGCGCCGCCGCCGCGCCAACTGACCGGAGAGCGCGCGTCAGGGGCCGAACGGGTCGGGACGTCGTTCGAGCAACTTGTGCAGGGTCTGCTGGATGGTTTCCCGCACCTGGTCGGCCAGGTTGAACACGACCAGCGGATCGTCCGCCGAGTCGGTCAGGTGCGCGGTCGGGATCGGCGGGCAGAACTCGATCAGCCACTTGCTCGGCAGCGGCACCACCCCCAGCGGCCCGAGCCACGGGAAGGTCGGCGTGACCGGGAAGTACGGCAGCTTGAGCAGCCGGGCGAGCGGCTTGATGTCGGCGAGCATGGGGTAGATCTCCTCGCCGCCGACGATCGCCACCGGCACGATCGGGGTGCCGGTACGCAGCGCCGCCGAGACGAAGCCACCCCGACCGAAGCGCTGCAGCTTGTACCGGTCGGAGTAGAGCTTCCCGACGCCCTTGAAGCCCTCCGGGAAGACGCCGACCAGTTCGCCGTTACCGAGCAGTCGTTCCGCGTCCGGGTTGCAGGCGACCGTACCGCCGGTCTTGCGGGCGAGCTCGGAGACCACCGGCATCCGGAAGACCAGGTCCGCGCCGAGCAGCCGCAGGTAGCGGTGCGCGGGGTGCTGGTCGTGCAGCGCGGCGGAGAGGATCAGCGCGTCCAGCGCCACCGTGCCGGAGTGGTTGCCCACCACCAGGCCCGGTCCGTCGGCCGGCACGTTCTCCAGGCCGCTGACCTCGGTGCGGAACCAGTCCCGGTAGAGCAGCCGGACCAGCGGGTGGAAGACGGCGTCGGTGAGGTCGGGGTCGAAGCCGAACTCGTCCACCTCGTAGTCGCCGGAGAGCCGCCGGCGCAGGAAGGCCAGCCCCTTGGCGACCTTGCGGTCCCAGTGGTCCCGCCGGTCCGGCACCGCCGGCCCGGGCGGCGCAGCGGTCGGCTCGTCCGCCGGCTGGTCCGTCGCGGCCCGGTCCGGCTCGTCGGCGGTGACCGGCTCGGGCCCGTGGGCCCGGCCGTTCGCCCCGGCCACCGGCTCGTCGGTGGCGGCAAGGCGCACGACATGACCCCCGGTGGCACCCCAGGTGCTCCGGGGGTCGTCGTCGTGACCGGCGTCG
>NZ_QGGF01000417.1 GCF_003857015.1 Micromonospora globispora | reverse complement strand
CGGGAACGCTGCCGGCGGCCGCGGTGACGGCCGGGGCCGCCGAGGGGTTGGTGAGGACGGCGACGGGCTGGGTCGCCCCGGCGGGGAAGGCCCGCGCGAGGGTCTCCGCGCCGGCCACCGCCTCGGGCTTGGCGTGGTGCGGATACCGGTCACCCTCTGGCCGACCGCGCACCGATTCGCCCCGGGGCACCGGCTGCGCGTCCAGGTCTCCGGCGGGGCCCACCCTCGGTACGCGCGCAACCCGGGCACCGGCGAGCCACTCGGCACCGCGGTCACCCTCCGTGCCGGCCGGCGGGCGATCCTGCACGATCCCGCGCATCCGTCGGCGATCGTCCTGCCCCTCGCCGGGGCCACCCCACTTCCCGTGGGCGATTCCCGACTCGACTGACCGGCCGTCAACCGCGTCCCAAAGGCGATGCCAATTCAGCAATGACTATTGCGCAACTGCTCTTGCGGAAGTCAGACTGTGGGCATGTCGAATCCGGACGTCCGCCAGGTCACCGACTCCCGCGTCCTCGCCGCGCTCTCCCACCCGCTGCGCCGTCGCCTGATGGACGTGCTCAAGGTGCACGGTCCGGCCACCGTCGGCCTGCTTGCGCAGCGCACCGACCAGGCGCCGGCGAACATCAGCCACCACCTCAAGGTCCTCGCGGCCGCCGACCTCGTCGCCGAGGCGCCCGAACTCGCCCGCGACCGCCGGGAACGCTGGTGGCGGCTGGAGCACCGCGGCGTGCGCTGGTCCACCGCCGACTTCGACGCCGACCCCGCCGCCCGCGCGGTCGCCGACGCGGCCACCTCACTCAACCTGGACCGGCACGTCGCGCTGGCCCGCGCCTGGCACGCCGCCCCGGACGACACCCGGGCCGCCTGGGGCGACGGCCCCTTCTCCACCGACCGCTGGCTGCACCTGACCCCCGACGAGCTGGCCGAGCTGGGCCGGGAGGTGATCGAGCTGTTCGCCCGCTGGGGCGACCGTGAGGTGCCCGACGACGGGCGGCAGCGGGAACCGGTCTTCCTGTTCGCGTACGGCATCCCGGCCCGGCCGTGAGCACGGCGACGGCCGGCTCCGCCCCCCGTACCCGGGAATCCGACCCGGCGATCCGGCGGCGCGGCGGGCTGTTCCGGCACCGCGACTTCCGGCTGCTCTGGACCGGGCAGACGGTCAGCAGCATCGGCAGCAACGTGACCACCGTGGCGCTGCCCCTGGTGGCGGTGGCCGTGCTGGACGCCACCACCTTCCAGGTCGCGGTCCTCACCGCCGCGGCGTGGCTGCCCTGGCTGCTCGTCGGCCTGCCGGCAGGCGCGTGGGTCGACCGGCTGCGGCGTCGGCCGGTGATGATCCTCTGCGACCTGGTGTCGGCGGTGCTGTTCCTCAGCGTCCCGGCGGCCGCCCTCCTCGGGCTGCTCACCATCGGTCAACTGCTGGCCGTGGCGCTGGGCTCTGGCCTGGCCCGGGTCTTCTTCGAGACCGCCGACCAGGTCTACCTGCCCACCCTGCTGGGGCCCGAGGAGGTGCCCGAGGGCAACGCCAAGCTGCAGGCCACGCAGACCGCGAGCTACGTCGTCTGCCCCGGGCTGGCCGGCCTCGTCGCCCAGCTCGCCGGCGCGCTCACCGCGCTGCTGCTCGACGCGGTGAGCTTCCTCGTCTCCGCGGCCTGCCTGTGGCGGATCCGGACGGTCGAGCGGCGGCCCCGTCGCCCCGACGGTCCGTCCTCGCTGCGCCGGGAGGTGGCGGCCGGGATCCGCTTCGTCGCCGGGGACCCGTACCTGCGGGTGATGGCGGTCTACGGCGCCGCCAGCAACATCGGGCTGGTCGGCTACCAGGCCGTCCTGGTGGTCTTCCTGGTCCGTACGGCGGGGCTGCCGCCCGGCCTGGTCGGCCTGCTCATCGGCCTGGCCAGCCTCGGCGGGATCGTCGGCGCGACGATCGCCACCACCCTCGCCCGCCGGGTCGGGACCGCCCGGGCCATGCTGCTGGCCGCCCTGGGCGCCGGGCCGCCCGCGCTGCTCATCCCGCTCGCCGGTCCGGGCGCCGCGGCGCTCTGGCTGATCCTCGGTGGCGTGGTGGTGAGCCTGGCGGTCGCCGTGGGGAACGTCGTCAAGGGCAGCTTCCGGCAGACCTACACCCCGCACGCCCTGCTCGGGCGGGTGACGGTCAGCATGCAGCTGCTCAACTACGGAACGATCCCGCTGGCCGCGGTGCTGGCCGGGGCGCTGGGCGCCGCGTACGGGCCGGGGCGGGCGATCTGGGTGATGACCGGCTGGCTCGCGCTGACCCCGCTGATCATGCTGACCGGGCCGCTACGGCGGCGGCGTGACCTGCCGGCGCGACCGGACTGACATGCGCTGCGGCGGCGGTCGGGAAGCGACCGCCGCCACCGGCACGGAACTACATCGGGCGGACGTTGTCCGCCTGCGGACCCTTCTGACCCTGGGTCACGTCGAACTCGACCTTCTGACCCTCGTTCAGCTCCCGGTACCCGCCGGCTTGGATGGCCGAGTAGTGGACGAACACGTCCGGACCTCCGCCGTCCTGCTCGATGAAGCCGAAGCCCTTTTCCGAGTTGAACCACTTGACCGTGCCGGTTGCCATGCATCTCTCCCTGTTCAAAGCGGGTGAGCATCGGCGTCGCGGCCGATGATCGCCCTGTACTTTCCCGACAGTAACCGTTCCGAGGGCGATCCGCTGGCGGAAGCGCCGGGGCGGTCCGGCGAATCTGCGCGCAACCGGGAAAAGCCGCCCGATCAGGGCCGGCGCGGGGCATGCTTGCCCGGATGAGAGGTCCCACGGCACTGGCCGAACTGGAGCGGGAAATCGCCGCGTCCGGTACCGGTCTGGACCGGCTGCGGCTGATGGAGACGCCGTTCGTGCCGGAGGTGCGGCTGCACCTCGCCGAGGACGCCATCGTCTGGTGGGCCCGGATGGAGGCGGCGGCCGGGCGGGCACTACCGCCCCCGTACTGGGCCTCGGTCTGGGCCGGCGGGCAGGCCGTGGCCCGGTACCTGCTCGACCACCCCGAGCTGGCCGCCGGCCGCCGGGTGCTCGACCTGGCCGCCGGGTCCGGGCTGGTGGCGATCGCCGCCGCGCTCGCCGGAGCCGAGCGGGTGGTCGCCAACGACATCGACCCGTACGCGATCGCCGCCGTCACGGTCAACGCCCGGGCCAACCGGGTCGCCGTGGCGGTCAGCGGCGAGGACCTGCTCGACTCCGAGGTGGGCGTCGACCTGCTGGTCGCCGGAGACGTGCTCTACGACGCCGCACTGGCCGAGCGGGTACTGCCGTTCCTGCGCCGGGCCGCCGCCGGCGGCGCGCAGGTGCTGGTCGGCGACCCGGACCGCGGACATCTCCCAGCGGGCCGGCTGGAGCTGGTGGCCGACTATCCGGTCCCCACCACCGAACCCGCCGTCGACTCACCCGTGCGCCGGGTACAGGTGCTGCGGCCCTGGTGACGGGCCGCCGGACTCGGGGGTGACCCCGAGTCCGGATCAGGGGCCGGTGGGGGATCGCGCCCGATGTGCCGCACGGCGCCGCCCCATAGCGTACGGGCATGACGGATCTGCTGGCCCAGGTCGGCGAGCTGCCCACCACCCTCCTGATGGGACTGCTCGGCGTGGTGATGCTCGCCGACGCCGTACCGCTGGTCGGGGTGCTGGTGCCCGGCGACGCCGCGGTCCTCGCCGCGGTGGGCGTGGGTCGGCCGGCGACCGGTCTGGCGACCGGTCTGGCGACCGTGGCGGCGGTGGTGGCCGGCTGCCTCGCCGGCTGGTCACTCAGCTTCCTGGCCGGACGGCGCTGGGGGGAGCGGCTGCGCCGCGGCCGGTTGGGCGGCTGGATCGGCGAGTCCCGCTGGGCGGCGGCCGAGGTGATCCTGCGCCGCGGCGGCGGCCGGATGGTGCTGGTCGCGCCGTTCCTGCCGGTGCTCAACGCGCTGCTGCCGCTGGCCGCGGGCGGACTGCGGATGCCGTACCGGAGGTTCCTGGCCTGCGCGGCGCTCGGCGCCACGCTCTGGGC
>NZ_QGGF01000348.1 GCF_003857015.1 Micromonospora globispora | reverse complement strand
GTACGTCGACCGGGCCCGGACCCGGGCGGTCGACACCGACGGCCGGTTCCACCTGCTGACCGTCCCGGCCAGCCTGCGCGCCCGGCTCCTCGGCGCCGACCCGCAGCCGTCTCCCGCGCCGCTGGTGGTGGGTCGGGGCGGGCGCGACGGCGAGTCGATGCCGCTGCGCACCCTGCTCACCCGCCGGCTCGACGCCGGCGACGACTGGCGCTGAGGCCGCTCAGCGCCAGGCCACCCCGTCCCGGTTACTTTGGCGCCGGACGTGCCACCACCAGAGCTGCTGGGTGAACAGGGTGAGCAGCCCGGCCAGCACGATGGCACACAGGTTGATCACCAGTTGCAGCGCCGATCCCCCGGCCTCGTGCCACACCCCGTACGCGGCGGCGACGGCCACGTTGGCGGCGGCCGGCACGGTGGTGACCGAGATCAGCACACCGACCAGCGAGCCGGACTTCTTCGAGGTGAGCGACAGCATGCCGGCGACGCCGGCGAGCAGGCCGACCACCCAGGAGAGCGCGTCGGGCCGCCAGATGAAGTCGGTCAGCGGTCGGTCGGCCAGCAGCATCCCCCGGTCGACCAGGCCGGCGGCGGTGAGCGCCCAGGTGCTCAGCACGGTGACCAGCATGGCGGCCAGGAAGCCCACCACCAGGGCCTGCACCGAGCGGGCGATGATGTTCGGCTGCCGGCGGAGCAGGGCGACGCAGAGCGCGGCGAGCGGGCCGAACTCCGGGCCGACCACCATCGCGCCGACGATGAGGATCGGCTGGTCGAGCAGGACGCCGATGCCGGCGATCATGGTGGCCACCATGATCAGCACGAGGAAGGTGCCGGTCAGGACGGTCTGCTCGCCGGTCTTCGCCGCGATCTCGTCCCACACCACCGCGTCCTCGCCGTGCCCCGGCGCGTCGCGGGCCGCCTTCCTGGCCGCGGCGGAGAGGGTCAGTTCGACGTCGTCGGCGGAGATCGCACCGCGCGCCTCGACACCCAGCTCCTGCAGTTGGTGCAGCACCCGGTCGGCGCTCTCCCGGACGACGTCGCAGAGGATCAGGTCACCGACCGGCTGACGCGCGGCGCCGGGCAGGACCGCCAGATGTGCCACACCCGGGTCATCGGCGAGCAGATCCGCCACCGCCGTCGACCGGTCGGTCGGCGCGATGATCCTCAAGTGCAGCACAGCGGCTCCTGTGGTCGGGCGGCGTTCCTGCCGTCGGCCGGTGCACTCTACTCGCCGCGGCAGGTGTCAGCAGCTCCGCGGCGGCCCGCTCCGGCGGCCCGGGACCCGAGCGACCACCAATCACCAACGCCGGATACGGCAGGGGCCCCGGACGCGGTCCGGGGCCCCTGCGGTGACGTGGTCGGTCAGTCGGCGGAGCCGGCGCTGGACCCGGCCAGGAACCGGGTCGGGCCGGTGGGCAGCGGGGTCAGGGCGACGCCCTGTGCGGGCACCAGGGCGGGGGTGGCCGGCGCCGGCGTCGCGGGACGTCGCCCGGCCGGCGGCTGGCTCAGGAACGAGGAGGCCCGGGCGTCCGCGAACCGGCGGCGCAGCCAGTTCGAGACGGGCTTCTCGACGAACCGGTGCACGAGCCACGAGACGACCAGGAAGAACACCACCACGACGAGCAGGGTCACCCACTCCGGGAGCACCTGGTGCAGGTGGTGGATCATCACCCAGCCGATGTACTCGTGCAGCAGGTAGAGCGGGTAGGTCAACGCTCCGGCGGTGGTCAGCCACCGCCAGCCGAGCGCGAGGCGGTGGGTGGCCACCGCGGCGAGGATCAGGAAGAAGGCCGTGACCAGAGCCGCCTCGACCATGGCGACCTCGGTCGGCGAGAGCACCGGCCGGGCCGGTGGGTGCGGCTCCAGGCTGCCGATCATCTCCAGCGAGACGAGCCAGGAGGCCCCCACCAGGCCCCACAGGTAGATGTTCGAGCCGTGCCGGTAGATCAGGAACAGCGCCATGCCCGCGACGAACAGGGCCGAGCTGCGCGGGATGAGCAGGTTGGTGAGCGCCGGGATCGACTTGTACGCGAAGAGGCTGGCGATCAGCCAGCCGGCGGCGAACAGCAGCACCCGGCGCGGGGTGTACCCCCGGACCAGCACGAACAGACCGAACAGCAGGTAGAAGCGGAGCTCGTGGGCAAGGGTCCAGTAGACCGGGTCGACCTGGTCCACCTTCAGCAGGTCGGGGAACATCGTGAGGTTGGTCAGCACGTCGCCCGGCGACAGGGGCTTGCCGACCACCGGCCACAGGGTGACCACCGCGCTGGTCGCCAGCACCGCGAACCAGTACGCCGGGTAGAGCCGGGTGATCCGGGCGGCCGCGAACTGGGCCAGCCCGCGCCCCTCGGCGCTCATGCAGATCACGAAGCCGCTGATCAGGAAGAAGAGATACACACCGAGCCAGCCGAACTGGGTGTACGTGCCGAGCGCCGGCAGTCCCTCATATTCCCAGGGCTTGCCGAAGACGGTGAAGTGGAAGCCCACGACGAGGAGGGCGGCGACCAGCCGCAGTCCGTCGATGACGTACAGGCGCGATGGTGCGCCCCCGGCGGGGGGTTTCACATGATCTCCTCGGTCGACGGGGGTGGCCCGGGCCCGACGCCGGTCCCGATACGCGGGGCAAGCTAGCAGGCCGGTGGGAGCGGCAGCAAGACGAACGGATGCAAAAAGGTGCTTCTCCACCCCGACGGGCGGCCTCCCCGGTCCGCCCGCCCACCCGGCCACATTGTGATGAGCTGTCCCTATGGGGTATCGGCTGGGGCTGGTGCTGCACCCCACCCGGGACGTCTCCGAGGTGGTCGGCATCATCGAGCGGTGGGCGGCACGCCACCGCAAGACGCTGCTGGTCCGTGCCGAGGACCGGCACCGAGTGCCGCACACGGTCGAGCCGGTCCCCGCCGCCGAGCTGGCCGCCCGCGCGGACGCCCTGATCAGCATCGGCGGTGACGGCACCATGCTGGGCGCGCTACGCGCGGCCGTGCGGGACCCGAAGCCGGTGCTCGGCGTGCACCTGGGCCGGCTCGGCTTCCTGGTCGAGGTCGAACCGCCGGAACTGTCGACGGCGCTGGACCGGCTCGCCTCGCGCGACTTCACCGTCGAGAGGCACGCCTGCCTGGTCTGCGACGTGTGCGGGGACGACGTGGTGGCCTTCAACGACGTCGCCCTGGTCCGCCAGCCCGGCTCCGGGTTCGTCACCGCCACCCTCGGCGTGGACGGGCAGCGGTACGGCTACTACCGCTGCGACGCGCTCGTGGTGAGCACGCCGACGGGCTCGACGGCGTACAGCTACGCGGCCGGCGGTCCGCTGATCTCCCCGGCCGCCGACGGGGTGCTGGTGACGCCGTCCGCGCCGATGGCCGGCATCTCCCGCGCCCTGGTCCTCTCCCCCGAGGAGGCCGTCCACCTGGAGCTGCGGCCCGGCTCGGCGGCGGTCGCCGTGGAGATGGACGGGGTGATCATCCGGGACGCGGCGACCGAGGGGGCCGTGCACATCCGCTACCGCCGGGACGCCGGGCTGGTGGTACGCCTCGACCCCCGCCGCTACCAGGAGCGCAACCAGCTCAAGCTGAGCCTGCTCGACCTGCCGCTGCTGCCCGACCAGCTCCGCGAGCTGCTGCCGGACGAGCTGCGCGAGCAGCTCAACCGGCGCGAGTTGCCGCCACCCCGGTGAGCCCTGTCGGGCCCGCGGCGGTCCTCAGTTCGGATGCTCGGCCACCCAGCTGTCGACGGTGTCGTTCTTCACCGCCTCATACAGACTCGCGGCGGCGTCCTCGTCGGGAAAGACGACACTCTGGTCACCCACCATTCCCGTGCCCCTGGACGGGCTGGTGAGCATCGTGACGTCATCCGCCTGGATCTGGCGGAGCGCCCAGACCGTGTCGAAGACGGACAGCTCCCGGTCGACCTGCACCGCTCCGGTGGTGGCCCTGAGGAAGTTGTCGAGCCGACCAGGGTCGGCCAGGATGTCCTTACTACCGGCTTCCCGCAGGACGGCCGCGACGATGTCCTGCTGGTGGCGCATCCGACTGAAGTCACCGTCGGCGAACTGCTTGCGCGCCCGGGCGTACTCCAGGGCGGCGATGCCGTCCAGTCGATGGGTGCCGGGCTGGTAGACGCGGCCGGGCTGCATCTTCGAGGTGAAGGTCTTGTCGAGGGTGACATCCACCCCGCCGAGCGCGTCGATGATCTTCCCGAAGCCGGCGAAGTCGATCACGACCACGTGGTCCAGGCGCACTCCCGTGAAGTCCTCGATCGTGCGGACCAGCAACGGGGTGCCACCCCAGGCGTACGCGGCATTGATCTTGGCCTCGGTCGGCTGCCCGTCGCCCTCACTCGAGTCCGGGATGGTGGTCCAGGTGTCCCGCGGGATCGAGATGACCTGCGCCCGGTCACGGCTGCTCGGCACGTGGACCAGCATGATCGTGTCGGTACGCGACGCGGTGCTTTCCGGGTCCGCCTTGTCCTTACCGACCACGAGGAAGTTGAGCGCGCCGTCGGCGACCCGTGCGGGTCGGCGCGTTTCCGGCACGCCATGGAAGGCGTCGATCTTCTGGACCTGTTTGTCCAGCGACCTGACGTAGAGCCAGCCACCGGCGCCCGCTCCGCCGAGGAGCGCGAGCAGGGCGAGGAGGACGACGAGCGCGGTCGTGCGAGCCCGGCGGCCGCCCGGCCGCCCGAGCCGTCGCCGGCTCCACCGCCGGTGTCGCGCCGGGTCCTCGGCGCTCGCGAACCCCAGCTCGACCGTCGTCTCCTCCGCCGTCCTACGGCCGTCGTGCTCCATGACCAAGAACCTAGGCGAGCAAAGCTCGCTGAACCGGCCTAATTCGGAAAAAGCGGCAGGTCGCACCCGTCCGCCGGTTCTCGTCTCCGGTGGCCGCACCACCGCTTCCCACCGGCCCGCAGCATCATGCTGGCGAATCCCCCGAACGGGTACGAAATCACCACCGGCCCGGGGGTCTCTCGTTAGCCGGTTGAGACCAGTCCAGCGGCCGGATCGGATGACCGGGCCGCCCGACGAGCCGGAGGCGGTCGATGGCTTTCCCTGCACGGTTGCCCGTTCGACCAGTGGTCCCGCACCCCGGGTCGCGCGCCTCATGACCCCGCGCGTGCTGCTGTCGCCCCCGGACGTCGGACCGCTCGAGGAGTCGTACGTCCTGGACGCGCTGCGGTCCGGATGGGTGGCGCCCGCCGGTCCGCATCTCGAAGCGTTCGAACGGGAGGTGGCCGAGCGGGTCGGCTGTGGGCACGCGGTGGCCCTCGCCTCCGGCACCGCGGGCCTGCACCTGGCGCTGCTCGCCGTCGGCGCCGGTCCCGGGGACGTCGTCGTGGTGCCCACCCTGACGTTCGTGGCGACGGCCAACGCCGCCGTCTACACCGGCGCGGAACCGGTCTTCGTCGACTGCGATCCCGCCACCGGCAACGTCGACCCGGACCTCCTGCACGAACTGCTCCGCGAGCTGCGGACCCTCGGCCGCCGGGTCGCGGCCGTGCTGCCGGTGGACATGTTCGGTACCTGCGCCGACTACAGCCGGATCCTGCCGATCTGCGCGGACGCCGAGGTACCGGTGGTGGAGGACGCCGCCGAGGCGCTCGGCGCCACCCACCACGGCAGAGCGGCCGGATCGTTCGGGCGGGCCGGGGTGCTGTCGTTCAACGGCAACAAGATCATCACGACGTCGGGGGGTGGGATGCTGCTCTCCGACGACGCCGACCTGATCGCCCGCTGCCGGCACCTGTCCACCCAGGCCCGTCAGCCGGTTCCGCACTACGAACACGTCGAGGTGGGCTACAACTACCGACTGAGCAACGTGCTCGCGGCACTCGGGCGGGCCCAGCTGCACCGCCTGGACGACATCGTGGCGCGGCGCCGATGGCTGCGGGAGCAGTACGCCAAGCTGTTCGCCGCGGTACCCGGTGTGCGGCTGCTCGCCGACGGGGACTGGGAGGCCAACTGCTGGCTCACCACCGTCGTCGTCGATCCGGCGGTCGCCGGGTGGCGGGCCGCGGACCTCGCCGCCCACCTGGCCGCGCAGGACATCGAAACCCGACCGGTGTGGAAGCCGATGCATCTCCAACCGGTCTTCGGCGGCGCACGTGCGCTGCTCACCGGCGCCGCCGAGCGGCTCTTCACGGACGGTCTCACCCTGCCCAGCGGCTACGCGATGACCGAGAGCCAGCTCGCCCGCGTCCTCGATGGCATCGAACAGTTCCTCAAGAGCCGATGACCGGGGCAGCTGGCGGTGCGATGAGGTTGGAGATCTGGAACGCCCGCCGGACGGCGGACGTGAGCCGGTGGCTGGCGGTGCACCGGGCATCGCCCGCCCGGGAAGTGTTCGCCCACCCCGCGTACGTGCGCCTCTTCGCCGGCGAGCACGACGAGCCGCTCGCGGCGTACGCCGAAACACCGTCCGGGTTCATCCTGTACCCCTTCGTGCTGCGCCGGATCACCGCGCCACACCTGGTCGCCCCGGGGCGGTCGATCCACGACATCACCACCCCGTACGGCTACGGCGGAGCCTTCCACAACGGCGTGGGTGAGGCGGAGGCCAAGGAGTTCTGGGCGGCCTTCGACGACTTCTGCCGGGCCCGGCACGTGGTCTCCGAGTTCACCCGGCTCAGCCTCTTCGAGGACGACCGCCTGCCGTACCCCGGCCGGACCGAGCCGAAGCTCGTCAACGTGGTGCGTGATCTCCGCACCTCACCGGAGGACATGTGGCGCGAGTTCGACCACAAGGTTCGCAAGAACGTGAGCAAGGCCAGGCGGCTCGGCGTCACCATCGAGGTCGACGAGACCGGCGCACGCCTCGGTGACTTCCTGCGGATCTACCAGGGCACCATGGATCGTCGCCAGGCCGGCAGGAGCTACTACTTCCCGCCACAGTTCTTCCGGACCATCCTCGACGAACTACCCGGACACTTCTCCTTCTTCCACGCCGTGCACGACGGGCGCGTCGTCTCCACCGAACTGGTGCTCGTCTCCGCCCGGACGCTGTACTCCTATCTGGGCGGGACCGAGCGGTCCGCGTTCGACCTGCGCCCCAACGACCTGCTGAAGTTCGAGGTCATCCGGTGGGGGCAGGAGCACCGGAAGCGGCACTTCGTCCTCGGCGGCGGGTACGCGGCGGACGACGGCATCTTCCGCTACAAGCGGGCCTTCGCCCCGCACGGCCTGCTCCCCTACTCGGTCGGCACGAGAGTTTTCGACGAACCGACGTACGACCGGCTGGTCGACGCACACCGGGTGCAGGGACGCCGCCGGCTGCCGGGGTGGGAACCGGACCCCGACTTCTTTCCGGCGTACCGGCAGGAGCTGGTCGGGGCACCCGGATGAGCAGGGCGGACCGCTGGGAGGTCGGTTCCGCGTTTCCGTTGATGCTGCCGACCGGTGCCGGCGGCGTCCGCCTCCCGGAGCCCGTCCGGCTCTTCGGGTCCGGTCGGCAGGCGTTGCGGGCGCTGATCGAATTCGGCCGGCGGGAACACGGGTGGGAGACCGTACACGTCCCGGCCTACTACAGCCCCTCGGTGGTCGACGGTCTGCTCGACCTGGCACCCGTGCGGCGGTACGACACCGGGCCGACGGGTCCGCACGCCCGGCCGGACGCCGGGCCCGGGGACGCCGTGATCACCGTCTCGTACTTCGGCGAGCCGCCCGTGCTGCCGTCGACCCCGGCAACCTTGATCGTCGACGTGACGCACGACCCGGTCGCGCCCTGGCTCGACCGGGCGCGGGCCGACTACGTGTTCGCGTCGCTGCACAAGACCCTGCCGCTGCCCGACGGGGGAATGCTCTGGTCGGGCAACGGGCACCCGCTGCCCGACCCCGTACCCCCGACCGAGGCCCACCTCGCCGCGGTCAGCCGGATCCTCGGTGCGATGTGCCTGAAGGCGGCCTACCTGGCGGGCGCACCGGTCGCGAAGGAGCAGTACCTGCCGCTCTACGCCGTCGGCGACACGGGGTTGCGGTCGACCGCGGTGAGCGGCATCTCGGAGTACTCCCGGGAAGCACTGCGCATCCTTCCGGCCGAGGAGCTGCGGCGCCACCGGATCGCGAACGCCGCCGAACTGGCCGCCGGGTTGTCGGCCCTTCCCGGCGTGGTGGTGCACCGCCGCGCGTTCGGCGTGGTCCTGGAGTTCGACTCGCCGGAGCGACGCGAGGCCGTCCGCCACGGGCTGGTCGCCAGGAACATCTACCCGGCGGTGCTGTGGGATCTCCGCCCGCAGGAGGCGGCACCGCACCAGGTCGACTTCTCCCGCCGGATGCTGCACCTGCACACCGACGTGCGGTGGAGTGGCGAGGACATGCGGCAGGTTGCTGCCGTCCTGCGCGAGTTGTGCCCGGCTGCGGCAACCTCTGGTGCCGTGTCCGTGGACGACCAGCTGGCGCCGCTCGGTCACGGCTGACCGCGTACGCCCCGAATGCGCGATTCTTTCGGTTCCCGTGCAGACCCTGTCTGATTCATAACTAAAGTCTTCTTCGCGTAGATCGTTCGCCTTCATGGGGGCACTGATGAGCGCGGAGAGGGCGTGACCATGCCAGGCCATCCGTACGACCGGCCGAAGCGGCTCCTCGACGTCCTCGTCGCGGGCGTCGCCCTGGTGGTCCTCTCCCCGGTGCTGCTCGCCGTGGCCCTGGTGGTCGCGGTGGGGCTGGGCCGGCCGGTTCTCTTCCGGCAGACGCGGCCCGGACTGCACGGCCAACTCTTCGAACTGCGAAAGTTCCGGA
The DNA here is from genome assembly GCF_003857015.1 of Micromonospora globispora. Lineage (GTDB taxonomy): Bacteria > Actinomycetota > Actinomycetes > Mycobacteriales > Micromonosporaceae > Micromonospora > Micromonospora globispora. The sequence continues at coordinate 17,345 of NZ_QGGF01000348.1, read as the reverse complement.
CGATGAAGCCGATGGGGCCGGGCCGGGTCACCGACGGCGATCGGCTGACCGGCCTGGGCAGGTGGTTGCGGGCGACCAGCCTGGACGAGTTGCCGACGCTCTGGAACGTCCTGCGCGGCGACATGAGCCTGGTGGGGCCGCGACCGCTGCTGGTGCGTTACCTCGACCGGTACACCCCGGAGCAGGCACGCCGCCACGAGGTGCGGCCGGGCGTCACCGGCCTCGCCCAGGTACGCGGCCGCAACAGCCTGAGCTGGGAGGAGAAGTTCGCCTACGACGTCCGGTACGTCGACACCCGGTGCCTTCGGCTGGACCTGCAGATTCTCGCGGAGACGGTGGTCCGGGTCCTCCGCCGCGAGGGCGTCTCGGCCGACGGTCATGCCACCGCCCCGGAGTTCCTCGGGACCGGGCGGTCGGCCGGCCACCTCGACTCCGCATCGCAGGCGTGACGGCGTCCATACCCCCTCTTTGGGGTGGCTTTACCCGCTGACCATCCCATTCCCGGCAAGAACGCCCGGACCCGACGCTACGGTCCGTCACAGCGGAACCAGAGTTTTCCTCGCTTTTATCCACGACCGTGATGACTCAGCATCGAGGACGCAGAGGGAGCAGCCATGGCGCTGATCGACACCGCACCTCCACGAGCGCCGGAAACGGCTCGCAAGGTCCCGCGCCCACGGTCGGCGGCCCTCTTCCCGGCCGACTGCCTGGCCTGGGTAGGCGGTCTGACCGTGGCCGCATGGTCCCGATACGAGTTCGATCTGACGGTCGGTCAGTTTCTCCGGGCGGTCAATGTCGGCCTGGCCGCCGGCGTGCTGCACCTCGCCGTCTACTGGATCCAGCGCCGACGGTGGGGCCGGTCTCCGCTGGGCAGCGCGCAGGAGGCACTCGCACTGGCCGCGACCGCCGCGTGCACCGGCGTCGTCCTGCTGATCGCGGTCGTCTCGCTCATGGAGCGGCCGGTCCCGGCGAGTTCACCACCGGTCGGGGCCGCGATAGCGCTGCTCTGCATGCTGCTGACCCGCCTGGCGTACCGCCGCCGGACCGACCGGGCACTACGTCCCGATGCGCGGTCCGCCACCGCGGTGCTGCTGTTCGGGCTGGGCTCGGCCGGGCAGTCGCTGCTCCGGGCGTTGCTGAGCGACCCGCGGGGCCGGTACCTGCCGGTCGGACTCCTCGACGACGACCTGGGAAAGCGGCACCTGCGCATCGACGGTGTGCCGGTGCTCGGCGGGCGCGACGAGATCCCCGGCGCGGTGCGGCGGACGGGCGCCAGAACGGTGATCTTCTCGGTGGCGAACGCGGACGCGGAGCTGATCCGCGAGATCCGGGCGCTGACCCTGGCGGCCGGCGCCGAGTTCAAGGTGCTGCCGCCGGTCCGCGAGCTGGTGGATCAGCGGATCACCGTCACCGACGTACGCAGCCCCAACATCGCCGACCTCCTCGGCCGGCGACAGGTGGTTACCGACCCGGTGACCAACGAGAGCGGGTTGACCGGCCGGCGGATCCTGGTGACCGGGGCCGGGGGCTCGATCGGCTCGGAGCTGTGCCGGCAGATCATGCGGGCCGACCCGGGTGAGCTGATGATGCTCGACCGAGACGAGTCCGCCCTGCACAGCCTGCAGCTCTCCCTCTCCGGTCGGGCCCTGCTGGACGATCCGCAGCTGATCCTCGCCGACCTTCGCGACCACGAGGGCATCCGGCGCATCATCCAGCGGCGGCGGCCCGACATCATCTTCCACGCCGCCGCGTTGAAGCACCTTCCGCTCCTGCAACGGCACCCCGGCGAAGCCGTCAAGACCAACGTGTGGGGCACCCTGGCCGTGTTGAACGCGTGCGAGAACGTGTCGAAGTTCGTCAACATCTCCACCGACAAGGCCGCCGACCCGGTGAGCGTGCTCGGGTATTCGAAGCGGATCACCGAGCGGCTGACCGCCCATGCCGCGCAGGCCCACGCCGGCACGTTCCTCAGCGTCCGGTTCGGCAACGTGCTGAGCAGCCGCGGCTCCGTGGTGACCGCCTTCCGCGCCCAGATCGACGCGGGGCTGCCGATCACCGTGACCCACCCCGAGGTGACCCGGTACCTGATGACCGTGCAGGAAGCGGTGCACCTCGTCCTCCAGGCCGCGGCGATCGGCCGGGACGGCGAAGCGCTGGTCCTCGACATGGGCCAACCGGTACGCATCGACGACCTCGCCCGGCAGCTCGCCGCCCAGGCGCCCGGCCCCACCCGGATCGTCTACACCGGCCTGCGCCCCGGGGAGAAGCTGCACGAGGACCTGTTCGGCCGGGACGAGCCCGACGTGCGTCCCCTGCACCCGCTCATCTCCCACGTACCGGTTCCGGCGCTCGACCCGGCCGAGGTGGCCACGCTGAACCCGTTCGACGACCCGGAGCAGGTCATCGAGCAGCTGGCGTGGCTCTGCCACCAGTCCACCGGTCCGCTGCCCGCGCTGGAAGCCGTACTCGCCGAGTAGTGCCGGCTGCCCGGACCCGCCCGTCCGTCACTGTTCGAATCGAGTTGGAGGCGACATGGCCGACCGGGGTCGGGCGCTGCTGGCGCAGCGTCTCATGCCGCGCGGGTCGTCCGGCGGTCCGGCGGAGACCGCACGGGCCCCCCGGCGCCTGTCGGCTCTGGTCACCGCCGGCCACCTCGTCGGGGCCCAGCTCGTCGTCGGCGCGGCCAGTCTGGTCATCAACGCGATGGCCGCGCGCACCATGGGGCCTTCCGGCCGCGGCAGCCTGGCGCTCCTGCTTCAGATCACCTACCTGACCAACATGATCGCGATGGCCGGGACGGACCGCTCCTACCCTGCCACCCTCCGGCATCAGCCCTCCGCGCGGCATGCCGCCGGCGACACCCTCCGTCTCGTCGTGCCGTCGGCGGCGGTCTGTCTGGTCGCCGCCGCGCCGGTCGTCGCCGCAGTCGGCGGTGGCGCGCCGAACAACCCGCTGCTCATCGTCGTCGGCTTCACGGTGACCGCCTCCGCCCTGGTGACCGCGGCGGCGCTCCGCACCGCGGCGGCAGCCGCCGGGGTGGTCCGCCCCTACCTCCTCGCCACCGTCGTCGGCCAGCTGACCCTGGTCGCCGTGGCCGCCGTGCTCACCGGCGCCGGCGTGACGTCGCCCGACGTCTGGTTGCTGACGTACGGCACCGCCCTCGGCGCCGGCCCCCTCGTCGCGTGGTCGCTGCTGCGCCGCAGCAGGGACCTGCGGCCAGAGATCCCGCGCAGCCTCGCTCCCGCGCGGCGGCTCGGCCTGCGGCTGCTCCCGGCAGCGGTCGCCAGCATGGTGATGCTTCGCGCGGACCGGTTCCTGCTGCCCTGGCTGGGGTCGTACGAGCAACTGGGTCTGTACGTCACGGTCGCCACCGTGGCGGAGTTCGTCTGCCTGCCGGTGCAGAGCTACGTCGACGCGCAGGCGTCCCGCTGGCACCAGCGCTTCCTCGCCGGCGAACTGCGCCGCGGCGGGCCGCTGCTGCTCGCCGGCGGGTACGGCGTGACGGCGGGACTCGGCCTGCTGGCCGCAGGACACCTGCTGGTGGTGCCGGTCTTCGGGGCGGAGTACCGCGATTCGGTCCCACTGCTGGCGCCACTGGCCGTCGGCGCCGCCTGCTACAGCGTCAGCCGGGTCGCCATCGGACTCAGCGTCGCCGCCGGCCAGGCCCGCGGTGCGCTCGCCGCCGACCTCCCCGCCATGGTCGTCGCCATGGCCGCGTACCTCGTCCTGATCCCCCGGTACGGCGCCGCCGGCGCCGCGATCGGCTCGGCCATCGCGTACGGCGTCGGCGCGCTGCTCGCGATAGCGCTCTGCGGCAAGGCCCCGGCGGTCCCACCCGGGAGCCGGTCAGCGTCCCGGTCCGAAGAAAGCGGTGTGCGCGCATGAACATGACCCCAGCGGTGGAGCCCGTCCGACGCCGGTGGAGGCAGGCGCCGGCATCCCGGGTGTCGGTTCCACTCCTCACGGTTCTCTTCGTCGTGGCGCTTGGCGGCCGCTTCTCGCTGGACCGGGTGGGGCTGCCCACCTACGGCGTGCCGGACCTCCGCGTACCCGGGTGCATCCTGCTCGTCCTCGGCACCCTCGCCTGGTACGCGCGGCGCTGGACCCGCGGCCTGCGGCGCTCCTGGCCACCGCCGATGGTTCTGCTGTTCACCGCGCTGATCGGCGTGCAACTGGTGTCGGCGCTCTGGGCGCCCCCCGGTGCCCGGCTGGGGAAGGCCGGGTGGGACCTGGCCGTCCTGCTGGTCCTCGTCCTCGCCGCCATGGCGCTGAGCGCGGACGACCCGGCCCGCGCGGCGCGCGTCCTGCTGGCGCTGATGCTGGCCGCCGCCCTCGTCTACACGCTGGGTGCCATCCTCACCGGCCCCCAGGCGCAGGGGCGCTACTCGGCTTTCGGCGGCGGCCCCAACGTCTTCGTCCGCGTCGTCTGCCTGGGCATCATCGCCGCCGTGACGCTCGGAGCGGCGCGCCGCGGGTGGCTGCTGCTCATGCCGGTGCCGCTGCTGGCAGCGGCCGCCCTGCTCTCCGGGTCACGCGGCGGCCTCGTCGCCCTCGTCGGGGCCGCCGTGGCGTTCCTGGTCCTGTTCGCCCCGCGCATCCGACTCGGCTACCTGATCGCCGTCGGGGCGGTCGGGACGCTCGGCACGTGGGCGGTGTGGACGCTGCTCACCCGCGTCGCGGCGGCCACCACGGCCGTCGCGACGACGATGGCCGGGAACCGCTACTCGATCAGCGGCGTCCAGCAGGGCGGCTTCTCGGATCGGCGGATGCTCTTCTCCTGGGCCGGTCGCCTCTTCCTGGACCACCCGCTCTCAGGTGCCGGCCTGGACGGCTTCTACGCCACCTTCGACGTCAGCTATCCGCACAACTACCTCCTGGCGCTGGCCGCCGAGAGCGGCATCGTCGCGGTCGGACTGGCCCTGGCCGCCGCGCTGGCCTGCTGGCGGGGTGGCCGCCCCTGGGCAGCGGCCTCGCGGGAGCAGATCGGATGTGCGGTCGCCGCCGTCTACGTCGCCATCGCCAGCAGCTTCTCCGGGGACTACTACGACACCCGATTCCTCTGGATCTTCGCGGTCGTCGCCGTCCTGCGGCCCACCGGAGCACCGTCGCGTCCCCACCGGAGCGCGGTCGACCTTCATCCAGCAGTCGATAGGCCGGCCCGTGGTCAGCTGCGGTCCGACAGAGCGGAGATGTCATGAAGACCGAGTCGTCCGTCCGACGAGTGGTCGTGCTGAACCAGTACGCCATGCCGGCTTCCGTGGGAGGAGGGACCCGACACGTCGAGCTCTTCGGCCGGCTGAAGGGTTGGCAGTACCGCATCGTCGCGGGCGATCGGGACCACGCCTCCCAGCGCCCGCACTCCTTCCAGGACCCGCACTTCCGGCTCGTCCACGTCTCCGGTTACCGGGGCAACGACCACCGGCGCGTCATCAGCTTCGCGACGTACTGCCTCGGGGCGGTCGTCGCCACCCTGCGCGAGCCGCGACCGGACGTCGTGTACGCCTCCTCCCCGCACCTCCTCGCCCCGGTGGCCGGGTGGCTCGCCGCTCGCCTGCGCGGATCGAAGTTCGTCCTCGAGATCCGCGACCTCTGGCCGCAGTCGATGGTGGACACCGGTTACCTCCGCGAGAACTCCCTGCTGCACCGCGCGTTGCGGGCGCTGGAGCTCTGGCTCTACCGCCGCGCCGACCGCATCGTGCTCGTCACGTCGGCCTGGTACTCCTACTTCCGGTCCCTCGGCATCGACGAGGCGAAGCTGGAATGGGTGAGCAACAGCGCCGAGCCGGAGGACTTCGACATCCAGCCCGACCTGATCCCGCTCCGGGACCGCTGCCCGGTACGGGGCCGGCTGATCGTCTACGCCGGCGCACACGGCCCGGCCAACGGACTGGACCTGCTCCTGGACGCCGCCGCCGAGCTGCCCGAGCACACCTTCCTGCTCATCGGGGAAGGCATCGACAAGCAGCGGCTGGTCGACCGGGCCCGGTCCGAGGGGTTGGCGAACGTCCAGTTCCTGGGCATGCTGCCCAAGCGTGAGCTGGCCGGGATCCTGGGCGGCGCGGACATCGGCGTCCACGTGCTCAACGACGCCGCGGTCTTCCGCCTCGGCCTCAGCCCGAACAAGCTCTACGACTACCTGGCCGCCGGTCTGCCGGTCGTCACCAACTGCCTCGGCGAGCCGAGTGACGTGCTGACGGCGGCGGACGCGGGCTTCGCCACGCCCGGCGACCTGACCGCCGGCCTGCGCAAGCTGGCCGACCTCGACGACGCCACGCTGAAGGAGATGGGGCGCCGGGGCCGCCGGTACATCCAGGACAACCGCTCCCGCACCGTGATGTCGGCCCGGCTCCAGCGGGTGCTCGACGAGGTCGTCGGGCGGGTGCGACCCGCGAACGCCGAGCAGCGGGGGCCGCTGGAAGCCGTCGGCGGGCCGCGCTGAGCCGCTCAGGCCTGCTTGAGCACGTCGGAGACCAGCGCCTTCGCCTCCTCCTGGATCCGGGCCAGGTGCTCGGGGCCCTGGAACGACTCGGCGTAGATCTTGTAGACGTCCTCGGTGCCGGACGGGCGGGCGGCGAACCAGCCGGACGTCGTGGTCACCTTGAGGCCGCCGATCGGGGCGCCGTTGCCGGGCGCGCTGGTCAGCGTGGCGGTGATCGGCTCACCCGCCAGCTCGGTCGCCGTCACCTGCTCCGGGGAGAGCTTGGCCAGCACGGCCTTCTCCTCCCGGCTCGCCGGGGCGTCGATGCGGGCGTACGCGGGCGCGCCGAAGCGGTCGGCCAGCTCCGCCCAGTGCTCGCTGGGCGACCGGCCGGTGGTCGCGATGATCTCCGAGGCGAGGAGGCAGAGCAGGATGCCGTCCTTGTCGGTGGTCCAGGTGCCGCCGTCCCGGCGCAGGAAGGAGGCACCGGCGCTCTCCTCGCCGCCGAAGCCGACCGCCCCGTCGAGCAGCCCGGGCACGAACCACTTGAACCCGACCGGCACCTCCAGCAGCGGCCGGCCCAGGTCCTCGGCGACTCGGTCGATCATCGAGGAGGAGACCAGCGTCTTGCCGATCGCGGCGTCCGGGCCCCAGTCTGACCGGGTGCGGAAGAGGTGGCCGATCGCCACCGCCAGGTAGTGGTTCGGGTTCATCAGGCCACCATCCGGGGTGACGATGCCGTGCCGGTCGGCGTCGGCGTCGTTGCCGGTGGAGACCTGGTACCTGTCGCGGGCCGCGATCAGCGACGCCATCGCGTTCGGCGAGGAGCAGTCCATCCGGATCCGGCCGTCGCCGTCGAGCGTCATGAACCGCCAGGTCGGGTCGACCGTCGGGTTGATCACCGTGAGGTCCAGCCGGTGCCGCTCGGCGATCTCACCCCAGTACGCCACGCTCGCCCCGCCCATCGGGTCGGCGCCGATCCGGACGCCGGCGTCCCGGATCGCGTCGATGTCCAGCACCGCCGGCAGGTCGTCGACGTAGCGGGCGAGGAAGTCGTACTCCCCGGTGGTCTCGGCGGCGCGGGCCCGCGCGTACGGGACCCGCTTCACCTCCCTGAGCCCGGCGGCGAGGATGGCGTTGGCCCGGTCCTGGATCCACTTCGTGACGTCGGTGTCCGCCGGCCCGCCGTGGGTCGGGTTGTACTTGAACCCGCCGTCCTCCGGCGGGTTGTGCGACGGGGTGATCACGATGCCGTCGGCGAGCCCGCTGGTCCGGCCCCGGTTGTGGGTGAGGATCGCGTGCGACAGCGCCGGGGTCGGGGTGTAGCCGTCGCGGCTGTCCACCAGGACGGTGACGTCGTTGGCGGCGAGCACCTCCAGCGCGCTGACCTCCGCCGGGGCGGAGAGAGCGTGGGTGTCCCGGGCGAGGAAGAGCGGACCGTCCAGGCCCTGCTCCCGCCGGTAGTCGCAGAGCGCCTGGGTGACCGCGAGGATGTGATCCTCATTGAAGGCGTTCTTCAGGCTCGACCCGCGGTGCCCGGAGGTGCCGAACGAGACCTGCTGCGCCGGGTCGGCCGGATCCGGGTGCTCGGCGTAGTAGGCGGTCACCAGCCGGGGCACGTCGACCAGGTCGGCGGGCTCGGCGGGCTGGCCGGCACGGGGGTGGGCCACTGCGGGAACCTCCTCGGGTAGCGGGACGCGGATCGGGCGCGGCTCAGGGCTCGACGCGCTGACCCTTGCCGATGACCACGATGCCGTTGTCGGACACGGTGTAACGCTGCCGATCCTTCTCCAGGTCGACGCCGATCTCACAGCCCTCCGGAACGAACACGTTCTTGTCCAGGATGGCCCGGCGGACCACCGCGTGTCGGCCGATCTCGACGCCCTCCATGAGGACCGCGCCGTCCACGTGCGCCCAGGAGTGGACCTTCACCTTGGGCGAGACGATCGAGTTCTCGACGAGCGAGCCGGAAATCACCGCGCCGGGCGAGACCATCGAGCCGACGGCGCGGCCGACCCGCTCGCCCCACTGGTGGACGAACTTCGCCGGCGGGTACGGCGGCTGGTTGCTGTAGATCGGCCAGTCGAAGTTGTAGAGGTTGAAGACCGGGTGGACGTTGATCAGGTCCATGTGGGCGTCGTAGAAGGAGTCCAGCGTCCCCACGTCGCGCCAGTAGCCGCGGTCCCGGTCGGTGCTGCCCGGGACCTCGTTGTCCTTGAAGTCGTAGACGTTGGCCTCGCCCCGCTCGACCAGCATCGGGATGATGCTGCCGCCCATGTCGTGCTTGCTGGTCTTGTCCTCCGCGTCGCGCTCGACGGCCTCACAGAGGGCGCCGGTGCTGAAGACGTAGTTGCCCATCGAGGCGTAGATCTGGTCCGGCGCGTCGGGCAGCCCGACGGCGTCGGTGGGCTTCTCGCGGAACGCCCGGATCCGCCGGCCGTCCTCGCCCACCTCGATCACGCCGAACTGGTCGGCCATCGACAGCGGCTGCCGGATGCCGGCCACCGTCACCCCGGCACCGGAGGCGATGTGGTCCTCCACCATCTGCCGCGGGTCCATCCGGTAGATGTGGTCGGCACCAAAGACGATCACGTAGTCCGGCTGCTCGTCGTTGATCAGGTTGAAGCTCTGGTAGATAGCGTCGGCCGAGCCGGCGAACCACCACGGGCCGCGCCGCTGCTGGGCCGGCACCGGGGTGACGTAGTTGCCGAGCATGGTCGACATCCGCCAGGTCTGGGTGATGTGTCGGTCCAGCGAGTGGGACTTGTACTGGGTCAGCACGACGATCTTCAGATAGCCGGCGTTCGCCAGGTTGGACAGGACGAAGTCGACCATGCGGTACATCCCGCCGAACGGGACGGCCGGCTTGGCCCGGTCGGTGGTGAGCGGCATGAGGCGCTTGCCTTCTCCGCCGGCCAGGACGATCGCGAGCACCTTGGCAGCCATGCTCCGACGCTAACCATCCGCGTCGCACTTCACCACTCGTACGGACGGACTTCTGCGCCCGGTGCCAGGCATGTTTCTGCACTAGGGTGCGGGGGCATGACGGATTCCGCACGGCTGCGCGTCGACCTGCTCACCCGCGAGTACCCGCCGGAGGTCTACGGGGGCGCCGGGGTGCACGTCGAGTACCTGGCGCGTGAGCTGCGCCGACTCGCCGACGTACGGGTGCACTGCTTCGGCGCGCCGCGGACCGAGCCGGGCGTCACGGCGTACCCCGAGCCGGCCGGCCTGGCCGGCGCGAACCCGGCCCTGCGGACGATGGGCGTGGACCTGGAGATGGCCGCCGGCTGCGCCGGCACCGACGTGGTGCACAGCCACACCTGGTACGCCAATCTCGCCGGGCACACCGCCAAGCTGCTGTACGGGGTGCCGCACGTGGTGACCGCGCACAGCCTGGAGCCGCTGCGCCCGTGGAAGGCCGAGCAGCTCGGCGGCGGGTACGCGCTCTCCTCCTGGTGCGAGCGGACGGCGGTGGAGGCGGCCGACGCGGTGATCGCGGTCAGCGAGGGGATGAAACGCGACGTGCTGACCGCCTACCCGTCGGTCGACCCGGACCGGGTCCGGGTGGTCTACAACGGCATCGACACCCGGCAGTACGCCCCGGACCCCGGCACCGACGTGGTGGACCGGCTCGGCATCGACCCGTCCCGCCCCAGCGTCGTGTACGTCGGCCGGATCACCCGGCAGAAGGGCCTGCCGTACCTGCTGCGCGCGGCCCGGGACCTGCCCGCCGACACCCAGCTCGTGCTCCTCGCCGGCGCCCCCGACACCCCCGACATCGCCGCCGAGGTGGAGGGGCTGGTCGCCGAGCTGCGGGCCAACCGGTCCGGGGTGATCTGGGTGGCCGCGATGCTGCCCAAGCACGAGGTGATCCAGGTGCTCACCCACGCCACGATCTTCGTCTGCCCGTCCGTCTACGAGCCGATGGGCATCGTGAACCTGGAGGCGATGGCCTGCGAGACCGCGGTGGTGGCGACCGCCACCGGCGGCATCCCCGAGGTGGTCGCCGACGGCGAGACCGGCCTGCTGGTCCCCATCGAGCAGGCCGCCGACGGCAGCGGGAAGCCGCTGGACCCGGAGCGGTTCGTGGCCGACCTCGCGGCCCGGATCAACGAGGTGCTGGCCGATCCGGCGCGGGCCGCCGAGTTCGGCCGGGCCGGCCGCCGCCGGGCCGTCGAACACTTCTCCTGGGACGCCATCGCGGAGCGCACCCTGGAGGTGTACCGGTCGGTGGGCGCCGCCGGCTGAGCCGAGCGCGAAGCGATCTCGCGCAGTAGGTTGACGGGGTGACTGGACGGTTCCCGATCGAAGACGTCTCCCCCGTCGTCTCCTGCGGTCGCTACCCGGCCAAGGCGGTCGTCGGCGAGATCGTGCCGGTGTCGGCCCGCGCCTACCGCGAAGGGCACGACGCGCTCGGCTGCAACGTGGTCTGGCTCGGCCCGGACGGCACCGCCCGCCCGTTCACCCGGATGCGCCCCGGCGAGCCCGGCCAGGACCGCTGGCACGCCACCATCCGGCCGGACGCCGTCGGCGAGTGGGTCTTCACCGTGGAGGCGTTCCAGGACCCGTACCTCACCTGGCAGAACGCGGTGACCAAGAAGATCGCCGCCGGCCAGGGCCCCGAGGACCTGGCCAACGACCTGGCCGAGGGCGCCCGGGTGCTGGAGGCGGCGCTGGAACTGGTGCCGGACGCCGACCGGGAGCGGGTCCGGGCCGCGGCGAAGGCGCTCCGCGACGACGACCTGGACCTGCCCCGGCGGGTCGCCCCGGCGCTGGACCTGGCCGGGCTGCTGTGGGACCACCCGGTCCGCGAACTGGTCACCACCGGCGAGGAGCGCCGGCTCTGGGTGGACCGCCCCCGCGCGCTTTTCTCCGCCTGGTACGAGTTCTTCCCCCGCTCCGAGGGGGCGATCCCGGCCACCGTCGACTCCCCCGCGCAGTCCGGCACCTTCGCCACCGCGATGGAACGCCTCCCCGGCGTCGCGGCGATGGGCTTCGACGTGCTCTATTTGCCGCCGATCCACCCGATCGGCCGGATCAACCGCAAGGGCCGCAACAACTCGCTCACCGCCGAGCCGGACGACGTCGGCTCGCCGTGGGCGATCGGCGCCGCCGAGGGCGGCCATGATGCCATCCACCCCGACCTGGGTACGCCGGAGGACTTCCGCGACTTCATCGCCGCCGCCGCCGAGCAGGGCCTGGAGGTGGCGATGGACCTGGCGCTGCAGTGCGCCCCGGACCACCCCTGGGTGACCGACCACCCCGAATGGTTCACCACCCGGGCCGACGGCAGCATCGCGTACGCGGAGAACCCGCCGAAGAAGTACCAGGACATCTACCCGCTGAACTTCGACAACGATCCGGAGGGCATCCGGGCCGAGATCCTGCGGGTGGTGCTGCACTGGGTCGGCGAGGGCATCCGGATCTTCCGGGTGGACAACCCGCACACCAAGCCGTTCGACTTCTGGCACTGGCTGATCTGGGAGGTCAAGCAGGTCGACCCGGACGTGCTGTTCCTCGCCGAGGCGTTCACCCGGCCGGCCATCATGCACGGGCTGGGCAAGATCGGCTTCACCCAGTCGTACACGTACTTCACCTGGCGCACGTCGGCGGCGGAGATGCGGGCGTACTGCGAGGAGCTGATCGCGGCGGTCGACTACATGCGACCGAACTTCTGGCCCAACACCCCGGACATCCTGCACGAGTCGCTGCAGCACGGCGGCCCGCCGATGTTCAAGATCCGGGCCGTGCTGGCCGCGCTGCTCTCCCCCTCCTGGGGCATGTACGCCGGCTACGAGCTCTTCGAGCACGCGGCCCGCCCCGGTGCCGAGGAGTACCTGGACAACGAGAAGTACGAGCTGCGCCCGCGGGACTGGGCGGGCGCGCAGGCCCAGGGCCGTTCCCTGGCGCCGTTCATCGCCACCCTCAACCGGGTCCGCCGGGAGAACCCGGCCCTGCACCAGCTGCGCAACCTGCGCTTCCACGACATCGACAACCCGGCGCTGCTCTGCTGGTCCAAGCACGACCCGCAGACCGGCAACACGGTCGTCGTGATCTGCTCGTTCGACGCGCACACCGTGCAGTGGGGCAACACCACTCTGGACATGCCGGCGCTCGGCTTCGACTGGCACGACCGGTTCACCGTGCACGACGAGCTGACCGGGGCCAGCTACGACTGGGGACAGCGCAACGCCGTCCGGCTCGACCCCTACCTGCAGCCCGCGCACGTGTTCACCGTGCGCCGGCCGGCGCCGCACCCCGGCCCGGAGCCGACCGTGCCGGCGGCCCCCGAGCTGACCGTCGAAGACGTACCCGCCGACCTCTCCGGCGGCACCGCCCCGACCGCACCGGCCGAGAAGGACGACGCACGATGGACCAGCTGATCGCCGGCGAGACGCACGACCCGCACGCCGTGCTCGGTGCGCACCCCGACGACGGGCACACCACCATCCGGACGATGCGCCGGGGCGCCACCGACGTGGCGGTGCTGGTCGACGACGAGCGGCACCCGATGAAGCGGGTGCACGACGTCGGCGTCTTCGAGGCCACCGTGCCCGGCGAGGTGCTCGACTACCGGGTCGAGGTGGACGGCGCGGTGCACGACGACCCGTACCGCTACCCGCCCACCCTCGGCGAGCTGGACCTGCACCTGATCGGCGAGGGGCGGCACGAGCGGCTCTGGGAGGCGCTCGGCGCGCGGGTCTTCGACGAAGGCGTGGCGTTCACCGTCTGGGCGCCGAACGCGCGCGGCGTCCGGGTGGTCGGCGACTTCACCGGCTGGGGGCCGGACGACGGCTGGCCGATGCGCTCGTTGGGCTCCAGCGGGGTGTGGGAGGTTTTCGTCCCCGGCGCCCGGGTCGGCGCCCGCTACAAGTACCGCGTCCTCGGCGCCGACGGGCACTGGCGGGACAAGGCCGACCCCCTCGCCGCGTACGCGGAGGTGCCGCCTGCCACCGCGTCGGTGGTGCACCACTCGACGTACCAGTGGAACGACGGGGACTGGCTGCGCCGGCGGGCGAAGCGGCAGCCGCACCAGGAGCCGATGAGCGTGTACGAGGTGCACCTCGGCTCCTGGCGGCCCGGCCTCGGCTACCGCGAGCTGGCCGACCAGCTCACCGCGTACGTCACCGAGCTGGGCTTCACCCACGTGGAGTTCCTGCCGGTGATGGAGCACCCGTTCGGCGGCTCGTGGGGCTACCAGGTCACCGGCTACTACTCCCCCACGTCCCGCTTCGGTGACCCGGACGACTTCCGGTACCTCGTGGACCGGCTGCACCAGGCGGGCATCGGGGTGATCCTCGACTGGGTGCCGGCGCACTTCCCCAAGGACGAGTGGGCCCTGGCCCGCTTCGACGGCACCCCGCTCTACGAGCACCCGGACCCGCGCCGCGGCGAGCACCCCGACTGGGGCACGTACGTCTTCGACTTCGGCCGCCGCGAGGTACGCAACTTCCTGGTCGCCAACGCGCTCTACTGGTGCGAGCAGTTCCATGTGGACGGGCTGCGGGTGGACGCGGTCGCCTCCATGCTCTACCTGGACTACTCCCGCCAGGAGGGGCAGTGGGTGCCCAACCAGTACGGCGGCCGGGAGAACCTGGAGGCGATCGCCTTTCTCCAGGAAACGAACGCCACCGTCTACCGGCACCACCCGGGGGTGGTGATGGTCGCCGAGGAGTCCACCGCCTGGCCGGGCGTGACCCGCCCGACCGGGGACGGCGGGCTGGGTTTCGGCTTCAAGTGGAACATGGGCTGGATGCACGACACCCTGCTCTACACCTCGAAGGACCCGATCTACCGGCAGCATCACCACCACCAGCTCACCTTCTCCCTGGCGTACGCCTGGAGCGAGAACTACGTGCTGCCGATCAGCCACGACGAGGTGGTGCACGGCAAGGGGTCGCTCGCGGGCAAGATGCCGGGCGACACCTGGCAGCGGCTGGCCAACGTGCGGGCGCTGCTCGCGTACATGTGGGCGCACCCGGGCAAGCAACTGCTCTTCATGGGCTGCGAACTGGCCGACGACCGGGAGTGGAGCGAGGAGCGCGGGCTCGACTGGTACCTGGTGCACGACCCCGCCCGGGCGGGCGTGCAGCGCCTCGTCGCCGACCTCAACGCGGTCTACCGGAAGACTCCCGCGCTCTGGGCGCAGGACACCGAGCCGGCCGGGTTCCGCTGGATCGCCGGCGACGACGTCGCCAACAACACCGTCTCGTTCATCCGGATCGCCCCGGACGGCGCGACCATGGTCTGCGTGGCGAACTTCTCCGCCCAGCCGCTGGAGGGCTACCGGGTCGGCCTGCCGGCCGGCGGCACCTGGACCGAGGTGATCAACACGGACGCCCAGCACTACGGCGGCTCCGGGGTGGGCAACCTCGGCGCGGTGCACGCCGAGGACGTGCCGTGGCACGGGATGGTGGCGTCGGCGATGCTGCGGGTGCCCCCGCTCGGCGTGCTCTGGCTCCGCCGCGACTGAATCCGCGCCGAAAGGATCTTGTCACGCATCCTCCCCCGTCGATACTCTGCTCGCCGCACGGGGGAGGAAGAGCAGATGAAGACGTCGCTACGGGCCGTGCTGTCCGTCGTCCTGCTGATCGGCTTCTACGTACTGGCGCTCGGGCTGGTCGTGGTGGTCGGCGCGTTCGGCCTGGAGGTGGGCGGCGACTGGGACGGCTCCGGCACGGTGACCTTCCGGCCATTCGTGGTCGGCGCCGCCCTCTTCCTGCTCCTCACGCTGCTGTTCGCCCTCGGCCGGGTGCTCATCGTCCGGTCGACCCCGCCGGCGGGGGTCCGGCTCACCCCGCAGGGCGCGCCGCAGCTGTGGGAGCTGGTGCGCGAGCTCGCCGCCCGGGTCGGCACCCGCGAACCGGACGAGATCCGGCTGGTCGCCGAGGCCAACGCCGCGGTGACCGAGGACTCGAAGCTGTTCGGCCTCATCCCCGGCTGGCGGACGGTCACCGTCGGGCTGCCGCTGCTGCGGGCGTATCGCGTCGACCAGCTCCGGGCGGTCCTGGCGCACGAGATGGGGCACTTCTCCGGCCGGCACACGGCAACCGTGCGCCTCGCCCACCGCGGCCGGATGGTCATCGTCGAGACGGTCCGTGGCACCACCGTCGGGGTGCTGCGCGCCGTCCTCTCCGGCTACGCCCACCTGTACGTCGCCGTCGAGCAGTCCGTCAGCCGGCAGTTGGAGTACGAGGCCGACCGCTACGCCGTGGCCGCCGGCGGAAGGGCGGCGATGGTCAGCGCGCTGCGCGAGATCCGGGTGGTGGCCACCGGCTGGGACGGATACCTGGAGCACCACGTGCTGCCGGCGTACGACCGCGGCCACCTGCCGGAGGACCTGTTCGGCGGGTTCGAGGCGTACCTGACCGCGTGCCGCGAGGAGATCCGCGAACGCAGCGTCGAGGTGAACCCGGCCGAGCCGGGCTGGTGGGACAGCCACCCGCCGATCGGGGACCGGATCGCCGCGCTCCGGTTCGTACCGGACGTACCGGTGGCCGCCGACGACCGTCCGGCCGGCGTGCTCGTCCCCGACCTGGACGCCGCCGGCCGCCAGTTGCAGGCGGGCATCTTCGAGCGGGCCGGCATCCGGCTACTGCCCTGGGACCGGCTCACCCCGGCGCTGGCCGACCAGACCGCCCGGGGACTGGCCCACCCGCTGTACCAGGCGGCCGCCCGGCTGACCGGACGCGCCCAGGCGGACCTCGCCGTCCTGCTCGACCTCTTCGCCGCCGACCGGTACGACGACCTCGCCCGCGCCCTCACTCCGGACGCCGAGGGCGAGGAGGGCCTGCGGGAGCTGACCGCGGCGTTCGAGGGCGCGGTCGAGGCGGCGGCGGTCGAGTCCGGCGTCGCGGCCTGGCGGCACTCCTGGTCCGGGCCGCCGGAGCTGCTCACCGACGCCGGGGAGTCGCTGCCGTTGGCGGAGCTGGTCGAGCTGGCCGCCGACCCGGCCACCGTGCCGGCCGCCCGGGAACGCCTCGACGCGCTCGGCGTCCCCGCATCGGCCGTCCCGTCCTCCCCGACTCCCGCGTAGCCGCACGGCCCCCAGCCGGCAGGCATGATCCACTCCGCTTCGCCGACATGGCGGCATGCCGGCGTCACGGTTGCCGCCATGTCGGCATTGCCGTGTCGATCACCGTGACCTCCACGCTGGGTGACCGACGCGGCCGTTCGTGACTACCTTGCGTCGACAATGCCGCCCCGACCGCCGTCCCTCGTGAACGGAGCTGGTCGTCCAGCCGTACCGCTGAACGGATGCCGGACAACCCGTGACGGACGAGGCGGAGGAGCTTCGATGGCGTGGAGCAGGGACACAACCAGGAGGCGCGGAACGACCGGTTCGTCCCGGAACCGGAAGATCGCCGGCGGGGTGGCGCTCACCATGACGGCGGGCGCGGCCTTCGCGGTGGCGACCGGAACCGGCCAGGCGGCCGAGAACTGCCAGGGTCTGGACACCGCCCTGCGGAACAACCTGACCTTCATCGCAGACCAGCGGCGCAACCCGGATGCCAACGCGGCGGCCCGGATCGCCAACCGGCAGGCCGTGGTCGACCTGATCCAGCAGCGGCGGGCGGCGGCCCGCTGCGGCGGCAGGGTCGAGGTCGCCGGGGCGGCCTGTCCGAGCGTGCCCTGGGACGTCGCCATGGCCAGCCAGCTCGACCGGGCCTGGGCGGTCACCGAGGAGATGCGCGGCGAGCGGTCCGGCCAACTGGTCGACCCGCAGGCCACCGAGCTCCGGGTACAGCGGCTCGGTGGCATCGTCGGCGGCCTCCGCGGCATCGCCCAGGGCGCGGCGCAGGCCGGCGGCGAACCGGGAGGCGGGGCGGCGGGAGGCGCCGCCGGTGGGGCCGGAAAGGCGGCCGGCATCATCAACGCGGTCGGCGGGCTGATCGGGCAGATCGCGGGCATCGTGCAGGCGGCC
>NZ_QGGF01000477.1 GCF_003857015.1 Micromonospora globispora | reverse complement strand
GTGGTGGAGCCGTCCGGCTCCACCACCCCGTACGCGGCTTACTTGGCCTCGTCGTCCAGGAACTTCTGGAACGCCTCGTTGGCGGTGTCGGCGGCGGCCGCCGGGTCCTTGCCGGCGATCGCGTCGACGATCGGCTGGCCGACGATCTCGCGGGCCTCAGGCACCTTCACGACCAGCGGACGGTCGTGGCCCACGCCCTCCTTGGTGCTGGCCGCGATGGTCTCGACCAGGTCCTTCGGGTAGGTCGCGGTGCCCTCCGGGTTGGCCCAGACGGAGGTACGGGCGCCCGGCACACCAGCCTTCTGCTGGGTGAGCGTCTGCTCCTTGCTGGTGGCCCACTCGATGAACTTCCAGGCGTTGCTCTTGTTCTTCGAGGCGTCGTTGATGCCGAGCGCCCACGACGGGATGTTGTACGGCTTCGAACCGGCCGGGCCGGCCGGGAACGGCGCGAAGCCCACCTTGTCGGCCACCTTCGACTTGGCCGGGTCGGTGGCGTTCTTGTAGAGCGAGTCGGCCTCGGTGTAGAAGGCCGCCTTGCCCTGGGTGAAGATGGCCATCGCCTCGGGCCAGCTCATGTCGGTGCTGACGTTGGCCGGGCCGCTGTCCTTGATCAGGCCACCGTAGTAGGCGTACGCCTGCTTGGCCGCGTCGCTGTTGACGGCGGCCTTGCCGGTGCCGTCGACGAAGTCACCGCCGAAGCTGTAGAGGAAGCTGGAGAACTGGGTGACTGCGGGCGACTTGCCGGTACGCGCCACGAAGCCGGCGACGCCCGGGGTGGACGCCTTGATCTTCGCGGCCGCGGCCTTGAGCTCGTCGAGGGTCTTCGGCGGGGCGCTCAGGCCGGCCTTGGCGAGCAGGTCCTTGCGGTAGTAGAGGACCTCCTGCTCGGTGATGATCGGCACGCCGACCGGCTTGTCCTTGTACGAGGTGGCCTCGACCGGGCCGGCCTGGAAGTCACTGAAGTCCCAGTCCTTGTTGGACTTCACCTGGTCCGACAGGTCGGCGAGGTACTTGTTCTTGGCGAACAGCTTCCCCTCCTGGAGGGGCCGGTACATCATCACGTCGATGTCGCCGGAGCCGGCGTTCAGCTTGACGTTGTACTGGTCGGACAGCTGGTCCTCGCCGAGCTGGGTGATCTCGACCTTGAGCCCGGTCTTCTTCTCGAACTCGGGCAGGGCCTGCTTGATGTTCTCCGTCCACACGTGGTTCGCCAGAGTCACGCGGACGGTCTTGGAAGCGCTGCTGTCCTCGTCGCCACCGCCGCCGCACGCGGACAGGCCCATGGCGACCACCACAGCCAGCGAAGTACCGAGTATCGATCGACGCTTCACGTCCATCTCTCCTTCAGTCGTGGCCGCCGCCCCAGGGGAAGAGCGCCACACCGTTGTAACGTCTGCTTAACGCCAGGATGCTAGGACGAAAAAGCGGATTTATTCAAGACCTGATCTCCAACTGATATGCTCCGACGCGTGGATCAGTCCTCTCCAGGGGTCGCACCCGCCCAGCACGCCCCTGCCGAGGCCGGGCTGCACGCCCGCGTGCTCGATCACCTCGGCACCGCCATCTGCGGCGGTGAGGTGCCCGCCGGATCCGTCCTGAACATCGACGACCTGGTCGAGCGGTACGCGGTCTCCCGCTCGGTGATCCGCGAGGTCCTGCGGGTGCTCGCGTCGATGGGATTCATCGAGACCCGTCGCCGGGTCGGCGTCATGATCAGATCCGCCGAGGTGTGGAACGTCTTCGATCCGCAGGTGATCCGCTGGCGGCTCGCCTCGGCCGGGCGAATGGCGCAGATGCGCTCGATCACCGAGCTGCGGACCGCGATCGAGCCGCACGCCGCCTGGCTGGCCGCCGGCCGCGTCGACCATGACGAGGCGAGCGAACTGGTCGGGCTGGCGGCCAAGATGTGGGCCGCCGGCAAGGCCGGCGACGAGGCACGCTTCCTCAGCCTGGACATCGAGTTCCACCGGCGCGTGCTGGTCGCGTCCGGCAACGAGATGTTCGTGAAGCTCCAGGAACTGGTCGCCGAGGTGCTGACCGGCCGGCACCACTACCACCTGATGCCGCACCACCCGGACGAGCAGGCCCTCCAGCTGCACGCCGACGTGGCCCAGGCGATCCAGCGGCGCGACGGCGAGCGCGCCCGGCAGGCCATGGTGCAGATCATGGAGCAGGCGTTCGACGAGATGAAGTCGATGTGGGAGCAGACCGCCGTGGCCGCTCCCGAACCCACGGTCCGGTGAGCTGACCTCGGCAGGCCCCGCGAGGCCGACCGGGTCGGGCGGCCGTCACCCCAGGGCGCGCGCCGCCGTGACGATGGCGTTCACCCCGATCCCCGCCTGGTCCATCAGCTGGGCCGACGTCCCGGAGGTGGGCAGCCCGCGTACCGCCAGGTGGGTCACCCGCACCGGCTCGTCGAGGTCGGTCAGCGCCTCGAGCACGGCGGACCCCAGCCCGCCCTCCGGGTAGTGGTCCTCGACCACCACCAACCGGCCCCGGGTGTCCCGTACGGCGTCGAGCAGCCGCTGCCGGTCGAGCGGCTTGACCGAGTAGAGGTCGATGACCCGGGCGTCGATCCCCTCGCGCGCCAACTCCTCGGCGGCGGCGAGGCAGTTGTGCACCGTCACACCGGCGCCGATCAGCGCGATGTCGCCGCCGCCGCGGACCAGCTTGCTGCCGCCGATCGGGAAGTCGTCCCCGTTGTCGTAGAGCACCGGGTACTTGCCGCGGGTGGTGCGCAGGTAGCAGACACCCTTGCGGTCGGCCATCTGCGCGACGAGGGCCGCGCAGGACACGGCGTCGCTGGGATAGAGGACGGTCGAACCCTGCACGGCGCGCAGGGCGGCCAGGTCCTCCAGCCCCATCTGCGAGGGACCGTCCGCCCCGATCTCCACCCCGGCGTGCGAGCCGGACAGGGCGATGTCCGCCTGGGAGATGCCGGCCATCCGGATGAAGTCGTAGGCGCGGGAGAGGAATGCCGCGAAGGTCGCGGCGAACGGCCGGTACCCGCGCACCTGCAGCCCGACCGCGGCGGCGACCAGTTGCTGCTCGGAGATGAACATCTCGAAGAACCGGTCGGGGTAGGCCTCGCCGAACTTGTCGGCGCGGGTGGAGTCGCTGACCTCGCCGTCGAGGGCGACCACGTTCGGTCGGGCGCCCAGCGCGCGCAGCGCCTCACCGTACGCGTTCCGCGTGGCCACCTTCGCCCCCTTGTCGTAGCGGGGCAGTTGCGGTGGCTCGGCGGCGGGGGCGGCGGGGGCCGGTGCGGGCTCGGGCTTCGGCCCCGTGACGCGGATCTGCCGCACGCCACCGAGAGCCTGGACGGCGTGCTCCGCCATGTCCGGCTTCAGCGCCTTGCCGTGCCAGTCCGGCTTGTTCTCGACGTCCGGCACCCCCTTGCCCTTGACCGTCCGGGCGAGTACGACCGTGGGGCCCGTCGCTTGCCGGGACCGGCCGAACGCCTCGTCGATCGCGGCCAGGTCGTGGCCGTCGATGACGAGGGCCTGGCAGCCGAACGCCTCGACCCGCCTGCGGTAGGTGTCCAGGTCCCATTCCAGCTCGGTCGGCCCCCGCTGGCCGAACCGGTTCACGTCCACGATCACCGTGAGGTTGCGCAGCCCGTAGTGGGCGGCCTTGTCCAGGGCCTCCCAGATCGAACCCTCGGCCGTCTCGCTGTCGCCGCAGAGCACCCAGACGTGGAACGGCACCTTGTCGAGGTACTGGCCGGCCAGCGCGATGCCCACGCCGACTGGCAGTCCCTGGCCGAGCGAACCGGTGGCGACGTCCACCCAGGGCAACACCGGGGTGGGGTGTCCCTGCAGGCGCGATCCGAACTGACGGTACGTGTCCATCAACTCCTGGTCGCTTATCACGCCGGCCGCCTTGAAGACCGCGTACAGCAGGGGCGAGGCGTGGCCCTTGGAGAAGATCAGATGGTCACTGGCGCGATTGCGGGGGTTCAGCCAGTCGTAGCGCAGGTGCCGGGAGATCAGCACCGCCAGCAGGTCGGCGGCG
>NZ_QGGF01000482.1 GCF_003857015.1 Micromonospora globispora | reverse complement strand
CCCACCCGGGCGCCGGCCGGTCGCCGGCCGGCCCGGGGGCAGGCGCGGTGAGCCGGACCGCGGTGAGCCAGGCCGGCCAGGCCATCCAGGTCCAGGCGAGCGGGATGATCAGCGGTACCCCGGCCAGCTTCGGTCCCAGCTGGCCGGAGTAGTCGTAGCTGCCGAACGGGAAGCCGGTGGCCACCCCGAGCGCCTCGATCGCGAACCCGCCGCCGGTGGCCACCGCGACCAGCGCCCCCGCCGTACGCGCACCCCGGCTGAGCAGCGCGTGGCCGACCGAGAGCAGGTAGCCGAGTGCGACGGTGGCGACGGTCAGCCCGGCCCGGGTGGCGCCGGTGGTGAGCGGGTAGTAGATCTGGGCGAGGACCAGGACGGCCAGCAGCGCCCAGGGCAGTGGCCGTCGGATCACGGCGTGGCCGGTCCCGGTACGGGGCCGGGCGCGGCCAGCGGCAGGTCTCGGCCGAGCACGCCGAAGGGTCGCTCGTCGCCGGGGAAGTGGAAGTTGCGCAGGAGGTCCACAAAGCCGAACCGGCGGTACAGCCGCCAGGCCCGGGACTTCTGCTCGTCGGCCTCTGGGGTGGAGAGCAGCGTGGTCGTCCCCTCCGCCATGGTGAGCAGCGCGCGCAGCTGGCCGGCGCCGAGGCCGTGCCCCTGCGCGGCCGGGCGGACGTGCAGCTCCACCACCTCGAAGCAGTGGGTCAGCCAGCGCTGCCGGGCGTCGGCGTCCAGCGCCCGGGACACCTGGTCGTGCCACCACTGGCCGGCGGCGCCGAGGTAGCCGTACCCGAAGCCGATCAGGTGGCCCTCGGTGGTGAGGCTGGCGACGGCCCGGAAGCCGGGGCGGCGGACGTGGGTGGCGATGTAGCCGCGCCGGGCCTCCAGCAGGTCGGCGCGGTAGCCCATCGCCTCGCCGTAGACGGCCACCACGTCGTCCAGCCGCCGGACCAGATCGTCCGGCGTCCACCGCACCAACCTCATGCGTTCCCTCTCGCTGTTTCCCGGTCGCCGTCGCCGGCCCAGCCGAGCACCGTCCGGTCGCCGACCACCCCGCGCACCTCGAACCGCGCGAAGAGTTCCTCCGCGTACCACCCCTCGGTGGGGGTACGGGTGATCGCCGCGCGGTGCTCCGGCTGACGGTACGCGAACGCGACCAGGTCCGCCGGGTCACGCCACAGGCTCACCGTGCCCTGCCAGCCGAGCGGGGCCTCGCCGATGCCGAACCGGGCGAGCAGCCCGGGTGCCGCGTGCAGGGCGGCGGCCACCGGGGGGATCGCCCGCCAGAAGGTGACCGCCCGGCGGGGCCGTAGCCGGGCCCGGGTCAGCGCCAGTACCGGGCCGTCGACCCGGCCGCCGGGCGGGTCGCCGAACGGGCGGGTGCCGGACCACTCGCCGCGGCTGGTGAGCGGGCGCAGGTCGACCCGGACCGAGGAACGGGCGAGGCGGGCCCAGGAACGGCCCACGGGTGAGGCGTCGAAGCCGGCCGCCGCGGCGGGGGAGTCCCAGACGACCAGGGCGGCCCATCGGGTCAGGTCGGCGTCGCCGGGGCCGAAGCCGGTGCCGGTCCCGGTGCCGAGCAGCTTGCCGAACCGTACGCCGGGGGTGCGCCGCAGCCGCCGGGGGTGCAGCGCCATCCGGGCCAGCGCCCGGGGTACCGCGGCCGGGGGAATCCGCCACACGTGCAGCGTGACCAGCTCCGGGGTGCTCACGCCACGTCGGCCGGCGTCCCGGCGGTGATCCGCAGCAGCTCCGCGTACGTGGTCGGGAAGACCGCCTGCGGCACCCCGCCCGCGGCCCACACCTCGGCGTACTCCTCGAGGGCGGTGTCGACGAGCGTGCGCAGCGGCCGGGGGTGGCCGACCGGGGCGACCCCGCCGATCA
The DNA here is from genome assembly GCF_003857015.1 of Micromonospora globispora. GTDB lineage: Bacteria > Actinomycetota > Actinomycetes > Mycobacteriales > Micromonosporaceae > Micromonospora > Micromonospora globispora. Next base: position 2,141 of record NZ_QGGF01000482.1, on the reverse strand, counting down.
CCTGCCCGGTGTGCTCCTTGACGAACTCGGGGGTGGCCCGGCGCAGCCGGGTGACCCCGATGGCGGCGGCCAGGCCGGCGGTGTCGACCCGGTGAGCGCCGGAGGTGAGCACCAGCAGCGGCGCGTCGTCCGCGTTGAAGATCAGTGAGTTGGCGATGGCGCCCACTTCGATGCCGAGCGCCTCGGCCGCCGCCGCGGCAGTGTGCACCGCCTCGGGCAGCAGGTGGACCTGGCTCGACCCGCCGGCGCCGTCCCGCGCCTCCGCCGCGTCGAGCGCCCGCTGCACCGCCTGCACGTTCGGGTGTTGCTGCATGCCGCTCATTCTCCCCGCCGCATCCCGTCCCGCGCCCCCGCCCCACCCCGGCGCGTCGATCATGAAGTTGTTGTCGCGACACGCCGACGCCGGGCGCGACAACTTCATGTTCGACCCCGGGATGCGGCGGCGCGGTTGGTGATGAGGGTCTGGATGCCGTCGAGGATGCGGGCCAGGCCGAAGTCGAGGGCCTGGTCGCCGGGGGGCTGGGCGGGGATCGAGCGCAGCGCCGCGTCCAGGGCCGGGAACCGCTCCTCCCGGCCGCGCACCAGCACCGTGAACGCGGCCTCCCGGCCCTGCTCCGGCGCGGTGCCGGCGGCCGAGTGCTGGGCCAGGTTGCGGGCGTGGCCGACCAGGAGCACCGCCACGTCGAGCTGCTCGCCGCCGGTCAGCCCGGTGTCGGTGAGGGCGGCGACCACCCGTTCCAGCCAGGCCAGCTCGTTCGGGCCGGGCACCCGGGGGGCGACGGTGGCGACGTGCGCCCACGGGTGGCGGCGGAACCGGTCGAAGATCTGCCGGGTCCAGTCGTCGAGCTGGCCCCGCCAGTCGGCGCCCGCCGGGGATGGGGGCGGCTCGCCGATGGCCGTCTCCAGCATCAGGGCGACCAGCTCCGCCTTGCCGGGCACGTACCGGTAGAGGGCCATCTTGGTGACGTCCAGCGACTCGGCGACCCGCTGCATGGTCAGCCCCTCGAGCCCCTCGGTGTCGGCGATGGCGATGCCGGCCCGGGCGATCGCGTCGAGGGTGAGCGTGGGGCGGGGGCCACGCCGGGGCCCGCCGGGCGTACCCCACAGCAGCTCGTAGAGCCGTCGTTTGTCGACGCCACCGGTCTCCACGCTCACCCCTCTTGTCTGTGGGTCAAAACTGTGTCTACAGTACTCTGTATCCCACGGACACAGTTTCTATCACCGGGAGTAAGACATGCCCTCTTCACTGCGCGGCTTCCGCGTACTCGTCTCCGGCGCCGGCGTGGCCGGCCCGGCGGTGGCCTGGTGGCTGGCCCGGCACGGGGCCGAGGTCATCGTCGTCGAGGCCGCCCCGGCGCTGCGGACCAGCGGCTTCGCGGTCGACTTCCGCGGGCCGACCCACCTCGGCGTGCTCGCCGCCATGGGCGTGCTCGACGAGCTGCGCGCGGTGCAGACCCACGCCGGGGCGATGAGCCGGGTCGACGAGCACGGCCGGGAGATCTTCCGCCTGCCAGCCGAGTTTGCCGGCGGCGAGCTGGAGGTCCGCCGCCGGGACCTGTCCCGGATCCTGTACGAGCACGGCGCGGACCGGGTGGAGTACCGGTTCGGGGACCGGATCACCGCGCTCGCCGACACCGCCGACGGTGTGCGCGTCCATCTCGCCCGGGGCGCCTCCCGCACCGTCGACCTGGTGGTCGGCGCGGACGGCCTGCACTCCGAGGTGCGCCGACTGACGCTCGGCCCGGAGCCGGCGTACGTGACCCACCTCGGCTACCACCTGGCCGGCTGGGACCTGCCGAACGACCTGGGGGCGGACGCCGTCCCCCGGCAGTACAACGTGCCCGGCCGGATGGCCAGCGTGTTCGCCGACCCGCGCGACCCCGACCGGGCCACCGCGCTGGTGGTCTTCGCCGGGCCGCGGCAGGACCACGACCGGCTCGACCCGGACCGGCAGAAGGCGCTGATCGCCGCCGCCTTCGCCGGGCTGGGCTGGCACGTGCCCCGGCTGCTGGCCGGCCTGGACGCCGCGCCGGAGCTCTACTTCGACGCGATCGCCCGGGTCCGGGTGCCCCGGTGGCACACCGGCCGGGCCGTGCTGCTCGGCGACGCTGCCTGGGGCGTCACCCTCGGCGGGATGGGGG
>NZ_QGGF01000132.1 GCF_003857015.1 Micromonospora globispora | reverse complement strand
GTGCCGCCGCCGGCGGATGGTGCTGCCGGGACGCCGCCGGGACCTGGGCCCGGGCCGAGGGCGCGGCCGGCGAGGCCGGTACGCCGGAGATCGGCCCCGGATGGACGCCGGCCCGCGCCTGCTGGGACAGGGCGACCTTCGCCTGCCGGGCGACGCTGGCCAACGCCGCGGCGCTCGGCCAGCGGGCGGCCGGATCCTTGGCCAGGGCGCGCTCCACGATCGCCTTCACCTGCGGCGGGATGTCGCTCGGCAGCGGGCGCGGCGTCTCGCGGACGTGCTTCATGGCGATCTCGAGCGGGTTGTCCCCCTCGAAGGGACGCCGACCGGCCAGGCACTGGTACGCCACCACACCGAGCGCGTACACGTCGGAGGCGGGGGTGGCGACCGCGCCGGTGGCCTGCTCGGGCGAGATGTACGACGCGGTGCCGAGCACCGAGCCGGCGGCGGTGAGCTGGCCGACCAGGTCGGAACGGGCGATGCCGAAGTCGGTGAGCACCAGCGTGCCGTTCGGCCGGACCAGCAGGTTGCCGGGCTTCACGTCCCGGTGCACGATGCCCTTCTCGTGGGCGGCGTGCAGCGCGTCGGCCGCCTGGGCCAGCAGGGCCATCGTCCGCGCCGGGGTGAGCCGACCGACCCGGCTCAGCGTCGCCGACAGCGCGTCGCCCTCCACGTACTCCATCACCAGGAAGGCGACGTGCTGGTCGCTGCCGAAGTCGTAGACGTCCACCACGCCGGGGTGGTTGATGGTCGCCATGGTGCGCGCCTCGCCACGGAACCGCTCGGCGAAGCCCGGCTCGTCGAGCAGCGCGGGCAGCAGGCTCTTCACCGCGACCGTACGGCCCAGCACCTGGTCGGTGGCACGCCAGACGTCGCCCATGCCACCGCTGGCGATCCGCTCGTCGAGGCGGTAGCGGCTGCCGAGCTGCACCCCCGGGCTGAGCATGTCAACGGCCCCTGGAGTCGGCGATCACCGCGGCCATGATCTTGCCGGCGATCCGGGCCGCCTCGTGGCTGCCGCCGCTGCCGGCCCGCTCCAACTCCACGCAGACGGCGGAGATCGCCTTGTCGTTCTTGTCCAGAACGAAGCCGATGAACCAGCCGTGGTCGGGGGTGTTCGGGCCGGACTGGGCGGTACCGGTCTTGCCGCCGACGGTGTAGCCGTCGATGCGGGCCGACTTGCCGGTGCCGTTCTCGACCACGCTGACCATCATTTCCCGCAGGTCGTCGGCGACCTGACCGCTGACCGGCTGGCGCAGCTGCCGCGGCTCGGCGGTGTAGTAGCTGGTGGTGCGGTCCGGGGCGAGCAGCTGCTTGACCAGGTACGGCCGCATCTGGCTGCCGCCGTTGGCGACCGCCCCGGCGATCAGCGCGCCCTGCAGCGGGGTCATCCGCACGTCCCGCTGGCCGATGGAGGACTGGGCCAGGGCGGCCGGGTCGGTGGCCCCGCCGGGGGCCTCCATGTCACCGGTCCGGCTGGCCGCCACCGGCAGTCCGCCCTTACCGAGATGCCCGACCGTGAGGTCCTCCTGCTCGAAGCCGAACTGGCGGGCCTTCTCCTTGAGCTTGTCGGCACCGAGCCGCACGCCGAGCTGGGCGAAGCCGGTGTTGCAGGACTCGGTGAGCGCCTGGACCAGGCTCACCTGGTCCTGCGGGCAGATCGAGTCGGCGGCGTTGCGGATCGGCTGCCCGGAGGTCGGCGGGGTCCAGCTCGCGCCGGCCGGGATTCTGGTCTCCTTGGTGAGGCCGTTCTCCAGCGCCGCCGCCGACACGATGACCTTGAAGGTGGAGCCCGGCGGCAGCGTCTCCGACAGCGCGCGGTTCGCCAGCGGGTGGTCCGGGTCCTTCTCCAGCTTGTTGTACGCGGCCGCAGCCTCGTTGGTGTCGTGACTGACCAGCGGGTTCGGGTCGAAGCTCGGCATCGAGACCAGCGCCTGCACCGCCCCGGTACGCGGGTCGATCGCGATCGCCGCGCCCTTGGTCGCCCCGACCTGGTTGTCCTGCAGCTGCTTGTACGCCGTCTCCTGGGCCCGCTTGGAGATGGTCAGCAGCACGTTGCCGCCGCCGGTCTTGTCCCCGGTGAACATGTCCTTCACCCGGTTGCCGAACAGCTGGTCGCTGGTGCCGGCGAGGAAGTCGTTCTCGGTCCGCTCGATGCCGGTGTCGGCGAGGTTGACCGGCTTGTAGCCGAGCACGTGCGCGTACGTCTCCCCCTCCGGGTAGGTGCGCAGGAACTTCAGCTTGCCGCTGGTCACCTTGCTGGTGGCCAGCGCGGTGCCGCCGGCCTCGATGTTGCCGCGCTTGCGCTCGTACTCGGCGACCTGGACCCGGCCGTTGTAGTCGCTGTTGCGGTATTCGTCGGCCTTGTAGGCCTGGATCCAGTTCAGGTTGGCGAAGAGCAGCCCGAACAGGATCATCACGACCACGCCGACGCGGCGCAGGGGTGCGTTCACGGCCGGATCACCTCCGTGGGGGCACCGTGCAGCTGCTCCGGCGGGCCACCGGTCGGGCGGACCGCCGGGCCGCCCCCGGTCACCGGCCGCCGGGCACCGTCGGAGACCCGGAGGAGGACCGCGATGAGCAGCCAGTTCGCCATCAGCGACGAGCCGCCCGCGGAGAGGAACGGGGTGGTCTGGCCGGTCAGCGGGATGAGCTTGCTGATCCCGCCGACGATGACGAAGACCTGGAGGCCGAGGGTGAAGGCGAGACCGCCGGCGAGCAGCTTGCCGAACGAGTCCCGTACGGCCAGCGCCGCCCGCAGACCGCGCTCGACGATCAGCAGGTAGACCACCAGCAGAGCGGAGAGGCCGAAGAGGCCGATCTCCTCGCCGATGCCGGCGAAGATGAAGTCGGTCTGCACCTCGGGCAGCAGGGTCGGCTGGCCGCCACCCGGGCCGGCGCCGAAGAGGCCGCCGGTGCCGAGGGTGAGCAGGCCCTGCACGAGTTGGTAGCCGCGGTCGTACGGCTCGGCGAACGGGTCCAACCAGATCTGCGCCCGGTCGTAGAAGTTGAGGAACGGGCCGCCGACCGTGCTGCCGAGGAGGTACGCCAGGTAGGCGCCGCCGAAGAAGAGCACCAGACCGATCAGCAGCCAGCTCACCCGTTCGGTGGCGATGTAGAGCGTCACCACGAACATGCCGAAGTAGAGCAGCGAGGTGCCCAGGTCCTTCTCGAAGACCAGGACCAGGAGGCTGATCATCCAGACCACGAGCACCGGGCCGAGGTCGCGGCCCCGCGGGAAGTCGATGCCGAGCACCCGCCGGCTAGCCAGCGAGAGCACCTCACGCTTGCGGACCAGGTAGTACGCGAAGAAGGCGAGCAGGGCCAGCTTGGCAAACTCACCCGGCTGGATGGAGAACCCGCCGATCCGGATCCAGAGCTTGGCGTTGTTGATCTCGGAGAACCGGGCCGGGAGCACCGCCGGGATCATCACCAGCACGATGCCGGCCAGCCCCAGGGTGTACGCGTACCGGGAGAGCGAACGGTGGTCCCGCATGATCGCGAGCAGCCCGGCGGCCAGAATCACGGCGGCGAGCGTCCAGGCGAGCTGCCGGCCACCCGTACCGGCGAAGATGGCCAGGTCCGCCCGGTCCGCCGGGGCGGCCTTGGCCAGGTCGTACCGGCGCAGGAAGCCCACCCCGATGCCGTTGAGCAGGGCGACCGCGGGCAGCAGCGCCGGGTCGGCGAAGGGCGCCAGCCACCGGATGACCAGGTGCAGGCCGAGGAAGACCAACCCCAGCGCGGCGGCCGGCATCCAGAAGTCCGAGGTGACCGTGTCGAGCACGTTCGCCTCGACGGTCGCCGCGTACGCGGCCACCAGCACCATCGCCAGCATGAGCAGCGACAGCTCGGCGTTGCGCCGGGACCGGGCCAGGCGCACGCCGGGCTGCTCGCCCGTCGAGGCGGGCGAGGCTGCCGGTACGGCGGCTGCGGTCACGGATGCGTCCTCGGTGTCGAGCCGACGCTCACTCCGGCGACCGGCAGCCCGCCGGGTCGACCGGGGGGACGGTGTCGGAGGAGGGGACGGCGTCGGGCG
>NZ_QGGF01000311.1 GCF_003857015.1 Micromonospora globispora | reverse complement strand
GTCCACGAGGTAGCTCAAGCCCTGCGGCACCGGGGTACGCGACCGGCGGCGGAACAGGGCGTGCAGGTCGTCGGCCGCGTAGCCGGCGTCCCGCAGCGCGGTCAGCATCCGGTTCACCTGGTACGGGGTGGAGAGCACCGTCGGGGCCAGCCGGCGGAACGCCAGTGACTCCAGCCGCCTGTCCGCCAGTACCTCGGTGAGCAGTGCCTCGTCGTCGCTGCGCACGTACCCACCGGCCGAGCCGACCCGCAGCCCGCCGTGTTTGCGGGCCACGTCGTCCACGAGGTAGCTCAAGCCCTGCGGCACCGGGGTACGCGACCGGCGGCGGAACAGGGCGTGCAGGTCGTCGGCGGAGTAGCCGGCGTCCAGCGCGCGCCGGACGCTGGCCGTGGTGACCCGGTGCACGCTCGCGCCGCCCGCCGACTCGTGCTCGGCCACCACCTCCAACTCACCGGCCAGGGCCGGGTCCGGCGGGCCGGGCACCACCACGGTCAGGTCGGCCTGCACGAGGAAGTGGTCGACCGGGGCGGGGAGCAGGGCGTCCAGCGCCCGTACCGCGGTGGACGGCTCGCCCGACTCGGCGTCGGAGTGCACCCCGAGCGGGTCGTCCGTGCCCCGCTCGTCGGCCTCGGTCACGTCGGCCAGCAGCAGCCGCCCGTACGAGGTGAGCGCGCCGAGCCCGGTCACGCCGAGCTGAGCCGCCTCGGCCAACACCTCCCGGTGTGCCGCCTCCCGCCCCCGGCTGCGCCGCGGCGCGCGCCAGTCCAGCAGCTCCAACACCTCGTCCGGTGTCGGCGCGGTGGCCGGCTCCAGGTCGGCGAGCACCCCGAGCACCGACCGGCGGGCGACCGGCGCGCCGGCCCGTTCCGCCTCGGCGGAGAGCACCGTGATCGGGCGGTCCCGGTCGTCCCGCTGGCCGACCAGGCCCACCTGCCGGGTCATGGTCAGCCAGGCCCGGGCCAGCTGCTCCCAGCGCTGCGCCAGGGAACTGGCCCGCCACACCTCGTACCCGCCGGTGGGGAGAATCTGCTGGTCCCCGCCGTACCGGGTGGTGGCGGCGCCGGTCAGGTCCATTTCGCCGATCAGGCCGGCCGCGTACGCCACCTCGAAGAGCAGCGCGGTGGTCGAATCGTCCAGCCCGAGGCTGCGGGCCAGCCGGCGCAGGTCGCGTACGCCCACGCCGCCCGAGCGGAGCACCGGGGCCGGCTCGGCGGCGAGGCTCTCCAGCAGCGCCTCGGTGTGGCGTACCACCTCCATGGTCTGCCCGGCGCCGGCCGAGTCGACCGCCTTGGGCTCCCGCGGCGGGCTCGCCACCTGCGGCGGGCTGGTGCGCAGCGGGCCGAGCGGGCCGCTGTCCCGGCGCAGCAGCAGGCCCACCTCGCGCGGCAGCTCCACCGTGCCGGCACCGCCGCCCCGACCGGTCGAGACGGGGACCAGCAGCCGGCTGTCGACCAGCCAGCGGACCGGTGAGCCGGTCGGCGCGCCACCGTTGATGGCGTCCGGGGGAAGGGCGTCCTCCGTGCCGGACGCGGGGGCCTGGAGCGCGCCCGGCAGGAGGCTGCCCACCGGCGGTCCGGCGGCCAGCCGGTCCAGGATCGCCCGGGCCGACGGGGGCGCAGCCAGCAGCGTCCGCCGCAGCTTCGCCGGGTCCGCGCAGAGGGCCGCCGTGCGCGGGTCCAGCTCCGCCGCCGGTCGGCCCAGTCCCGCCGGGTACGGGGACACCTCGTCGACGCCGGCCACTACGTGCAGGTCGTGCTCCGGGCCGTACAGCAGGAAGAGCGCGCGGAGCTTGTTCACCGCGCCCCGGACGGCGGTCGGGGCGGGCGGGTGCGGGCCGGCGGTGGCCATGGCCAGGATCGCCTCGGTGTCGGTGCCGCCCTCCGCCGGGTCCCGGGTGAGCCGCGCGGCGTCCAGGATCTGAAGGGTGAACTGGTCCAGCCCGTCCAGGGCGCGGGCCACGGAGACCCGGGACTGGGCGCGGATCGCCAGCGCGGAGATGTCGGCCGGTACCGGCACGACGAGGTCCGGCCGCAGCTGGAGCAGGGCGGCGAGGGACTCGTCGGGCAGGGCCCGCAGATGGTCGGCGAGTGAGGTGGTCATCGTCGTACCACGCTAGCCCGGCGGAAGCCCTTCCCGCCCCTCGGACGAGCGGCTGGACCGGGGAGTTGGGCGGGTAGGTTCTCGGCATGCTCCCGCTGATGGTCGGTTTCGACCTCGACATGACCCTGGTCGACTCGCGTCCCGGCATCGCCGCGGCGTACCGGGCGCTGACCGCGCGTACCGGTGTGCAGGTGGACGCCGACGCGGCGGTGTCCCGGCTCGGTCCGCCGCTGCGGGTCGAGATCGCCCGCTGGTTCCCGCCCGAGCAGGTGGAGGAGGCGGTGCTGGAGTATCGGGAGCTCTACCCGGCGTACGCGATCACCCCGACCGTGCCGATGCGCGGCGCGCTCGCGGCGATCGAGGCCGTGCACGCCCGCGGCGGCCGGGTCATGGTGGTGACCTCGAAGATCGGCCGGCTGGCGAAGCTGCACCTGGACCACCTGGGGTTGGCGGTCGACGAGCTGGCCGGGGACCTGTTCGCCGAGGAGAAGGCGACGGCGTTGCGGGAGCACGGCGCGACGCTCTACGTCGGTGACCACGTGGCGGACATGGCGGCGGCGGAGGCCGCGGGAATCCCGGGCGTGGGAGTCGCAACCGGGCCGTGCTCCCGGGACGAGCTGGCGGCCGCCGGGGCGGAGCTGGTGCTGGACGATCTCACCGGATTCTCGGCGGCGCTGGACCGGATCATCGGGCTAGCCTTGGAGCAGTAGACGTCTCAAGCGAAGCAGGGGTTTTCAGGTGCCGACGGGTCGAGTGAAGTGGTATGACGCGGCCAAGGGATACGGGTTCGTCACCAGCGACGAGGGTGGCGACGTGTTCCTGCCCAAGGGCGCGCTACCGGCGGGCGTCAGCGACCTGAAGGGTGGCCAGCGGGTCGATTTCAGCGTGGTCGACAGCCGCCGGGGTGCCCAGGCGATGGGGGTCAAGCTGCTGGAGGCGCCGCCGTCCGTGGCGGAGCTGCGCCGCCGGCCGGCCGAGGAGCTGCACGGCCTGGTCGAGGACATGATCAAGGTGCTGGAGGCGAAGGTCCAGCCGGACCTGCGCCGGGGCCGCTTCCCGGACCGGAAGGTAGCGCAGAAGGTCGCTCAGCTGGTCCACGCGGTCGCCCGCGAGCTGGAGGTCTGAGGGACGAGCCCGGCGTCGGCGGCCCGGCCCAGCAACGCCTCGACGGCGGCGAATCCCGCGTCCCCCAGGTTCGCGGTGAAGTCGTTGACGTAGAGGCCGATGTGCCGGTCCACCACGTCGGGCTCCATCTCCTGCGCGTGGGAGAGGACGTACTCCCGGCTGGCCTCCGGGTTCGCCCACGCCTGGCGTACCGACTCGCGGATCCAGCCGGCCGCCTCGACCGGGTCGACGCTGCCCTTGCGGGCCAGGATGGCGCCGAGCGGGATGGGCAGACCGGTGTCGCCCTCCCACCATTCACCGAGGTCGACCAGGGCGGTCAGCCCGTGCCGGGGGTAGGTGAACCGGGCCTCGTGGATCACCAGACCGGCGTCGTACCGCCCGGCGGCGACCCCGGGCATGATCTCGTGGAACGGCACCACCTCGATCCGCGCCGGCGGCCGGTCCGCGGACCAGAGCCGGAAGAGCAGGTACGCCGTGGTCCGCTCGCCGGGCACCGCCACCGTCGCGCCGGAGAGGTCGGTCCGGTCGCCCCGGGTCAGCACCAACGGCCCGCAGCCCCGGCCGAGCGCCCCGCCGCAGGGCAGCAGGTGGTAGTCGTCGAGCAGCCAGGGCAGCGCGGCGTAGCTCACCTTGACCAGGTCGAACGCCCCGCGCTCGGCCGCGGTGTTGGTGACGTCCACGTCGGCGTAGGTCACCTCGACCGGCGGTGCGCCGGGCACCCGCCCGTGCACCAGGGCGTCGAAGACGAACGTGTCGTTGGGGCAGGGCGAGATCGCGAGGGAGAGCGCCACGCCCCCACGTTAACCCCGCCCCCTGTCTCTTAT
>NZ_QGGF01000327.1 GCF_003857015.1 Micromonospora globispora | reverse complement strand
CACCCCGAGCGCCTCCGCGCCGGCCACCGACGTGTCCTCCGCCGCAACCCCCGCCCCCGCCGAGGATGAGCAGGACGCGGGGACGCCGGCGTGGATGTGGCTCCTCGTGATCGCCGCGGCCGCCGCCGCAGTCGGCGGGCTCTGGTGGGCCTTGCGCCGGCGTCGGGCATGACCACCGCCGCAGCTGCGGGGAAGCTCGTGATGCGGCTTACCGGCCACGCCGATGGGTTCGACCGCCGGCGACGCGAGGGTGACAGGTCCAAGGCCATGCCAGTCCCGACTCCGTCATGGCTTGATCTCCTCCAACGGAACCACCCGGTCCTGCGGCTCAACGTCCGGACCCGAGGGCATCGCCCGCTCCAGTCGGCGCAGCCACCGCAGGAACACGGCCGTCCCGACGGCCAGGACGACCACGTCCACCGGGATCCACATCACCGGGCTGGAACGTTGCTGGCCCCCGCCTCGGAGTGCCAGACCCTGGACCTCGTAGAGCGTCGTCGGAAGCGAATGAGAGCACGGCTGCGAGTGCGGACGCCGGCATCATCGCCGCGAAAGCAGCAGCAAGGCGACGGGGCCCGCAAGCCGGTGCGGCTTGCGGCCCAGCACCAGCGACCACAGCAGCCAAGACGCCGCGACGAAGCTGGCATGTTCCGGCGACATGTGAACTGCCAAAGCCCATCTTCATCGGCTGGTCGTAGGCCGTGACCAGCGAAAACGCAGGTTGCGGCTTTGATTGTTTCCCAGCGGCCCAGCCGCTCAATCGGCCGTTGACGAGGCAAGCGCTCGGAGTCGACTCACGGCGATGCGTCGCCCGAACGCCACAGCTGTGACTCGGCCATCCGGATGGTCCCACCGCAGCAGCGCGTCTCCGTCCTCAATGGAGCCGTCGACTTGGCCGGGGTCGCCGTCCAGCAAGAGCGGTCCCGCTACCTTCACGTGGACACCGAACAGCTCGGTCCAAAAATAGTCATCGAACGGCACCGTGTCGGCTGGCTCGCCGAGAACCGACGCCGCGACTACTTTGCCTTGGGCGACCGCGTTGCACCAGAACGGCCTGCGCCGCGCTACCGTGGTCGTTGGGTTTGGAAGGTACCCGCCTGACCGGAGGTACGTCACGTCGCCGGCGGCGAACACGCCCGGGATCGGCGTGGCGCACCTGCTGTCGACCGGCACGCCCAACTGATCAGCGATTCCGGTGCCCCCGAGCCATGCTGCGGCCGGCACGTCACCTACGCAGCTGACGACGACATCGGCGGTGAGCGTGGCGCCACCGTCGAGAATGATCCCGGCCACCGGTTGCCCGAGGAGCCTGACAGATCCGCTCGCCTTGACGTACCGAACGCCGTGAGCGGTGGCCAATCGGGCGACGTGCCAGGACAGGAACGGGCCGAAAAGCCTTCTCAGGGGCGGCACTACGTCGACAACGGTGACGTCAACTCCTTTCGATGCACATGCGCTCGGCACCTCCATCCCCAGGAAGCCGGCACCGATGACGATGGTCGAGGTGGCTTCGTCGAGACGACGATGCAGGGCTTGAGCGTCGTCGAGTGTCCGCAGGACCAGCTCTCCTCGCTGTGACGGCTCAGCGAGTCGTCGAGGTGTGGCACCGGTCGCGATGATCGCCGCGTCGAAGGGGTGTGCGTCGCCGTCTTCTGTGCTGACCTTTCGCTCGGCGAGGTCGAGGTGCGTCGCAGCCCGCCTGACCACGTTCAGGTCCAGGTCGTCGTAGGCGACCGGCGCCGAGATGTCGACGGTGAGGTCCTTGAGGACGCTCTTCGACAGTGCGGGGCGCGCGTAGGAGCCGTGGGGATCGTTACCGAGGACGACGAGTCTGCCTGTGTACCCGCGAGTTCGCAGTTCGCGCGCGGCCGTGATCCCGGCTACGGACTCACCGACGATCACCACCCGGTCGGGCCCGGCCATCATTTCTGCCGAAGGGCGGCCACGGGGCACGCCGTGACCGCTGCTCGAGCCGCAGCCTCGAGCGATCGGTTAGAGACTGGCACGACAACCGCCCAGCCGATGGCCCGGACCAGGCACAGGACCCCACGGTGAAACTTGCGTCGATTCCTGGGAAGTGGCCCACGGAGCCGGGCATCGAGTGCCTGCGTAATGAGTACCCGACCACGATCGTCATAGGCGGCGACACGTACGCCAGCGCGGTGCACGCCTACTGGGCGCTCGCGACAACCGACGAGACCGCTCGGGTGGGGATCCACCGCGCCACGACTGCCCTCGGCGTCGAACGCGCCGTCGGACGCGCGCCGATCAGGCAGGACTGGCTCCACCTTCGTCTCACCGTGATGCACACGATCCTGCGCGCCAAGTTCAACCAACATCCAGAACTCGGAGACGTGCTCGTCGCGACCGGTGATGCCCGCATCGACTACAGCATCAGCTCGGCGTACTGGAGCGGCGGCACGAAAGGCCGGAACTGGCTCGGTCGACTTCTCGAGCTTGTCCGGTCAGAGATCGTGGCTCAACGAGCTGGCTTCCTCCCGTAGCCGGGTGCGCACGCCCACGTGCTGGCCACTGACGAGCCGGCGGCGTCCGCATTTGCCGGTGTCAAGGCGCGATGGCCATTGGTCGGCTCGTCACCGTCCGCGCCAGCGGTCTGCGTGGCCCGTATCCGGAACTGCCGATGTGAGTCCGCCTGCCCCACAGCCGTCGGGCGTCCTTCGGCAAGTCAGCAGGCGGCTCTCCTCCTACATTCCGCCTGCGGCCTGCCCTGGGCACCGGTGCACGATTTGCGAGGCGCAAATCTAGTTCTGTTCGGTGGGCGGCGAGTTATCGGTGATCAGGTCGAGTTGAGCGATGGCAACGTCGTGCCATGCGCCGTTCTTCCACCCAATTCGTCGGTGCACGCCGACCGGCCGGAATCCCAGTGCTGCGTGCAATCCCATGCTGGCGTCGTTGGGCAGGGTCATCTTTGCCACCGCGATGCGGTAGCCGCGTTCGATCAGCCGAGGCAGCAGAGCCTGGTACAACGCGCGGCCAGCACCGGTGCGGCGACGCCCGGTCTCGAGGTAGACGCTGACTTCGCAGGACCAGCGATATGCCGGACGGGCGGCGAACGGCCCGGCATACGCGTACCCGATGATTTGGTCGTTGGTCTCGGCCACCAGCCAGGCGTACGAGCGGACGGCCGCCTCGATGCGTCGGGACATCTCGGACACAGTTGGTGGCTCGGTTTCAAAGGTGATGGCGGTGTTCAGCACGTACGGCCGGTAGATGGCCGCGCAGGCGGTGGCATCGTCCTGGCCTGCGTCACGGATCGTCAGCATCATGCTGGTATAGTAGACGACGTGTTTACTATAGTGACACCATGCCGGACCCCCTGACCGCGAACATCGCGGCCACCCTGCGCACCGCCCGAATCGACCGGGACCTGTCGGTCAACGCTCTCGCCGAGCGCTCCGGCGTCTCCCGGGCAATGATCGCGAAGATCGAGCGCGGCGATGTGCAGCCGACCGCCGTGCTCCTGGGCCGCCTCACTGCGGCGCTCGGCCTCACCCTCTCCGAGCTGTTCGCCCGCACCGAGGGTGAGACTCCGCGGCTGGCACGGATCGCGGATCAGCCTGTCTGGGTTGATCCGACGACCGGTTACCGGCGCCGCTCAGTGTCGCCGGCCGGCGGCTCGGTCCAGTTGGTCGAAGTCGAACTGCCGGCTGGCGCGGAAGTCTCTTATCCGGCCGAATCATTCGCGCTGGCAAATCACCAGATTTGGGTGCTGGAGGGCAGTCTGCGCTTCCGTGAAGGCGAAGTCGAGCACGACTTGAGTTCCGGCGACTGCCTCGAACTCGGCGCGCCGACGCCCGGGACATACTGGAACTCCACCGACCGGCCCTGCCGTTATCTGGTGGTGCTCAGCCGGCGTCGCTAGGTTGCAGTCCCGCCCACAATGCGCATTCGATGCGATCAAGAAAATTAGGTGCACTCTTCTAATGGGTTCCGTCAGCCTGCTGGTGCAGGATGGCTCCGGTAGCGGCTGGCGGGTCAGCACTCCACTCTTCGGGCCTTCGAGGTCTTGCGGCAGACCGTGCGCCCGCCGGTCGTGAGGAGG
>NZ_QGGF01000180.1 GCF_003857015.1 Micromonospora globispora | reverse complement strand
CGTCGGCCGTGGCCTGGCGGACGACGGCCGGGTCGGTCGGGCGGACTGCGGGGGCGCTGTCCCCGGGCGCCGGACGAGGTTTCGGCGCGGTGCCCTCGGCCGGGCGGGAGGCTGTGGCGCCGGCCCCGGCCGCGCGGGACGTCGCCTGAGCGGGATCGGGTGGCTGGAAGAGCACGGCCGGTGCCGCCTTGGCCCGTCGTGGCCGGGTCTGCCCGGTCCGGCCTTCCGGCTCCTTCCGCGACGCGGGTACGTCGGGATCGGTCGTCGGCGGTGTGAAGGTGGGCTTCGGGGAGCGGCTCCGCCGGGTGCTGGTGGCGGGCTCGCGACGGGGCGGTTCGCTCGGCGGCTGCTCCTGCATATCGATGGAGCGTAGCCCTGAGCGTGACCTCGCACACGGTCGAAACGCACGTGCCGGAGGGTCGTCCGGTAGTCGCTTTGCCGCGGGCGGGTGCAGACCTGTATCCTCGGGCGCGATGGCCTGCAGGTCACCAGGGAGACTTCGCCTAGTCTGGTCTATGGCGCCGCACTGCTAATGCGGTTGGGGTTTTAAAGCCCCTCCCGGGTTCGAATCCCGGAGTCTCCGCGCGAAAGCCAGTGTGTAGACTGGCCGAGCAGCAAGCGCCCGTAGCTCAACGGATAGAGCATCTGACTACGGATCAGAAGGTTAGGGGTTCGAATCCCTTCGGGCGCACAGCAGGTCAATGGCCGGTTTCCCAGTGCGGGAGACCGGCCGTTGATCTTTCTGACCCCCACGGTTGACCCCTACGCCTACGCGTCGAAGAGGAAGCCGAGCCGGTCCACCGCGTCCTGCTGCACCCGCCGCGTCGCCTCCACGTAGATCGACTTGGTGACCGTCGGGGAGCTGTGCCCGAGCACATCCTGAATCCGTTCCAGCGGCACGCCCTGGTCGTAAAGCAGCGTCGCGCACGAATGGCGCAGGTCATGGACGCGAATGCGCCGAACGCCGGCCCGCTCGCACAACTGCTCGAAATGCCGATTGATGTTGCGCGGCTCGATCGGAGTGCCGATCTTCGTCGTGAACAGCAAGCCATGCTCCTGCCAGCGGTCACCGGCCGCCTCCCGCTCCGTCCGCTGCAATGCTCGGTGACCACGGAGCACGTCGACCAGGCTGGGCGGCAGAGCCACGGCCCGCTCTGAGCCGTCCGTCTTCACCGGCCCGAACCGCAGCTCTCCGCCGGTGCGTTGCAGCGACTGCCGAACACGGAGCACGTTGTCGACCAGGTCCACGTCGACCCACCGCAGCGCCAACGCCTCACCGCGGCGCAGCCCGAGCGCCAGGGCGACCGAGTACAGCGCGTACCAACGGTTATCCCGCGCCGCCTTCAAGAACCGCCTTGCCTCATCAGCCGTCCACGGCGTGAACTTCGGTCGGTACCGGTGCGAGATCCGCAGCGCCTTCGCTGGGTTGCTCGCCAACAGTTCCTCCGTCACCGCGTCTTGAAGCGCCGCCCGCAGGAGCCGATGCGCGTAGCGGATCGAACCATCGGACAGGAACGCCTGACAGCATTGCCGAGGCGACATGGCGCAGCACCTCGCCGGGCGCCCACGCTCCACGCGCTTCGCGTCCTTCTTCAACGCACAGCACTGGCACACGCTCTTGAGCCTGGAGAGGAACGTCCGCACATCCGAAGGCCGAAGCCGAGCTAGCTTCTTCGTCCCCAGATACGGCACGACGTAGGTACGGGCGAGCCATTCATAGCTCCCAAGGGTCGATGGCCTCACCCGCTCGGCGGCGATTTCGGCCAGCCAGTACGCGAGGTAGTCACCGACCGTTGCACCGGTTGCCGGAAGACGCACGCCCGCGAGGGCATTCGACTTGAGCTTGACCAGTGCGGCATGAGCCTCGTCCCAGGTCGCGCCGTAGACGCTCTTGCGGATCTCTCGCCCGTCCGTGGTGAACACCCAGACGCGCGCCTCAAAGCGACCGTCCTTCCGTTGCCGAATATTGCCCTCGCCGTTGCGGCGAACGCGACGACCACCGCCGGAATCGTTCGGGGAAGTCATCAGGCCGCCTCCTCAACCTGCCGCGCGATGTACGCCTGCACCGACGACGCTGTGATTCGCCGACACCGTTGGCCGACCAGAAGGGAGGTCACCTGACGCTCCTTCATAAGCCGGAAGACCGTCCACCGAGACACCCGCAGGAGTCGCGCCGCGTCATCCATCGTCAGAAGTTCCTCCGTGCTCATCACCCCACCGCCTCAGCCGGCCGGCCAGTTGCCGAAACATCGGGCGGGTCGGTGGCGCGTCTGGCGGCGTCGAGCTGGGCGCGCCATTGGATGCGTTCGGATATCGCGCGTAGGACGCGGTGGCCGAGGGGCGGCACGTCGGGGTCGGTGGGCCGGGCCAACTCCCAGGCGTGCCGCTGCTCCCCGCCGGCCGGGGCGGTGGCCGCGTCGGTGGTGACGCCGAGCAGCGCCTTGACCCAGTCGCGGCGGTCGGCCCGGTGGTCGGTCAGTGTCTTGCCGGACCACTGCCGGGAGATGAGGACGCGTCGGCCGCCGATGCCGAGGGTTTCCCGCTTGTGGACCTTGTTCTTGCAGTTCCCCGGCCGCAGCCCCGGTCGGGCCTTCTTGGGTTGGACGCCGTAGAGCAGCCAGTTGGCGCACCGCTCGGAACAGGGCGTGTGCCGCAGCTCTTGCCAGAGCCGTTCCAGGTGCGTCCGCTGCCGGCCGGTGGTGACCTGGTGGCAGTCGGCGGCCTGCTTGGTCAGGTACTTGGTGATGTAGCCGACGCACCGATCCGCGTCCTTGGTGCCAGCGAGGACGCCCTTGGCGTCGACCTGACTCCCGAAGCGAACGACGTGCACGGGTTCGGCGTCGGGGTCGGCGTCGACCAGGTCCAGGGCGTCATCCCACGACGGCAGCAGTCGGCCGGTGGCCGGGTCGGTGTAGCCACCCGCATCGGCATCCCACTGCGGTGCGTTGCCCGGCTCGTAGACCCGTCGGTCGACCGAGGGCCACCACACCTGGTGATACGTCGCGGCGGCGACCTGCCGGACCAGCGACCGGGGAATGGTGCCCCGGATGGCGAAGTGCGCGTGAGGGGCAAGCCGGCGTTGCGGCTCGACGGCCCCGGCGTACTGGACGTTCCAGCCGACCGCGCGGCGCAGGTTCTGCCAGAACCGATCGAGCAGCCGGGGGAAGTGCACCGCGTCCCAGGCGGCCTGCTGGTAGTCGTAGCTGTCCGGGTCGACCGGCGTCCCGTCCGAGTGCACCCGCCCGTAGGAGCCGAGGGTGAGGGTGAGGAACATCGACGGCCGGAACACCTGCCCACCGTGACCCTCGAAGGTCCGCCCGATGGTGCGGTTGTCGACCGGCAGGCGGGGCAGGTCCGGGGCATCCTGGCGGCGCTTGGTCGACCGCACCCGGCGCTTTCCGTCGCCGTCCTCCTGGTCCTCGCTGACGTGCGGCGGGGCGGGTCGGCCCCGGAGCCCTTCCGTCGTGATCTGGGCTTCCAGTTCCGCGATCGCGTCGTCCAGGTCCGCGACCTGATCCCACTCGGAGGCGCGGGCCGCCTCCTCGCGGGCGAACTCGAGATGCGCCCGAGCCACGATCAGCGCCCGTTGCCCGTCGGTGGCGGGTTGCGGGCCGGGGTCTGGTTCGTCGTCGCGGTGCCAGCCCTCGCGGATCTGCTGCTGCCGCAGCCGCCGCGCCCGCGTGGCGCAGGCCGGACACTTCGCCTCTTGGGTGGCGCCGCACGGCAGGTCGATCACCTCCGTCTGCCCTGAGTCGAGATCGGTGCGGCGCAGGCTAACCGGGCGGGTGCAGACGCCGTAGTCGGCCGCCAGGTCGGCCACGACGTCGACGGAGCGGGGCATCAGCATCCGGGCGGCCCGGGAGCCCGGCCTCGGCTCCTGCGGGGTGGGGGCGAGGCCGGGCAGCGGAATGGCGGTCATCGGGTCACCTCCCGGGTCAGCGGGGTGCCGTTGCGGCGGACGAACGCGGTCGACGGCACCGGGGCGACCGGGGCCGGGAAGGTCGGCTCGACCGGGACCAGGGCGACCGGTTCCGGCACGGGGGCGGCCGGCGTCGGCTCGGCCGGCCGGGCCGACGGGGTGACGACGGGCGGAGCCGGGGCTGGCAC
>NZ_QGGF01000193.1 GCF_003857015.1 Micromonospora globispora | reverse complement strand
GCCGTCGACCTTCAGCTCGCAGAGGAACGGCACCGGGCCGCCGGCGCCCCGCTCGACCCGCTCGGCCCACAGCCAGCCGGCGGCGACGGCGGCCACCACGGCCACCACCCAGAGCACCCAGTTTGGCATCCGTACCCCTGCCTCTCGCCGCGGGCGGTCACCGCGCCGCCGCCGTGCGGCGATCGTCGCACGGTCCCGGCCCGCGCACCGTTCGGGCGCACCGCCCGGGCGGTGCGGCGCGGGCTCCCGCGAAAGGTCCCGCCGACCAGGCCACGGCGGGTACCGGGGCGGTTGTCCCACCCGCCCGCTACGGTTCGGAGGTAGCACGATCACGGGAGGTCGACAGCGGTGTCCGAAGGCGGCAGGGTGTCCGAAGAAGCGATTCCCCAGCAGGTCAGCCCGGCGCAGGAGGCGGCGGCGGGCGCCGAGCCGACCCCGGAGGCGCGGGAGCGGCACGCCACGCTGGGCCAGGAGCTCACCGAGCACCAGTACCGCTACTACGTGCTCGACGCGCCGACCATCTCCGACGCCGAGTTCGACAAGCTGCTGCGCGAGCTGGAGGCGCTGGAGGCGGAGTTCCCGGCCCTGCGCACCCCCGACTCGCCGACCCAGCGGGTGGGTGGCACCTTCTCCACCGACTTCACCCCGGTCACCCACGCCGAGCGGATGCTCTCGCTGGACAACGCCTTCGCCGACGAGGAGCTGGGCGCCTGGGCCGAGCGGGTCGAGCGGGACGCCGGCGGCCCGGTGCCGTACCTCTGCGAGCTGAAGGTCGACGGCCTGGCGATCAACCTGACCTACGAGCGGGGCCGGCTGGTCCGGGCCGCCACCCGCGGCGACGGGCGCACCGGTGAGGACGTCACCGCCAACGTCCGCAGCATCCGGGACGTGCCGGCCCGGCTGACCCCCTCCGACGACTTCCCCGACGTGCCGGAGTTCCTCGAGGTGCGGGGCGAGATCTACTTCCCGGTCGCCGCCTTCGCCGACCTCAACGCCGGCCTGGTCGAGCAGGGCAAGGCGCCGTTCGCCAACCCGCGCAACGCGGCCGCCGGCAGCCTCCGCCAGAAGGACCCGCGGATCACCGCCTCCCGGCCGCTGCGGCTGGTGGTGCACGGCATCGGTGCCCGCCGAGGCTTCCGACCGGCCGCGCAGTCGGAGTCGTACGCGGCGCTGAAGGCGTGGGGGCTGCCGACCAGCGACCGCGTCCGGGTGGTGCCCGACCTGGCTGGCGTCGCGGAGTACATCGCCTACTACGCCGAGCACCGGCACGACGTCGAGCACGAGATCGACGGCGTGGTGGTCAAGGTCGACCCGGTCTCCATCCAGGGCCGGCTCGGCTCGACCAGCCGGGCGCCACGCTGGGCGATCGCCTTCAAGTACCCGCCGGAGGAGGTGACCACCAAGCTGCTCGACATCGACGTGAACGTCGGGCGGACCGGGCGGGTCACGCCGTTCGCGGTGCTGGAGCCGGTCCGGGTGGCCGGTTCCACGGTCGCCCTGGCCACCCTGCACAACGCCCGCGAGGTCGAGCGCAAGGGGGTGCTGATCGGCGACACGGTGGTGCTGCGCAAGGCCGGAGATGTGATTCCCGAGGTGCTCGGCCCGGTGATCGACCTGCGGCCGGCCGACGCCCGACCGTTCGTCATGCCCACCACCTGCCCGGCCTGCGGCACCCCGCTGGCGCCGGCCAAGGAGGGCGACGTCGACATCCGCTGCCCCAACAGCCGCAGCTGCCCGGCGCAGCTCCGCGAGCGGGTGTTCCACCTCGCCGGCCGGGGCGCCTTCGACATCGAGGTGCTCGGCTACAAGGGGGCCGCCGCGCTGCTCGACGCCGACATCATCGCCGACGAGGGCGACCTGTTCGCCCTCGACGCCGACCAGCTCGTCCGCTCGCCGTTCTTCGTCAACAAGGACGGCAGCCTGGGCAGCAACGCGACCAAGCTGCTGGACAATCTCGCCGTCGCCAAGGAGCGCGACCTGTGGCGGGTGCTGGTGGCGCTCTCCATCCGGCACGTCGGCCCCACCGCCGCGCAGGCCCTGGCCCGGCACTTCCGCTCGATCGAGGCCATCGACAAGGCCGGCGAGGAGGAGCTGTCCTCGGTGGACGGGGTCGGCCCCACCATCGCCGCCAGCATCAAGGAGTGGTTCGCCGTCGACTGGCACCGCGAGGTGGTGCGCAAGTGGGCCGAGGCGGGCGTACGGATGGCCGAGGAGGCCGGCGAGGAGGGGCCTCGCCCGTTGGAAGGGCTCACCGTGGTGGTGACCGGCACCCTCGCCGGGTTCAGCCGGGACCAGGCGTCCGAGGCGATCCAGAGCCGGGGCGGAAAGGTGACCGGCTCGGTTTCCAAGAAGACGAACTTCGTGGTGGTGGGGGACAACCCCGGTTCGAAGGCGGACAAGGCGGCCAGCCTGAAGGTGCCGGTCCTCGACGAGGACGGCTTCCGGGTGCTGCTGGAGTCCGGCCCGGACGCCGCTCGGGAGGTCGCCCGGGTCGAGGGCTGAGCCGCGGCTCAATGTGAATCTTGGGCGGTGCTGGCGGCGTATACCAACTTAGTTACGACTACGACCGATTCGTGACTGTCGTGTCGGGGAAAGCGGTAACGCGGGCTTTCATTGGTGCACGGCGTGTGAGCGGCGCACGCCACAGCCGGTCCCGGGAGGTGCGATGGAGGCCGCCGATCCGCGAAACTCCGTCCCGCCCGGACGGGTCGCGCCGTTCTTCGGCTTCGTCGCCGCGGTGTTCGCCCTCGCCGTGCTCATCTCCGCCGGGCCGCTGGCCGGGCTGCCCGACCGGCTGTCCGGCATGCCGGCGGCGTTCTGGACGATGGCCGCGCTCGCCGTCGCCTGCGACGCCCGCCCTTTCGTCCCACCCGGCCGCCGCGAGTCCTCGGCAGTCTTCCCGTCGACCTGCTTCACCTTCGCCATCCTGCTCGGCTGGGGGCTGGGCCCGGCGGTCGCCGTGCAGGCGGTGGCGGTGGCCGTCTCCGGTTGGCGGATGCGGCACGCCCCCTGGCGCACCGCCTTCAACGCCGCCCAGTACGCCTGGGCTCTCGGTGCCGCGTCCCTGGTCACCCGGCTCGGCTCGGGCGGCATCGTCGACGGCGGCCGGTTGCACTGGACCGACGTCGCCGTGGTGGGGGCCGCCACGGCGGCCTGGTTCGCGATGAACTACGTCCTGGTCAGCACCGCCGTACGGCTCCGCTTCGGCGAGCGCTGGTGGCCGAACCTCCGCCAGGGACTGGCGTACGAGTTGCTCTCCACCGGCTCGTTGCTGCTGCTCGCCCCGGTGCTGGCCGCCGCCGCCCGGGCCAGCGCGGCGCTGATCCCGCTGGTGCTGGTGCCGCTCTTCGCCGTCTACCGGATGGCCCGGCTCTCCGCCGAGCAGGAGCAGCTCGCCTCGCTCGACCCGCTCACCGGGCTGCCCAACCGCAAGGCGCTGCTCGCCGAAATCGCCGAGCAGGTGCACCTGCACGCCGAGCGGGCCGCCCGGAACGAGCCGAACGCCCACCTGGCCCTGCTGCTGATCGACCTGGACCGGTTCAAGCATGTCAACGACGCCCTCGGGCACGCGGTGGGAGACCGGCTGCTGGTCGAGGTGAGCGCCCGGCTGACCGAGGTGGTGCCCGACCGGAACCTGGTCGCCCGGCTGGGTGGGGACGAGTTCGCGATCGTGGTGCCCGGGCTGACCGGCATCGACGAGGCCCGCGCGCTGGCCGACCGGGTGGTCGAGGCGCTCGCCGAGCCGGTCTCGCTGGACGGCCTGCCGCTGGACGTCGGGGGCTCGATCGGCATCGCGATCTTCCCCGAGCACGGCGAGGACTTCACCACGCTGATGCGCCACGCCGACGTGGCGATGTACGACGCCAAGCACCGCAACGACACCGTCGCCGTCTACGCCGCCGAGTCCGACCACAACTCGGCCGAGCGGCTGAGCCTCCTCGCCGACCTGCGCCGCGTACTGGAATCGGGGCCGGTGGGGTCCGATCCGGTCGGGGCGCGCGGTGGCGACGGCGCGGCGCTGCCCGCCGGTGCGCCACTGCCCGCAACCCGCGGGCCCGAGGAGGAGCCGCGACGCGGGGCCGAGGCGGGGCGGTGGCGCTTCCGGCGGCGGCGGGAGCGCCACCGC
>NZ_QGGF01000025.1 GCF_003857015.1 Micromonospora globispora | reverse complement strand
TACGGGCCGGACCCGCACCCGCCGCGCCGAGTGCGTGCCGGACGGCCGCCTCCAACAAGCGAGCAACGAATTATCGAAGCTTCCCAACGCGCCGCATCCCTCACACACTGATGCACTGATCTCGGCACGAGCGGACGTTGTCCGGGCGCGCGGCCAGCGGCTAGATCAGGACGTGCGGTGAGAAGGCTGGTGACGCCGCCGGACTTGCCTTGATGGTCGGTACCCGGTCGGGAATGAGTACGAAAGCGGATAGGCCAGGTCCCGAAGCCGTGGCAGCTTCTTGGACATGGATGATGTGGATGCGCCGCGCCGGGCGTCGTTCGGGTTGAGCCTTCTCGTCGCGCTTGGCTGGTACGCCACCGTGACCGCCGCGGTTCTCGTCGGGCGGACAGGGTTACCGGCTGCACCGAACCGGGACTGCTCGGCGGTGTTCAGCTGCCTGACACCGCAAGAGGAGATCGGCCTGATGGTGATCCTCGGCGGGCCGATCCTCGCGGGTCTGCTGTTCAGCACGCTGGTGGTCACCGGTCTGCTCGCGCGCCGAGTCCCCTCTTCGATCCTCACCGGCACCCTTTCGGCGCTGGGCAGTGTTGTTGTTGCAGCTGTAGCCGGCGCGGTCTGGCAAGGTGCCCGATGAAGCGCGTCGGACTCGGCGTGCTGCTCTTCGCCTGGCTCTACGGCGTGCCGTTCCTGCTCATCGTCGGGTTGATTCGACGTACTTCGTCGCCCTACATGGCGACCCACGCGGCGGCACAGGCGTTCGGCGCGACCACCGACACCATCCTGACCGCGGCACTGGTGCTCAACCTGGCACTCCCGGTGGCTGGGGTGCTGCTCGCCCGGCTCGTCCGCGATCGGTGCTGGACGCGCCACTTCGTTTGGTCACTGGTGGGTACGGCGCTGATCTACTTTGCTGTCTCGATCGCAGGACGTGCGGCCACGGCGCCGTTGATCGGCTGGACGCCGGCCGACCAGGAGCCAGCACCCCGCGTCACCCAATGCATCCCGATCAGCGGCGGCCATGGCTGCCCCGGCGGCTGATCCCGGCGTACGGCGCGACAGCGGAGCCGGCATGCGCTATCCCGCCTGCGCCAGCAACGCACTCGTCTCGGCACGTCCGCGCATCGCCACCCCTGGACATCCGGCCGCGCTCCGTGACGCGCGGTCCGCGGCAATGAGCGGATGTAGCCGAGTGCCGTTTCGGCCGGTCGAGGCTCGTCAGCTGCCTTGTGCCCGTCGGAACGGTCTGTCAAGATCCGCCGATGGATCGCGTAGAGGTGGCGCCGACCGGACATCCCAGCCTGCCGAGCGGGGACGGGAATCTGTCGCCGACACCGGCCACCCTCCGCCCGAACCGGATCGGACGAACGGGAGCGAGCTCGTGGGTACCCGGTGTGCACATCCCGGTGGGAACCTCAGGTGTCTGCACCTCCGCGCGAAGGCCACCTGCCTGGCCGGAGCGCCGAAACACTCCCGACCAGGCCCCGGGCGATCACCCGACCACCGCAACAGCCCACCCCGCGCTACGACGTCCGCACGCCGATACGACGACTGCCGAAGGTTCAAGATCAGGTTAGGCGGGACGGATGGACAGGCAGGTCCAAGCGCCGACGAAGACGCGGTCACCGGCGGCGATCGGGACCGGGGTCTCGGACGGGACCGGCGCCGATTGCGGGTCGTTGAGGTACGTGCCGTTGGATGAGCCGAGGTCGACCACCGCCCAACCGTCCGGCTGCGCGACCAGGAGCGCGTGGGTATGCGAGACGCCCGGGTCCTCCGGTGGGCCGCTGAGGTCGATGTCGGGATGGATGCCCCGGGACCGGCTGGACCGGCCGATCAGCAGCTGCTGGCCCACCAACGGGAACCGGCGCTCGACGATGTACCGAGGAAAGGTCAACCCGCCGGCGTCCTCGCCGCCCATGCCGAGTACGGCGTCGAAGTAGCCGCGGTCGGTGCCCACCACGACGACCAGCGCCGCCTGCGCGGCCGAAGCCATCGGTCCGGCGGCCGTCTCGCTACCCGCCTCCGGGACGGCGACGCCAGCGGGCGAGGTGGCCGTATCCGCCGCGGTCACCGGCGGGGCGAGCAGGAAGTCGTAGCCGTCCTCCTCGCAGAACCGGCCGGTTCGGGGCGTGCCGCAGACCGGGCACGGCGTACCGGTGGCGGCGGGTTCCGCGGGCGGGGCCGCAGGTGAGACCGGTGCCACGGACGGCGGGGTCGCAGCGGCCGGCGTCGACGTGCCGGACATCGGGGCACCGCACTGGTCGCAATAGTCGACGGTCGTCGATTCATGTCCTTTGGGGCAGGTGGCCATCGTTCCGCTCCCGTCAGGCCTGCGTCTTCTTCACCCGGATGGTCTTCACCGACCGCACGTTGGTCAGCTCGGCGTCCACTCCGGCCACTTGCTTCTTCAGCCGGACCGTGCCGGTCGGCGCGTCGACCACGTCCACCACGCGGGCCAGCAGCTTGGCGGTGTCCGTGTGGCCGGACTCGGTGGCCAGCTGCACCGCCCGGCCGAGCTTCGCGGTGGCGGTCTCGACGTCGCCGGCATCCCGGGCCTTCAGCCCGTCCTGGATCGCGGCGGCCAGCTCGGCCTGGCCGGTGTAGTGCGCCACCTGCCGGTTGATCCGGGTGGACAGCTCCTCGTCATCGGTCCACCGGGCCAGCACGAGTCGCTCGGTGAGCAGCTGGCCGGCGCTGACCAGGCTGACCCGGGCGGCGAGCAGCTCCTCCCCCACCGGTTGTGGCTCCAGCTCCACCGAGACGTGATAGTCCCGGCTCTCCGCGCCCCAGGCGCCGGTCGGATAGTCGCCGATGCGGGCGCTGACCTCGGTGCGCCGGCCGGTGAGGTCCTCGACCTGAGGGAAGACCTGTTTGACGAAGCGGATCGTGGCGCCCGCTGGGCTCCACACCCGCAGTGCCACGTCAGCCACCGACTTGCCCATCGCGGACGCGGTCATCGCCTGGAACGCGGCCGGCAGGTCGGCCGGGTCTTCCAACCCGTCGGCGGTGCCGAGCAGGGTGGACGCCACCTTCCTCAGCTCGTCGGCGACCCAGTCGGCGCCGACTCCTCGGCTGTCGCAGATGAACCGGCCCTCGCAGGCGTCCAGCACCCGTTGCAGGTCCTCCGGGCGCTCGTGCTGGTTCTGCCCGTCGGTGAGCAGGATGGCGTGCTTCACCTCGGCTGGCTGGCTGGCGAACAGATGATTGGCCAGGTTGAGCCAGGCGCCGATGGCGGTTCCGCCATCGGCTCGCAGCCCGGCCACGGCCGCCTTGGCCTGCGCCCGGGTCTGCGGGGAGGCGGGCACCATCCCCGGCTGCGGCGGGTAGACCATCCGGGCGTGCGCCGAGCCGGCAACGACCGCGAAGGCCACGCCGTCGCGCAGGGTGTCGATGGCGACCGCGGTGGCCCGCTTCGCCTGCTGGATCTTCGATTGCGGCATGGTCATCGAACCTGAGGTGTCAATCATGATCACTTGCGCCGCGCTCAGCGGGCCGGCGTTACGCCGCAGGTCCGCGCCCGAGGCGGTGACGGTGACGATCGCGTCCACGATCCGTCGTCCCGCCGGTAGGTATTCGTTCTGGTCGACCTCGGCGACGAACTCGGGTTGCCCGCTCATGCCGGTGTTCCTCCTGTCTCAGTTACCGGAAACGGCAGTACGGCGACCGCCACGTTGTCGTGGCCGCCGCCCTCCAGCGCCAGCCTGGTCAGGCCCTGCGCCACGGCCAGCGGCGTCGGCGGCAGACCGGACACCGCTGCGGCCAGGTCCTTCGCGCCCGGCAGGTAATGGTGCAACCCGTCGGAGCAGACCACGATCCGGCCAGGACCGCTCGGACGGACCGTCACGACGTGGGCGTCCTCCTGGTCGCCGTCCGCACCGAGCCAGCGGATCAGGGCTGGCGAACGGGGGTCTTCCTCGGCCAGCACCGCCGGCACCGGCAGGCCGGCGGCCACTCGGGCCCGCAACGAGTCGTCGAGGGTCAACAGTGCCTCGTCCGGCCCGAGCCAGTAGGCCCGGCTGTCCCCGATCCAGCTCACGGTCACCGCGTCTCCGGCGACGATGGCGGAGACGTACGTGCAGCTGGGTGGGGTGTCGCGATCCGCGGGTCCGGCGGCGCCCCGGGCGGCGACGGCCGCCGCC
>NZ_QGGF01000010.1 GCF_003857015.1 Micromonospora globispora | reverse complement strand
GATCTACACTTAGGCGATCGTCGGCAGCGTCAGGTGTGTATAAGAGACAGGGGACCGCCGGCCAAGGTCACCGTCCGGCCGCGGAAGTTGGTCCGTTCCAGGGCGGGCGCGACCGGCGCGGTCCGCACCTCACGCAGCACGTACCGGGCGGCGACCACGCCCGCTCCGGCGGCCAACAGTCGACCCCACCTGGTCACGCGACCCCTCCGATCCGGATGCCGTAGGCGATGCGGTACAGACCGGACAGCGGTGCGCGCACGCCGCCGCCTCGCTCCGCTCGCGTCACTGGGGCAGTTTAGGCAGCAGCGCCGCCGCGTTGTCGCCCACGCCGTACTGGCCGGCCTTCTTCTCGACCATCTGCTGCACCAGGGCGAGGGTGGTGACCAGCTGCCCCTGGACGGTGTTGGCGTTGTCGACGGTGGAGATGTTCTGGGACAGCACCGGATCGCCCCGGACCACGGCGACCACGTTGCCGCCGGCTGAGCCGTTGCCGCCGACCACGAGCGCGGCGGAGCGGTCGAACTGTTCGGCGACCTTGACCACCGATTCGTCCTTCTTCGCCGAGTCCTTGTCCACGTACGGCTGCCCGGAGATCAGGACGACCGCCTCCGCCGCCCCGCTGATCCTGCCCTCGGTGCTGAGGTAGCCCGCGTTGGAGTACGCCGACAGCACCGCCTTGCGGTCCGCGTCGGAGACCGGCGGGGTGCCCTGCGCCCGGTCGACCAGGACGCTGGCCAGCAGGGCGCTGGAGGTCTCCACGCCGTGTCCGTTGCCGGGCAGGCCGGAGGTCGGGGCGCTGCCGGGGCGGGCGGCGGTGACGGCCAGTTCGAGGAGGTTGTTGTTGCTGTCCGGGTTGATGAACTTGTCCTGCAGGTCGACCCGGCCGGTGACGTTCGCCCCGGCCAGCTCCAGCATCTTCAGCACGCCCTCGGTGTGCTCCCGACCGCTGGGCAGGCTGAGCACCAGTACCCGCCGCCCGGTGAGCTTGCCCGGCAGGACGACCTGCGCCATCTCCGCGGCGAAGTCCTCCTCCAGCTCCAGCTCCTTCTGCATGCTGTTGACCGATTGGCGCATCTGCTGGTTGTCCTTGCGCAGCGCGTTGACGTTCTCCTTGAGCGAGTCGGCGACCGGCCCGTTCAGGGCGGCCGTGCCGACGACCAGGCCGATCGCCAACGCGAGGAACACCGCGGTCAGGGACACCACGTGGTAGCGGAAGTTGATCACGCTTGCAGCCTCTTGATCGGTCGGGGAGCTAGAAGAGCTGGCCGAGCTGGAACACGAAATTGTCCCACCATTCGGAGACCACGCCCAAATACGCCTTCCCGACAGTGGAGACCGCCACCGCGGAGGCCATCGCGGCGACCGCCGAGAGGACGAGCAACAGCAGCGAGGAGCCCGAGATGCTCTGCCGGTAGAGCCGGCTCACGCCCTTGGCGTCGACCAGCTTGCCGCCGACCTTCAACCGGGTGAGGAAGGTCGAGGCCATGCCACCCCGGCCCTTGTCGAGGAACTCCACCAGCGTGGCGTGCGTACCTACGGCGACCAGCAGCGAGGCGCCCTTCTCGTCGGCCAGCAGCATGGCCAGGTCCTCGCTGGTCGCAGCGGCGGGGAAGGTGATCGCCGGCACACCCAGGCCCTCGACCCGGGCCAGCCCCGGCGCCCGGCCGTCCGGGTACGCGTGCACGATCACCTCGGCGCCGCAGCGCAGCACGTCGTCGGTGACCGAGTCCATGTCGCCGATGATCATGTCGGGCGTGTAGCCCGCCTCGACCAGCGCGTCCGCGCCGCCGTCCACGCCGATCAGCACCGGCTTGAACTCGCGGATGTACGGGCGCAGCACGTCCAGGTCGGCCTTGTAGTCGTAGCCCCGGACCACGATCA
Source organism: Micromonospora globispora (assembly GCF_003857015.1). Classification (GTDB taxonomy): domain Bacteria; phylum Actinomycetota; class Actinomycetes; order Mycobacteriales; family Micromonosporaceae; genus Micromonospora; species Micromonospora globispora. The sequence goes on along the minus strand of NZ_QGGF01000010.1, from coordinate 2,265 downwards.
GGCAGTGCCGACCCTGGATCTGGGTCTCGATGTCCGGTACGCCGACACCGTCCAGCAGCAGGTCGCGCTCCTGCTTGAGGTAGTCCATGGTGTTGGCGGCGAACGCCTCCAACTGGACCGAGAGCCCCTCCCGGGCGTCGGCCATCGCCTTGGCCACCGTCTCGGCGTCCTGCAGGGTGCCGTGCGCGATCGGCTCCTCGCCGACGAAGACGGTGTTGCCGTCGATCCGGACGCCGTCACCCTCACGGATCTGCTCGAAGACGCTCTCACCCAGGTCGTCGAGGAGCGGGATGCCGGCGGCCACCAGCACCTCCGGCCCGAGGTTCGGGTACCGCCCGGAGACCGAGGGCTTGGCGTTGAGCACCGCGGCGACCCCGACGGCCACCAGCGAATCCGCCGCGACCCGGTCCAGGTCGACGTGGTCGATGACCGCGATGTCCCCCGGTCTGAGCCGGCCGACCAGCCGCTTGGTGCGCCGGTCGAGGCGCGCGGTGCCGAAGACCGAGCCCGGTTCCGGGGTCCGGGTCCGGCGCAACGTGGGTAGACGCATCGTGACCATCCTGGCATGTGAGGCAGGTTTTGCTGTCGCGACATGCCTGAGCAGGGCCGCCTACCCAGGGAAGCACACCGGAGCGCACGCCGGTGTGCTTGCGCTCACAAACCCGGCATCACGGCCGCCTTTCCTTGGCCGCCACCGCCAGGAGTTCCTCGGCGTGGGCGATACCCAGATCGGAATCCGGCAAACCCGCGAGCATCCGGGCCAGCTCGCGGGCCCGTTCCGTGTCCTCCACCACACGCACCCCGCTGGTGGTAACCGCTCCCCCGGTGTCCTTCGCCACCACCAGGTGCCGGTCGGCGAACGCGGCCACCTGCGGCAGGTGGGTGACCACCAGCACCTGGTGGCTGCGGGCCAGCCGGGCCAGCCGGCGGCCGATCTCCACCGCGGCCTGCCCGCCGACACCGGCGTCCACCTCGTCGAAGACCAGGGTCGGCGGGCCGCCCGAGCCGGCGAAGACCACCTCGATGGCGAGCATCACCCGGGACAGCTCACCGCCGGACGCGCCGCGCTGCAGCGGCAGCGACGGAGCGCCGGGGTGGGCCAGCAGCCGCAGCTCCACCTCGTCGGCGCCGTCCGGGCCGACGCCCGCCTCGACGCCGTTGACCGGCAGGCTCGGCTCGGCCTTGCCGGCCGGCCGGGGCAGCACCGCCACCTCGATCCGGGCGTGCGGCATGGCCAGCCCGGCCAGCTCGACGGTGACCTGCTCGGCGAAGCGGACCGCCGCCTCCTGCCGGGACGTGGAGACCCGCCCGGCGAGCTCGGCCACCTCGCCGGCCAGCCGGGACGCCTCCCGGTCCAGCTCGTCCAGGAGCTCGTCGGAGATGTCCAGATCGGACAGCCGGGTGCGGGCCCGCTCGGCCCAGGCGATCACCCCGTCGACGTCGTCGGCGTACTTGCGGGTCAGCGCGCGCAGCGCGGCCCGCCGCTCGTAGATGGCCTGCAACCGGGCCGGGTCGGCGTCCAGCGCCGCCAGGTACGCCGACAGCTCCGCCGAGACGTCGGCGACCAGGGTGGCCGCCTCCTCCAGCCGGACGGCCAGCTCACCGAGGGCCGGGTCGGTGCCGGACTGCGCCTCCAGGGTGCGCCGGGCGGTGCCCAGCAGCGCGGTCGCGTCCGGCGTCTCGTCGGCCGTCTCGACGCCACCCGCGACGCACTGGTGGGCCACCTGGGCCGCGGTGCGCAGCCCCTCGGCGTGCTCCAGCCGCTGCGCCTCCGCCTTCAGCTCGTCGTCCTCGCCGGGCTGCGGATCCACCCGGGTGATCTCGTCCAGACCGAGCCGCAGCAGGTCGGCCTCCTGGTTGCGCTGGCGGGCGTTGCGGCGCCGGTCGGCCAGGTCGTCGATCAGCGTCCGCCACCGGGTGTACACCTCGCGCAAGGCGTCGAGCAGCTTCTCGTGCTCCGGGCCGGCGAAGCGGTCCAGCGCGGCCCGCTGCTCGGCCGGGCGCAGCAGCCGCAGCTGGTCGGACTGGCCGTGCACGGCCACCACCTGCTCGCCTACCTCACCGAGCATCGACACCGGCATGCTGCGGCCGCCCAGGTGCGCCCGGGAGCGACCCTCCACGGTGACCGTACGACTCAGCAGCAGGGAGCCGTCCTCGTCGGGCTCGCCGCCGGCGTCGGTGATCCGGGCGTGCACGGTCTCGGCCACCCGGCCGTCGAGGCGCAGCCGCCCCTCCACCACCGCCCGCCCCGGCTGGGCGCGGACC
>NZ_QGGF01000080.1 GCF_003857015.1 Micromonospora globispora | reverse complement strand
GCCGTCCCCGTCCGTGCCACCGGCGCCGGCCGGGGCGCCGCCGATCGGGGTGACGGTTAACTGCGCGCTCCCGCCGGAGCTGCCGTCGCCGCAGGTCGTGGTGACGGTGTAGGTGCCGAGGGTGAAGCCGGCGGTGAAGAGTTCGGCGCTCAGGCCGCCGCCGGCGGCCGCGGTGGTGGAGCGGACGTTCTGGTCGCGGTTGGGTCCGGTGACACGGAAGAGCGCGTCACCCGCCTTCGGGTTGCAGGTCGTGGTGGTGAGCACGACGGTGCCGCCGACCGGGGTGGTGGCTGGTGAGACGGTGGTGTCGGCGAGCGCGGCGGCCGGCAGCAGTAGTGTGCCGAGGCCCACGCCGACCGCCGCCGATCCGAGAACTGTCTTTGCCTTCATGCGCGTCTTCCCTCACTTTTCGTCCGCTGACTGCGTGGGACGTCGTTCGGGTGGCCAACTCCGTGACTAGCACCGGTGTGGCCAACACTAGGAGGGTTGGTGTGCTGATCCGGCGAAAACGAGAAATCTTCGTTGCCGTCACGTGTTCCCCCTCGCGCCGGGGAGCTGCGGACATGCCCGCCCAGGGGCACCCGTAACCCCCGGCCGACCGGGCACCGTCTGTGCGGTCTGTCCGGTTCGTGCCCCGGGTGCGGCGATGCTGCTCCTCGTGCCCGGCCGTCCTGACCCGACCGTTCGCCGTTCGCCGCAGGTCAGGCACCGTTCGCCGCAGTGGATCGACCGTTCCCGGCCACTGTGCCCTCGCCCAACTCGCGGCTATGACCAGCGAGAACTACAGTCGGCTGGAGCACCACCGGATAGATCGCGACACATATCACGGTGAGGAGCGAGTCGATGGCCAACCCTGCCGGCGTCGAGGTCACCGGGCCGATGCACCCCCGGTACGACGACATCCTCACCCCCGAGGCGTTGAGCTTCCTCGCCGACCTGCACCGCGCCTTCGACGCCCGCCGTCGCGAGCTGCTCGACCGGCGCGAGCGGCGCGAGGCCGAGCTCGCCGGAGGCGCGCTGTTCGACTTCCTCCCGGAGACCCGGGAGATCCGCGAGTCCGACTGGCGGGTCGCCGACCCGGCGCCGGGCCTGGTCGACCGCCGGGTGGAGATCACCGGCCCGACGGACGCCAAGATGACCATCAACGCGCTCAACTCCGGGGCGAAGGTGTGGCTGGCCGACCACGAGGACGCCAACACCCCGCTCTGGGAGAACGTCATCTCCGGCCAGCTCAACCTGCGCGACGCCATCGACCGCAAGCTCGACTTCACCTCACCCGAGGGCAAGCAGTACGCCCTGCACGACGGTGAACTGGCCACCATCGTGGTCCGGCCGCGCGGCTGGCACCTCACCGAGAAGCACATCCTGGTGGACGGTGAGCGCACCTCTGGCAGCCTGGTCGACTTCGGCCTCTACTTCTTTCACTGCGCCCGCCGGCAGCTCGACCGGGGCGCCGGGCCCTACTTCTACCTGCCCAAGATGGAGAGCCACCTCGAGGCCCGACTGTGGAACGATGTCTTCCTGCTCGCCCAGGAGCGGCTCGGCATCCCGCGCGGCACCATTCGGGCCACCGTGCTGATCGAGACGTTCCCGGCGGCGTTCGAGATGGACGAGATCCTCTACGAGCTGCGCGAGCACTCCGCCGGGCTGAACGCGGGCCGGTGGGACTACATGTTCAGCGTGATCAAGAAGTTCCGTACCCGGGGCGCTGACTTCCTGCTGCCCGACCGGAACTCGGTGACCATGACCGTGCCGTTCATGCGCGCGTACACCGAACTGCTGGTGCGGACCTGCCACCGCCGCGGGGCGCACGCCATCGGCGGGATGGCGGCCTTCATCCCCAGCCGGCGCGATCCGCAGGTCAACGAGACGGCCCTGGCGAAGGTCCGGGACGACAAGACCCGCGAGGCCACCGATGGCTTCGACGGTTCCTGGGTCGCCCACCCCGACCTGGTGCCGATCTGCCGGGAGGTCTTCGACCAGGTCCTCGGCGACCGGCCGAACCAGCTCGACCGCGCCCGCGACGAGGTCCGGGTGACCGCCACCGAGCTGCTCGACGTCCGGTCCACCCCCGGCCAGCACACCGAGGCCGGGCTGCGCAACGCGGTCAGCGTCGGCGTGCAGTACCTGGCCGCCTGGCTGCGTGGCTCCGGCGCGGTGGCCATCTACAACCTGATGGAGGACGCGGCCACCGCGGAGATCTCCCGCAGCCAGGTGTGGCAGTGGCTGCACAACGACGTGACCCTCGACGACACCGGTGAGCGGGTCACCCGGGAGCTGGTCGAACGGATCGCCGACGAGGAGATCGGGAACCTGCCTGGTGCTCCCGGTGACTACGCCGACGCCCGGGCGCTCTTCATGGAGGTCGCCGTCGCCGACGACTTCGCCGGCTTCCTGACCCTGCCGGCGTACGAACGGATGCCCTGACCGACGACCGACGCGACGTGGAGGTGGCGATGAGCACGACCACGACGGACCTCGACGCTCTCGCCGCCGCCCTGCGGGCCGCCATCGGCGCCGACCGGGTGATCAGCGACCGGCAGCAGCTGCGCACCTACGAGTGCGACGGGCTGGCCCAGTACAAGGTGATTCCCGCGCTGGTGGCGCTGCCCGCCGACGCGGAACAGTGCGCCGCCGTGGTCCGCGCCTGCGTCGCCGCGGGTACGCCGTTCGTGGCCCGCGGCTCCGGCACCGGCCTCTCCGGCGGCGCGCTGCCCCACGCCGACGGCGTCCTCGTGGTCACCTCGCAGATGCGGGACATCCTGGAGATCGCGCCGGACGACGAGCGGGCGGTGGTGCAGCCCGGCGTGATCAACCTGGCGGTCACCCGGGCCGCCACCCCGCACGGCTACTACTACGCGCCGGACCCGTCCAGCCAGCAGATCTGCTCGATCGGCGGGAACGTGGCGGAGAACTCCGGCGGCGCGCACTGCCTCAAGTACGGCTTCACCACCAACCATGTCCTCGGCGTCGAGCTGGTCACCCCCGACGGCGACCGGGTACGCCTCGGCGGCCGCGCCCCCGACGCCCCCGGCTACGACCTGCTCGGCGCGTTCGTCGGCTCCGAGGGCACTCTGGGCATCGCCACCGAGGTGACCGTCCGGCTGACCCGGCTGCCCGAGTCGGTGCGCACGCTGCTCGCCGCCTTCGAGACGACCGATCAGGCCGGCGCGGCCACCTCGGCGATCATCGCGGCCGGCGTGGTGCCGGCGGCGGTGGAGATGATGGACGCCCTCGCCATCGAGGCGGCCGAGGCGGCCGTGCACTGTGGCTACCCGCCCGGCGCCGGGGCGGTGCTGATCGTCGAACTGGACGGGCCGGAACCGGAGGTCGCCGCCCAGTTCACGCAGGTGGAGAGCCTGTGCCGGGAGAACCGGGCCTTCGAGATCCGAATCGCCGCCGACGACGCCGAGCGGGCGCTGTTCTGGAAGGGACGCAAGTCCGCGTTCGCCGCCGTCGGGCGGATCAGCCCCGACTACATCGTCCAGGACGGAGTGATCCCGCGAACCGCCCTGCCGGAGGTGCTGCGCCGCATCGGCGAGCTCTCCGCCGAACGTGGCATCCGGGTAGCGAACGTCTTCCACGCCGGCGACGGCAACCTGCACCCGCTGGTCCTCTTCGACGCCGCCGTCGACGGGCAGACCGTCCGGGCCGAGGAGGTCTCCGGCGCGATCCTCGACCTCTGCATCACCCACGGCGGCTCGATCACCGGCGAGCACGGCGTCGGCATGGACAAGGCGAAGTACATGCCCCGCATGTTCACCGACGACGACCTGGACACGATGCAGCTGCTGCGCTGCGCGTTCGACCCCGACGGGCTGGCCAACCCCGGCAAGGTCTTCCCGACGCCCCGCCTCTGCGGCGAGGTGCCGGGCAGACGCAAGGGGGCCCACCCGGCGCAGGAAGCCGGCCTGGCGGAGGTGTTCTGATGCCCGCCGACCGGACCCTCGACCAGCTCCGCGCCGCCGCCGAGGCGACCCGGGGCGACGTCCCCTCGCCCCGCACCGGCGATCCCACCCCGGACACCGGGCCGGACGACGGCACGGTCGTCCGGGGTGGCGGCGAGCAGGACACCATCGCCGGGGTGGCGGCCCGCTACGTCGCGGCGCCCCGGGACACCGGCCAGGCCGCCGCCCTCCTGCGCGCGGCCGCCGCGATCGACCTGGCCGTCACGTTC
>NZ_QGGF01000500.1 GCF_003857015.1 Micromonospora globispora | reverse complement strand
CCCCCGCTCCGTCAAGGCCCTCGCCCACCGGGGCGGCCGGGGGTCGGGGCGTACCCGGAAGGGGTTTCGCTGCCCGCGCTCCGGTCGGCGGAGGTGGACCCGGCGGCGGAGCTGGACGCGGCCCGGCAGCTCGCCGACGAGGCGAACCGGCACGGCCGGCAGGCGGAGGCGCTGGCTCAGCATCCCGCGCTGCTGCCGACCTGGTCCCCGCTGGCCCGAGCGCTTGCCGTCTACACGGTGTGCGCGCTCGCCGGGTCGGTGCTGATGCTGGTCATGGTGGTCGCCTCCGGCCTGGAACTGGTCGGGCTCGGCGTGCTGTACGCGTCGATGTGCGCCGGCCTCCCGGTGGCGTCCTTCGTGGCCGGATACCTGGTGCTCGGCCGGTGGGGGCGGCCACTGATCGGTCCTGCTGCTCAGACCTCGCGGTTCGTCCCGATGGGCTTCGTGATCTGCGCCCTGCTGATGCCGTTCGTCTACTGCGCCTACCTGCTGATGTTCCGCGTCCTGCGCTGAGCATCCGCGAGGCGGGTCCGGGGCGCTCGCGGCGGGCGCGGCGATCTCCTAGGGTCGGGGGTGGACCGACCGCTCGGGCAGGGGAGGGCGCGTGAGCGCTGCGCAGATCATCGCGAGGCTGGCGGCGGCGGCCCAGAAGCTGGACGAGGCGAAGGCCAAGACGGCTGCCGCCGCCCAGGACGCGGCCGAGGCGCGGGCGCTCGTCGCCGGGGCCCTGGAAGGGGTGGCCGCCGGGCCGCTGATCGGGGTCATCGACGCCTACCGGCAGGCGCTGGGGCAGGCCGCGCAGGGCGGCGAGCCGGCGAAGCAGCACGTCCAGGAGACCATCGCGAAGGTCCAGCGCTGGGCAGCTGAGACTGTCCTGGTCCCGGGCGCGACGGGAGCGGCGTCGTCGCGCGACGCCGCTCCCGTGAGACCGACCGGTCTTCGACCGCCCCGGTGCAGCCGCGTGCTACGGGATCACGCACGGCCGGAGGGGTGGCCGGAAAGACCTTCCGCTACGACCGGCCCGGAGCCTGCCCCCGATCCGACAGGCCGGGCGGCACCTCCCGCTCCCGCAGGCCCGGTGGCACCTCCCGCTCCCGCAGCCCGGGCGGGGTCACCGGTGGTGCCGCCGGCCCCGGGGCCGTGGTCTCGGGCGCGGTGGTCTCCGGCGCGGTGGTCTCCGGCGCGACCGATTCCGGTGTTGTCGGGCTCGGGGTCGTCGGGGTGGGCGCCGGCGCGGTCGGGCTCTCCGTCTGCGACGGCGTCGGGCTCACCGGGGTTGCCGGGGCGGTTGGACCCGCGCACTCGGATCGGCTGACCGCGTTGGTGTCCAAGGTGACGCCACCGTCCCGGCTGAGGGTGCCGCCCTGCTCGACCTTCGCCGCGGATTGCAGCGTGATGTCGTTGACGGCCATGATCCGGCCGAGGAAGGACGTGTTGGTACCCAGGGTGGCGGAGTCGCCCACCGTCCAGGCGACGCCGCACGCCGGCGTCGGCGAATTGACCACCCGGACGATGCTGTTCTGCGAGGTGGTCAGCTTGGCGCCCAGTTGGAAGATGAAGACGGCGCTGGAACTGCCCTGGGCGTCCAGGGTGAGCGTCCCGTCCAGGGTGGCGGTCTCCTGGGCCTTGTACACGCCGGGCGTGAGCGTTTGTCCGCCGAGCTGAGGACCGATGGTCCGGCTGGCGGTTCGTCCGGCGGCATCGTCGTACGCGGCCGTCAGATCGGTCTGCGCCTGCTGTGCCGCGGCGTCACCGGCGTGGCGCTGCCCGTTGATGGTTCCCGGTGGGAATCCGGACACCTTCGTGCCCGGGTGCACCCCCACGTCGCCGTTGATGACGGAGTTTCCGGTGTTGGTGACGGCATCGTCGGCGAGCACCGCGTAGGAGGTGGCCGTGGCCAGGTCGACCGGGGCCTCCTCCGCCCTGGCGGCGGAGAGTGCGGGGGCCAGGCCGGCGAGGACCAGGCTCGACCCGATGAAGGCCGACCGGACAAGGCGAAGCCCCCCGCCGGCAGCACGTGCGAAGTCTCTAGTCATGGCTGGTATCCGTTCGCTGTGACGGTGGTGGCAACGCGAAACGGCGGTTTCGCGGCGGCCGGCCCGCGCCTACCGCCTCCCCGCCGACCTCCGGCGCAAACCTGCCGCCACGGGCGAACCCTTGTGCTGCCAACGGGGCCGTGCCGCACAGACCTGCTCTCCCTCCGGCCCTGGCAGGCACCGGGGCAGGGCCCCGGGCTGGCCGAACACGGGAGCGCCGCGGCCCCACCCTCTGGTCCAGGGCAGGGCCGCGGCTCGCCCGCTCAGCGTCCGGCGGCGACCGGGACGAGTTCGGGTGCCTCCGACCGCTCCGCGGCAACCAGGGCCGAGGCCCGGCGGTGCGCCGCCGCCCGGCGGCCCGACGGGACGGCCAGGGCCGCCACCATGGCGGCGAGGGACAGCCCCGTGAGGACCAGGAAGCCCAGGGTGAAGCCGGCCTCCCGGGGCAGCCCGTTGGCCTGCGGGTGGGCGGTGATCACACCGCTCACCACCGCCGCGCCGATCGCACCGCCGACGGTCCGGATGTTGGCGTTCATCCCCGTCGCGACGCCGGTCTGCCCGGCCGGGACGTTGCGCACGATCAGATTGGCCATCGACGCGAACGCCAGCCCGATGCCGAGGCCGACGAGACCACCGGCGACACCGATCTCCCAGCGGGTGTCGTGCGCGACCGCGAGCATCGCGGAGGCGAGCAGGTTGAAGGCCGTGCCGGTGGCGAGCTGCGCCTTGGCGCTGAACCGCGACTCCAGCCGGCCGGCGAGGATGCCGGCGACGAACATGGCCACCAGCATCGGCAGCATCAGCAGCCCCGCCTGGGTGATGCTGGCGCCGAAGCCGTACCCGGCGACGGTCGGGGTCTGCACGAACTGCGGCAGGAACGCGTAGACGGAGAACATCGACGCGCCGTAGAGCAGGGCGACCAGGTTCGTTGTCCAGACCCCGGGCAGGCGCATCATCCGCATGTCGATCAGCGGGTTGGTGGAGCGGATCTCGGCGATCAGCCAGCCGGCCAGCAGCACCCCGGCGAGCGCCAGCAGGCCGAGCACCCGGCCCGAGGTCCAGCCCCAGGCCGTGCCCTTGCTGATCGGCAGCAGCAACGCCACCAGCCAGCCGGAGAGCAGGACGGTGGCCCGCCAGTCGATCCGGCCGGGACTGCGGACCGGCGACTCGGGTACGAACAGGTGCGCGGCGAGGGCGGTGAGCCCGACGACGACCATCGGGATCCAGAAGAGCCAGCGGTAGTCGAGCGTGGCGACGATCGGGCCGGCCAGCACGACGCCCAGGCCACCGCCGGCGGCGACGATGGCGGAGATGGCGCCGACGGCCGAGGTCACCCGGGCGGCGGGGAACTCGTCGCGGATGATGCCGAAGGAGAGGGGGAAGACGGCGCCGCCGATGCCCTGGACGACGCGGGCGGCGATGAGCACGCCGATGCTGGGTGCGACGGCGGCCAGCAGGCAGCCGAGCGCGAGCGCGGCGAGCGAGACGACCAGCATGCGCCCCTTGCCGACCATGTCGCCGACCCGACCGAGGATCGGCGTGAAGATCGACGCGGAGAGCAGGTACGCGGTGAGCACCCAGGTCACCGTGTTCTGTGAGGTGTGCAGGTCGTGCTGGATGGTCGGCAGCACCGGGGTGATCAGCGACTGGAGCATCGCGAAGAACCCGGCGCCGGCCGAGAGGACGGAGAAGGTCAGCCGACGCGAGCCGCGCCGGAGCGTGAGTGCCACGAAAGGGCCTCCCGTGATCGCTTCGGAAGAGAAGGTGACGACCGGGAGGTCTCCGGTCGTCGGGTTGGATCCGGCCACCTCACGCTCGGTTGGATCCGAGCGGGGACCGGGTAAGCTTTCCGGAGGCACGGCTCCGGAACTATCCGGAGGGGTGCCTCCACAAAACTAGCGGAGGGTTGCCTCCGGATGCAAGCGAGGAGGGGTGACGCGCGTCATGACCAGCGTTGGCGTGCCCGAGGTCTTCGCACGCCGGCCCAAACGGGCCGATGCCCGGCGTAACTACGAGGCGTTGGTCGCGGCGGCCCGGGAGGCGTTCGGCGAGCGCGGGACGTCGGCTTCCCTGGAGGAGATCGCCAGGCGGGCCCAGGTCGGCATCGGCACCCTCTACCGGCACTTCCCGACCCGCCAGGAACTGCTCGAAGCGGTGTACGTCGACGAGGTGGAGGCGCTCTGCCGCTCCGCCGCCGAACTGGCGGACCTGCCCCCGTGGGACGCCTTCGTCGCCTGGATCAACCGGTTCGTCGCCTACGTCGCCACCAAGCGGGCGCTCGCCGAGGAACTGGTCGACTCGGAGGTCTTCCGGGGCTGCCGGACGGCCATCTACGCCGCCGGCGAGCCGATGCTGCGCCGGGCGCAGGAGGCCGGCGTGGCCCGCCCGGACGCCACGTTCGACGACGTGTTGCGGCTGCTCAGCGGCATCACCGCCGCCCAGTTCACCGAGCCGGGGCAGCGGGAACGGGTACTCGGCTTCGCCCTCGACGGCCTGCGCCAACCGACCGCCGCCCGCTGACGCCGGCGTCCGGCCGGCGTTTGCCGGGAGCCAGGTGCTGACGCGGACCATCCGGCTCGGCTCCCATCTCCCGTCCTGTGTGGACATATCTCGGGTGAGTCGCCGGACAGGCACAACCCGTAGCGGTATCGTCGGCGCGATATTCGGACATCCGACCGGAGGGGTCGTGAACGACGCGTTGCGGGCGGCGCTCAACCAGACCGGCTACACGTGCGAAGCGCTGGCGGAGCGGGTGGGCGTCGACCCGAAGACGGTCGGGCGCTGGCTCAGCGAGGGCCGCATCCCGCACGCCCGGCACCGGGTGGCGGCGGCCGGCCTGCTCGGACGGGACGTGGCCGAGATCTGGCCCGACGCGGTGAGACGCCGGGAGCCGGTGTGGTTCCGACCCTGGCAGGAGATCGAGCGCGAGGCGGTCTCGCTGCGGTCGTTCCAGTCGATGGTTCTGCCGGGGCTGCTCCAGACCGAGGGGTACGCCCGCGCCGTGCTGACCGGGGCTGGTGTGCTCCCGCGGGGCGACGTCGAGCGGCATCTGGCGGCCCGGCTCGCCCGTCAGGACATTCTCAGGCGCGCGGACCCACCGCAGTTCACCGCCGTGATCGACGAGGCCGTCCTCCGCCGACCCGTCGGCGGCCGGGCCACCATGCGCGAGCAGCTGTCCGCGCTGGTCGCCGCGTGCGCCGAGCCGCAGGTCCGGCTGCACGTGGTGCCGTCCTCGGTCGGCGCCTACGCCGGCCTGAACGGCCCGTTCGTGATCGCCACCTGCCCCGACCACCGCCTCGCCGGCTATCTCGACAACCAGCTCCAGGGACAAGTGGTTAGCGACACCGAGGACATCGCGGCCATGATGGCAGCGTGGGAGAACGTCCGAGGCGAGGCGCTGTCCCACTGGCAGTCGGTCGACCTCATCAGGGAAGTGGCGGAGACATGGAGCTGATCGGCGCGCAGTGGCGCAAGAGCAGCCGCAGCAGCGGCAACGGCGGCGACTGCGTCGAGGTGGCCGACAACCTGCCCGGTGTGGTCGGGGTCCGGGACTCGAAGGACCCGGCCGGGCCGGCCCTGACCTTCACCCCGGCGGCCTGGCGCGCGTTCGTCACCCGGGTGGCGGAGAAAGCCTGACCACCCATCAGGCCGGACGGTTCGGCGGTCAGCGGTCGGCGAGCCTCAGCCTGCCCCGGTCCTCCACGACGTTCGTTGGCCAGACGTGCGTCCCGGACGACGTCACGGCCGCCTGGTCGAACAGGGGTTGGCGGGCGAACGTGGCGTCGGCGAAGCTGGTCGGCCCGTGGAAGCCGGCCCGGCCGAAGCTGGCAGCGCCCTCGAAGCGTCCCCCCTCGAACCAGGCATCCCCACGGAACTGGGTCCAGCGGAACAGCGCCATGTCCGCGAACCGTGCCCGGCGAAAGCCCGCGTATTCGTCGAAGGTGGCGTGCTCGATGGAGAGCCCGCCCAGGAAGACCGCCTCGCGAAAGGTGGCGCTGCCCGTGAAGTGGGCCCGGTCGAAGCTGCTCGGCTGCCGTAGCGTGGCACCGCGGAACGACAGCTCAGCGAAGCTCGCCCCGCGGCAGGACAGCTCGCCGCCCAGGTCGGCCCGGTCGAAACTCACCCGGCCGGTGAACCGGGCGCCGTCCAGCACGAGGTCCGCGTCGCCGGTCAGGTCGTCGAACACGGCGTCCTCGAACTCGGCCGCGAGCCGCAGCCGTCCGCGCACGACTGCCCTGGCGAAGCTGGTGGCACCGGTGCAGACCGCCCCGGTGAGGTCGAGGTCCACGAGGGTGCAGCCGCTGGCGTCGAAGGCGTCAAGCCGGGCACCGGTCAGATCCAGGTCGACCCCGGGCCACCAGGTGTCGTGGTCGGCGCGCAGGTGCCGCGTGAGCATCCGCTGCGCGGTGCGGCGTACCTCCGTCTCGCGGGCGTCGTCGGGCGCCGGCATCCGAAGGTACGCGCAGAGCACCGCCACGATCGTGGAGCGCTGCCCGGGGTTGTCCTGGCCGAGCCGTTCCAGGGCGTGCAGGCCGCCGAGGCGGACCGCCGGGTTGTCGCTGCCGACCAGCTCGATGGCCCGGACGTACAGCTCGGTCAGCCGGCGCTCGGCCGCGTCGTGTTCGGCGGACGCGGCCTGCCGGTCCTGGTGTCGCTGGGCGGCCTCGGCGACCGCCTCGGCATGAGCCTGCACGCGGTCCCGGTGGGCCTGTTCGCGGGCGGCTACGGCCTCCTGGTGCCGCTGCCCCCGCTCGTTTATCCATTGACGACGCGCGGCGAACAGCAGCGCAAGGCCGCCGCCGGTGCCGGCGACCACGGTGAGCCCGGTGCGGATGGCGTCGACGCGAAGCGTCGCCCGGGTGTCGGCCTGAGCGGCCCGGTCGGCCTCGGCGAGCAACCAGTCCAGCACCAGCCAGCCGACCAGAACCGCGACCAGCAGCCCGAGCAGCGCCAGCCACCATGGCATCACCCGTAGCGGCTTCTCGCGAGGTGGGGCGGACACGTCCCACAGCATGCCATCCGACCGCCCATGGTGGAGTCCACTGCTCTATCTCCAAAGTGGATCGATATCCGATAGGCCGGTATGTGCTTCTGGTGGTACATCGGGTTACCAGCGCGTAACTTTTCATTGACGAGCGTGAAATCGATCACGCATCATCGTCTCCACGATCGATCGGATCCCCCACCCGTCCCCCCGGCTCTCCGGGTGCCTCCCTCGGAGGTGCAGCCCATGCTGCTCCGAACGATCCTTGCCGCCCTCACCGCGACCGCCGCCCTGCTCGTCCCCGCCACCGCCGCCGCGGCGGCTCCGGCAACCGACAGCACCGCCGCACCCGGCAGCGCCACCGCAACCGACAGCACCGCCGCAAGCACCGGCACCGCCGAAGCGCTAGCCGTCGCCGCCGACGCCAACCCGGTCATCGTCGTCGGCGGGCTGATCGGCATCTCCATCGCGTACGAACCGATCGCCGCCCGGCTGCGCGCCGACGGCTTCCGCGTCTCGATCTACCAGCTCCCCGGCCTCGGCTTCGGCGACATCCGGGAATCCGCCCGTGCCCTCGCGTCCTACGTGGACCAGATCCGCGCCGCCACCGGGGCCGCCAAGGTGGACCTGGTGACCCACTCCGAGGGCGGCCTGGTCTCCCGCTGGTACGTCAAATTCCTCGGCGGCACCAGCAAGGTCGACCACTACATCAGCCTCGGCAGCCCCCAGCAGGGCACCTACGTCGCCAACATTCTCCAGTTCGTCGGGCTGGGCAGCTGCGCCGGCATCGTCGCCTGCCAGCAGATGTCCATCGGGTCGGACTTCCTCACCGGCCTCAACGGCGGCGACGACACCCCCGGGGCGGTGCGCTGGACCACCGTCCGGACCTGGCAGGACGAACTGGTCCGGCCGGTCGGCAACGCCGCCCTCGCCGACGGCGCGACCAACGTGCTGATCCAGTCGTGGTGCCCGCTGCGGGTGGTCGGCCACCTGGGCCTCGTCCTCGACGGCACCACCTACACCGTGGTCCGCCAGGCGCTCACCGACGCGGCGATCCGCCCGAACTGCTTCGCCCTGTAGCGCAGCACGAAACGGCCGGCCACCCCGCGGGGTGGCCGGCCATCGGGCGGGCAGGTCAGGCGGCCTTGGCGAGGGCCTCGAACTCGTCGTCGGTGAGTTGCACCTCGGCCGCGGCGACGTTCTCCTCCAGGTGCGCCACCGAGGACGTACCGGGGATGGGGAGCATGACCGGCGACCGGCGCAACAGCCAGGCCAGCGCAAGCTGCGCGGGCGTGGCGCCGTGCTCGGTGGAGATCGCGTCCAGCGGCCCGCCCGGCTTCGCCAGATTGCCGGTCGCGATCGGGAACCACGGGATGAACGCCAGGTCGTTGCGCTCGCAGTGGTCGAGCACGTCCTCCGCGCTGCGGTCGGCGAGGTTGTAGAGGTTCTGCACCGAGACGATCGGGGTGATCTTGCGGGCCGCCTCGATCTGCTCCACGGTCACCTCCGACAGCCCGATGTGCCGGACCTTGCCCTCCTGCTTCAGCAGCGCCAGCTCACCGAGCTGGTCCTCGAGCGGCACCTTGGCGTCGATCCGGTGCAACTGGTACAGCGGAATGCTGTCCAGGCCCAGGTGGCGCAGGCTCAGCTCGCACTGCTGGCGCAGGTACTCCGGCCGGCCGACCGGCCGCCAGTCGCCCGGGCCGGAACGGGTCAGCCCGGCCTTCGTCGCGATGACCAGGTCCTCCGGGTACGGGTGCAGCGCCTCCTTGATCAGCATCTCG
Organism: Micromonospora globispora; assembly: GCF_003857015.1. Taxonomy (GTDB): domain Bacteria; phylum Actinomycetota; class Actinomycetes; order Mycobacteriales; family Micromonosporaceae; genus Micromonospora; species Micromonospora globispora. The sequence continues at coordinate 17,295 of NZ_QGGF01000500.1, read as the reverse complement.
CTGACGAAGGGCCCGTACGAGTCGGCGGTGTCGATGAACGTCACGCCCAGCTCGTACGCCCGGCGCAGCACCCGGACCGCCTCGGCGGGGTCCTTCGGATCGCCCCAGACCCCCGGCCCGGTGATCTGCATCGCCCCGTAGCCGAGCCGGTCGACCTGGAGGTCACCGCCGATCCGGTACGTCCCGGACGCCTTCGCGGGCTGCTTGCCGGCCTCGATCGTCATGAGCGATCCCCAATCCTGTCCGTCGTCGTCGAACGCCTGGTGTTCTTCCCGGGAAACGGCCGCCTCAACGTTACGGGTCGGATTGTGGTTGGGGACACGTCAGCCGAGGTGCCGGACCACCACCAGCGCCTGGTCGTCCTCGGAGCCGGAGAGATCGGCCAGCAGGGTGTCCGCGATCGCCTCCACCGGCCGGTCCCGCACCGCGACGAGCGCCCGGTGCAGCGCCGCCACCCCCTCGTCGTACGGCCGGTCGCGCCGTTCCACCAGCCCGTCCGTGTACGCCACCAGCAGGTCACCCGGCCGGAACGGCACCGTGCTGACCGTCATCGGCCGGTCGACCATGCCCATCGGCATCGCGTTGACGGTGCGCACGGCCTCCGGGTCCCCGTCCCGGCGCAGCAGCACCGGATGCGGATGCCCGGCCCGGGCCACCTGCGCCTCGCCGGCCACCGGGTCGACCACCATCACCAGGCAGGTGCCGAGGAACCCGACGCCGAGCAACTCGGTCAGCCGCAGGAAGACCTCCTCCAGCGGCACCCCAAGCCGGATCAGCGTGTTGAGCATGGTCCGCAGCTGGGCCATGTCCGCGGCCGCCTCCACCCGGTGCCCGACCACGTCGCCCACCACCACCGCGACCCGGTCGCCGTCCAGCCGGACCAGGTCGTACCAGTCACCGCCCAGGTGCAGGCCGCTCATCGCCGGCTGGTAGCGGGTGGCGATCTCCAGGCCGCTCGGGGTGGTCAGCGCCGAGCTGCGCAGCCGCCCCGCCAGCCGGGTCACCAGGTTGTGCTCGGCGGCCGCCAGCCGGACCCGCTCCAGGGTCTGCTCGCACAGGTCCGCGATGGTGTCCAGCAGTGCCAGGTCACCCTCGCGCAGCGGTCGTTCCCGCAACCAGCCGAAGCCGAGCGAGGCGATCGGCCGGCGCTGCGCGTCGAACAACGGCAGCGCCACCGTGGTCACCAGGCCGTGCGCGCCGACCGGGTCCGGCAGCCCCGGGAACCGGGCGGCGAACTCCGCCCGGTTGCGCAGGATGATGCGTTCCCCGGTGCGCAGCGCCCGGGCGATCGGCCGCGGATCGTCGAAGGTCAGATCCCGGAAGGTGGCGGCGAGAGTGCCGGGGACCTCGTTGTACCAGAGGCGGACCCGCCGGCCCTCGTCCTGGATCGCCAGCCCCGGGAGCACCGCCCCGAGGGCGACCGGCGCGGCGCTGAGGATCACGTCGATCGCCTCCGGCGTGGACCGGGCCACGCTCAGCCGGGCCGCGAAGTCCGCCATCGCCTGCGCCGACCGGGTCAGCTCGGCCCGCTGCAACGCCTGGCTGCACAGCCCGGCCACCGCGTCGAGCAGGTTGCGCAGCGCCTCGTCGTCGGCGACCGGCAGGGACCAGCGCACCTCCAGCGCCCCGAGCGCACCACCGTCGCCGTACCGCAGCGGCACGCAGATGCCGGTCGTGCCGCCCTGGTCGGCGCCGAGCGGCAGCACGTCGTTCTCGCGTACCGCCCGGGCCAGCGGCTCGTCCGCGTCCACCGGCAGTTGACCGGCCGGGGCGTCCCCGCCGACCACCTCCAGCCGCGTCGCGCCCGGCTCGACGATCCCCACCCGCAGGGCGGCGGCGTCGACCACCGCGAGGCCGACCGAGGTGATCACCTCGACGATCGCCCCGTGCCCCCGGGCCGAGCTGAGCGCCCCGGCCAGCCGGGCGAGGCCCTCCGCCTGGCGCAGCGTCCGCTGCCGGTCGCTGATGTCACGGGCCACGGTCGCCACGAACGCCGTGCTGTCCCGTCCGTCCCCGGTGGTCACGGTGAAGGTCTGGTGGTCGACGTCGAGCTGCTCGCCGGTGTCGAGGCGGACCAGCCGGCTCTCCGCCCGGTGGTGGCCCTCCCGCAGCGCGGTCGGGATCAGCTCCCGCCGCCACACCTCGCGGGCGTCCGGCGCGGCGAAGTCCACCAGCCCCAACCCGTCCACGCGGTCCGCCGCACCGAGGCCGACCAGCTCCCGGCCGGCCGGGTTGACGTAGACCGCCCGACCGTCCGGGGTGGCCACCGCGATGAAGTCGCCGGAGCGTTCCACCAGGGCCTGGAAGAGCCGCAGCTCCGCCTGGGCGGCCCGCTCCGCGCTGAGATCCGTCGCGTACGCCAGCCAGCGCAGCGGCTGCCGTTCCAACGCCACCACGCCGATCTGCACCGGGACCAGGTGCCCGTCGGCGTGCCGGTACTCCTTGTCGTACGCCCGGGCGCGGCCGGTGCCGCCCAGCTCCACCAGGGCCCGCTTGTCGGCCTCCTCCCAGCCCGGGGGAGTGAGGTCCGGCCAGGTGAGGCGGCCCTGCGCCACATCCTCGGCGGTGTAGCCGAGCATGGCGAGGAACGCCTCGTTCGCCTCGGTGATCCGCTCGTCCTTGCCACCGAAGACGGCGAGCACGTCCGTGGCGGCCAGCCGCTCGTAGCGGGCCCGCTCGGCACCGAGCGCCTCCAGCAGCCGGGTCCGTTCGGTGACGTCGACGATGGCGAAGCCCAGCCCGACCAGCTCGTCGGTGTCGGCGATCCGGATCGGGAAGTAGTTCGCCACCAGGTTGCGGCGCCGCGCCTCCGGTGTCCCCTCCGGTTCGCTGAACTCGACGCCGATGATCGGACCCTCGACCAGTGCCCGGCGCATCAGCTCCTCGATCCGCTCACCGTGCACCGGGAAGAGTTCCCCCGGCCGCCGGCCCAGGTGCTCCTCGGCGGGCAGCCGGTTCATCGCGGCCAGCGCCGGGTTGACCTGGACGTACCGCAGCTCCGTGTCGACCAGCCCGAAGCCGACCGGCGCGCTGTCCAGCAGGGATCGACTGATCGCGGCGGTCCGCCGCTGGTCGGCCCGCGCGGCCGCCTCGGCCCGCCAGGCACGCTCCCGTTCGGTCGCCTCGCGTACCGCGTCGCGCAGTCCCTCGGTGACCGCGTCCTGCCGGCGTACCGCCTCCAGCCGGCGCAGCGCCTGGCTGCCGGCGGCGGTGAGCAACCCGCCGAGCAGCCGTTCGTCGGCGCGGACCGCCCGCGGCTCGGCGAACGCCACCCAGACCGTCCACTCACGGGTCAGCGTGCTCAGCCGCCCGCCGACGCCCGGTACCTCGTCCTCCGGCCCGTCGCCCCGCTCCGGCCGGGTCAGCCGCGCTGCCACCTCGGCGTCGAGGTCCTCGACGGACACCGGGCCGGCGGCGGTGTGCACCCGCGGCGGACCGGCCCCGTCCCGGCGGGCCAGGTAAGCCGTGCCGGCGAAGGCCTGCCCGAGCGCGTCCGCGGTCAGGGCCAGCACCTCGTCCTCGCCGTTCAGCTCGGACAGCCGGTCGGCCAGCGCCGCCGCGGCCCGGTGCCGCTGCGCCACGGCGTGCTCGCCGGTCACGTCCCGGGCGGTACCGACCAGCAGGGTCCGGTCCCGCTCCGGGTCGAACACCTCGGTGGCCGAGACCGACACCCAGAACAGCCGCCCGTCCCGGTGCTGGAACGCCACCTCCCACGCCCCGGTGTGCTCGTCGAGCAGATGCACCAGGGCCCGGTCGAGCTGCGCCCGCTCCTCGGGATGGCTCGCCGGGTCCGGCCACCACGGGTACGGCGGACGGAACGGTGCATCCGCCTGACCGAAGCCGGTCAGCCGCTCGAACGTCTCGTCGACCTCGAAGATCACGCCGTTCTCGTCGGCGAGCCACACGCCGTCGGTGATCGATTCGACCACCTGCGCCGCCCACTCGCCCCGGCGCAGCCGCGACCGGGCCCGGTCCAGGTTGGACCGCACCCGGGCCAGCAGCTCGCTCGCCGAGAAGGGCTTGACCAGGTAGTCGTCCGCGCCGGCGGCGAGTCCCTCCGCCGCCGCCTCCGGGCCGGCCCGGGCGGAGAGCAGCACCACCGGCAGATGCGACGTCGCCGGCTCGGCGCGGAGCGCGGCGAGCAGACCGAAGCCGTCCAGGCGCGGCATCATCACGTCGGCCAGCACGAGGTCGGGCGGGTCCGCGACGATCGCCGCCAGCGCGGCTTGGCCGTCCACCGCGGTGCGCACCTGAAAGTGCGGGGCGAGCAGTTCGGTGACGTAGGCGCGAAGGTCCGCGTTGTCATCGACCAGCAGGACGCGGGGTGCGCCGGCTGGTCCCCTCACCTCGTCCGGTGCGGCCGGCGCGCTCAGCTCGGCGGCGAGCGCCGCCGCCGCGGTCGAGGGCCGGGCGGTCCCGGCCGCCGCCGCGTCGACCCCGCAGCCGTACGGGATGCGGACGGTGAACGTGGACCCCTCGCCCTCGACGCTGGTCACCTCGACGTCGCCGCCGTGCAGCGTGACCAGTTCCCGGACCAGGGCCAGTCCGATGCCGGTGCCCTCGACCGACCGGCCGGCCGGACCGACCACCCGCTGGAAGCGCTGGAAGAGCTTGGGGAGCTGGTCGGCCGGAATGCCCACCCCGGTGTCGGAGACGGTGAGCCGGAACCCCGCGTCGCCGGCGTCGGTGAGCCGGAGCCGGATGGTCCCGGCCAGCGTGGCCTTCAACGCGTTGGCGAGCAGGTTGAGGACGACCTTCTCCCACATCGCCCGGTCCAGGTACGCCGGGCGGGGCAGCCGGGCGCAGTCCACCTCGAACGCGATCCCGGCCCGCTCGATGGCGGGCGCGAACGACGCGGCCAGCTCCCGGGTGAACCGGGACACGTCCACGGCGACCCGTTCCGGCACCAGCCGGCCCGCCTCGATCCGGGTGAAGTCCAGGACGCTGTCCACCAGCCGGCGCAGCCGGGCGGCGTTGCGGTCGACCAGTTCCAGCCGCCGGCGCAGCGCTTCGGACAGCGGCTGCGTCCCGTCGTCGAGGGCGTCGCGGACCGGCCCGGCGATCAGCGTCAGCGGGGTGCGCAGCTCGTGGCTGACGTTGGCGAAGAAGGCGGACTTCGCCGCGTCCAGCTCGGCCAGCGCCTCGGCCCGCCGGTGCTCCGCCTGGTACGCCCGGGCGCCGGCCAGCGCGGTCCCGATGTGCCCGGCCAGCAGGTCCACGAAGGAGCGGTAGCCGGCGTCGACCGGGCGGCGCGGGTTCAGTCCCGCGACCAGCACCGCCGTGGGGGCGGTGCCACCGGGCTCCGGCACCGGCACCACGGCGACCATCGGGGTGCCCGGTCGGTCCGGGTCGTCGGCCGGGTCGAGCGGAAGCAGCCGTACCTCGCCGGACTTCAGGACTTCGGTCAGCGGCCAGGACTCCTCGGCACCCGGCGTGGCCTCGGTCTCGCTGCCGGCGACCAGCCGCAGCCCGTCCTCCTCGGCCAGGTAGAGCCGCACGAACGGCACCGTCGGGCTGCCGGCGAGGGCCTTGACCGTACGGCGGCCCACCTCGTCCGGCTCGGGCACGTCGACCAGCGCGGCGGTGAGGGTGGTGAGCAGGCGCAGCCGGCGGTCGCTGATCACCCGTTCGGTCGTCTCGGTGACCACCGTGAACACCCCGCCCGGCGCGCCCGACTCGTCGATGATCGGGCTGTACGAGAAGGTGAAGTAGACCTCCTCGACGAAGCCGTTCCGGTCGAGCAGGAGCAGCTGGTCCTGGTTCCAGGTGGCGCCCCGCCCGGCGAGCACGTCGGTCAGCATCGGGCCGATGACGTCCCAGATCTCCGGCCACACCGCCACCGCGGGGCGACCCAGCGCGTTCCGTTTCGACGCGCCCAGGATCGGCCGGAAGGCGTCGTTGTAGAGCATCACCAGTTCGTCGCCCCAGAGCAGCAGCATCGGGAAGCGCGAGTGCAGGCAGATGGTGAGTGCGGTGCGCAGGCTCTGCGGCCAGGACTCGATCGGGCCGAGCGGGGTGGCGGACCAGTCGTGGGCGGCGATCGCCGCGCCCATCTCTCCGCCGGTGGCAAAGATGTCCTGCCACCGGGAGCCGTCCGGCGGGGTGCCGGCGGACGGGGTGTCGCTCACCCTGGGACCTCCGCTCGGCAGCTCGGGATTGTCACCATTACGCGGAAACGTACCAGCGCCGGAGGGCGACGGCGTTTATTGATCTTGCCGGTTGGCGTTCGGCGCGGACGAAGCACCCAGTACGTCCGGAACCGGGCCGCCACCCGGGCAGTTGCGCCGAGCGGCCGCTCACGTGGGCCGCCGCGTGGGACGCTGAGCGCGGGTCGGACGTACGTCGGGAGGGGGCGTCATGGCCGGAACGCCGCAGGTCGACTTCGCGCTCGACACGTACGAGTGCATCGTGCTCTACCCGGGGCCGTCCGGCCGGGCCCTGCCGGACGAGACCGTGCAGCGGCTGCAGGGCGAGCACCAGCAGCACATGCAGGCCCTGCAGCGGCGCGGCATCATCCTGGTCAACGGCTCCGTGGACGGCCCGGCGCGCGAGCCGGACCCGCCGATCGGCTTCGGTTTGGCCCGTACCGGGTCGGTGGACGACGTGCGCAGCGTGATGGAGGCCGACCCGGCCGTGCAGGCCGGGCTCTACCGGGTGGACGTGCTGACCTTCCTCTGCCCGGCCGGCTCGCTGGAGTTCCCGCTCGCCACGACGCAGACCTGAGCGCGTTGTAGCGCGGCCGGTCCACCCGCTCGGCGCCCAGCCGCACCCGGCGTCGACCTCGGCCGCCTGCCCTCCGCGCTGTCCGTTGGTGAGCGTTCGGCGCCGCCCGGAGCTCTCGGGAGCACCCCGGCGGGGATGAGGCCGGGCGGTACGATTTCCGCCGCGCGGTCGCCGATGCCCGCCACACACGACGTTCCGGTGCGGTTCCGTCCGTCCGCTGCGCGGGAAATCGCGCGTCATTGGACAGATGTTCCGCAGTCCGAAAGGGGTCGGCCGGCAGGTCGACCCGGAGGAGAGACTAGCCTGATGGGCGTGACACGCCGCGCGAAGATCGTCTGCACTCTCGGCCCCGCCACCTCGTCTCCGGAGCGCATCCGGGGCCTCGTCGAGGCGGGCATGAACGTGGCGAGGCTCAACTTCAGCCACGGCAGCCACGAAGACCACGAGTCGGTCTACCGGCTGGTCCGTGAGGCGGCCGACGCGGCCGGCCGTCCCGTCGCCGTCCTGGCCGACCTGCAGGGCCCGAAGATCCGGCTCGGCAAGTTCGCCGACGGCCCGCACGAGTGGCGCACCGGGGACTCTGTGGTGATCACCGGCGACGACATCCTCGGCACCAAGGACCGGGTCTCCTGCACCTACCGCAAGCTGCCGCAGGAGGTGAAGCCCGGCGACCGGCTGCTGATCGACGACGGTCGGGTCGCGGTCGAAGTCAGCGACGTCACCGGCAACGACATCCGCTGCCTGGTCACCGAGGGCGGTCCGGTCTCCAACAACAAGGGCGTCTCGCTGCCCAACGTGGCGGTCAGCGTCCCGGCCATGTCCGAGAAGGACGCCGCCGACCTGCGGTTCGCCCTCGGCCTGGGCGTCGACCTGATCGCGCTCTCCTTCGTCCGCTCCGCCGACGACATCAAGCTCGTGCACGGCATCATGGACGAGGAGGCCGTCCGCCGCCCGGTGCTGGCCAAGGTCGAGAAGCCCGAGGCGGTGGACCACCTGGAGGCGATCGTGCTCGCCTTCGACGGCGTCATGGTGGCCCGCGGCGACCTGGGCGTCGAGCTCCCGCTGGACCAGGTGCCGCTGGTGCAGAAGCGCGCCGTGCAGCTCTGCCGGGAGAACGCCAAGCCGGTCATCGTGGCCACCCAGATGCTCGACTCCATGATCGAGAATTCCCGTCCGACCCGCGCCGAGGCGTCCGACGTGGCCAACGCGGTGCTCGACGGCGCGGACGCGGTGATGCTCTCCGGCGAGACCAGCGTCGGCAAGTACCCGGTGCTGACCGTCAGCACCATGGCGAAGATCATCCAGACCACCGAGGCCGGTTCGATCGGCGTCCCCCGGCTCCAGCACGACCCGCGTACGCACGGCGGTGCTCTCACCATCGCCGCCTCCTCCACCGCGCGGGCCATCGGCGCGAAGGCCCTCGTCGCCTTCTCGCAGACCGGTGACACCGTCAAGCGGCTCGCCCGGTTGCACTGCGACCTGCCGCTGCTGGCCTTCACCCCGGTGCCCGAGGTGCGCAACCAGCTCGCCCTCTCCTGGGGCGTGGAGACGTTCCTCATGCCGTTCGTCGAGCACACCGACGACATGTTCCGCCAGGTCGACCAGGCGCTGCTCGGCCTCAACCGGGCCAACCCCGGCGACTACGTGGTGATCGTCGCCGGCAGCCCGCCCGGCACCCCCGGCTCCACCAACACGCTGCGGGTCCACCAGCTCGGCTCGCTCGTCGACGCCGCCTCCGCGCGGGCCCTGCAGTGAGCGAGAGTCCGGTGGCCAGCGGCCAGGCCGCGGTCGATCAGCTCCTCGAGGTGCTGGACCTCGAACACACCGGCGAGATGACCTTCCGGGGGATGAGCCCCCCGGTGGGGCCGCAGCGGGTGTACGGCGGCCAGGTCGCCGGCCAGGCCCTGGTCGCCGCCGGGCGCACCGTGGAGCCGGAGCGTTTCGTGCACTCCCTGCACGGCTACTTCGTCCGCCCCGGTGACCCCGTCGAGCCGATCGAGTACCAGGTGGAGAACGTCCGCGACGGCCGCTCCTTCTCGGTACGCCGCTCGGTGGCGCTCCAGCACGACAAGCCGATCTTCTTCATGTCGGCGTCCTTCCAGCGGCAGGAGGAGGGGCTGGACCACCACGCGCCGGCCCCCGCCGGCGTGCCCGGTCCCGACGAGGTCCCGACGATGACCGACCGGCTCTCCCGGTACCCGGAGCGGCTCGGCATCTGGGGTCAGATCCCGCGCCCGATCGACGTCCGCTACATCGGCGAGCCCGGCTGGGTACGCCCCGGTGACCGCCCCGCCGAGCCGCACCAGCGGGTCTGGATGCGGATCGACGGCAAGCTGCCCGACGATCCGCTGCTGCACGCCTGCGCCCTGGCGTACGCCTCCGACCTGACGCTGCTCGACTCGGTGCTGTCGGTGCACGGCGAGGTCTGGGGCCCCGGTGGGGTGGTCGGCGCGAGCCTCGACCACGCCCTGTGGTTCCACCGGTCCTTCCGGGCCGACGAGTGGTTCCTCTACGACTGCTGGAGCCCGTCCGCCTCCGGTGCGCGGGGCCTGGCCACTGGCCGGATGTTCACCACCGACGGGCGGCACATCGCCACCGCCGTGCAGGAGGGGCTGCTGCGCCGCGTCGGTGCCTGACCGACCGGTCAGCCGAGCCGTGGCCGATCGGCCGAGGGTCGGCTGCCTGGCCGGGTGACCAGGCGACTAGCCTTGCGGCATGCGTCTCTCCGCCCGGGTCGACTACGCCCTCCGCGCGGTCGCCGAGCTGGCCTCGGTCGCCGACGGCTCGGCGACCGGGCGGAGCCGACCGGTCACCGCCGAGCAGATCGCCCGGGCCCAGGAGATCCCGCCGAAGTTCCTGGAGAGCATCCTGCTCCAGCTGCGCCGGGGTGGCATCGTGCACGCCCAGCGTGGCCCCGAGGGTGGGTACTGGCTGGCCCGGCCGGCCACGGAGATCTCCCTCGCCGAGGTGATCCGGGTGATCGACGGCCCGCTGGCGAACGTCCGCGGGCAGCGACCGGAACAGCTCGGCTATCACGGCGCCGCGCGGGCCCTGCAGGACGTCTGGATCGCGCTGCGCGCCAGCGAGCGGGAGATCCTGGAGCTGGTCACCATCGCCGACGTGGCCAGCGGCGCGCTCCCCGGACGGGTCAGCGAGCTGGCCGCCGACCCGAGCGCCTGGATCTGATCCCCCGACTCCGGCCCACCGGCCCCGCCCCGCTCACGTGGGCCGGACCGGTGGTGCCGCGGGCCGGGCGGCGCATCCCACCAACCGGATTGACGACTTGACCGCAGCGCGCCTGTGCCGCATTGTCGACCAAGTCGATAGGAGATGCCGAAAAGTCAGGGGGCGCTCGTGCGCAAGCTGCTGATCCTCGCTCTGGTGGGGCTCGCCGCACAGCTGGTCGACGGTGCGCTCGGCATGGCGTACGGGTTGACCTCCTCGACGCTGCTGCTGTTCGCCGGGGTGGCGCCGAGCAGCTGTGCCGGAACGATCCGGACCAGCCAGGCGGCGATCGGCGCGGCGACCAGGCCACCGACGAGCAGCGCCAGCACGGTCGGCAGGAGGAAGCCCTCCGAGCCGAGGCCGATCAGGAAGCCGGCGCTCGCCGCACCGGCGACCACGAACTCGGCGGTGTCGACCGAGCCGATCACCTTGCGCGGCTCCATCCGGCCGGAGACCAGCAGCGCCGGCGTGGCGACCGGCCCCCACCCCCCACCGCCGGTGGCGTCGATGAAGCCGGCGACCAGGCCGAGCGGGCTGAGGAAACGGCCCCGCAGCCGCCCGCCGCCCGTGTTGGCGCGCAGCGGCCGGGAGAAGCGGACCAGCAGGTACGCGCCGAGGGTGAACAGGATCGCCGCCATCCACGGTGCGGCCGACTCGGTGGAGATGGAGCTGAGGAAGCTGGCCCCGGCGAACGCGCCGATCGCCCCCGGCACCGCGATCCGGCCGACCACCCGCCAGTCGACGTTGCCGAACCGCCAGTGCGCCACCCCGGCGGCGAGCGTGGTGCCGATCTCGGCCAGGTGCACCGACGCGGACGCGGCGGCGGTCGGAGGCTGAACCGCTCCGGGTTCGCCCAGCCCGCGGCGCTCGGGTCGGATGATGTCGTCCCCGGTGGCTACCCGTCGTTGGTGTCGCGCTCTGTCACCTCACCCACGGTCACGAAGGTTCCCAACCCGGTCCCGCCGGGTTGACCCTTTGCTCTGCTTCAACCACCGCAACACCCGGTCGACCAGCGGCGTCGTCATCCGCTGCCGGCGCCGCCGGGCGAATCCCGTGACCGTCGGTCACTGTTGCCTCCGCTGCAGCAGAGCAAAGGAAGCGTGCAAGGACCCGACGGCCACGGCGGCGGTCACCGACCGTGAGGCGGTCGATGGCCGCCGCTCGTTTCGGCCCTACGCGGCCAGCAGGTCCTCCGCCGCCGCGGTCAGCAGGTTCCACGCCTCGTCGACGTGCTGCTCGGTGGTCCGCGGGGAGCCGACCGCCAACCGCAGCGTGTACCGGCCCTCGATCCGGGTGTGCGTCAGGTGCACCCGCCCGGTGTCGTTGACCCGGCGCAGCAGGTCCGCGCTCGCCTCGTCGCCCGCCCGCAGCCGGAAACAAACCAGCGAGAACGGGTGCGGCGCGGTCAGCTCGAACCGGTCGTCGGCCGCCACCCGGTCGGCGAACCGTCCGGCGAGCGCCACGCCGGAGCGGATGTGTGCCCGCAGTCCCTCCACGCCGTACCAGCGCAGGACGAACCAGAGCTTCAGGGCCCGGAAACGCCGGCCCAGGGGTATCTGCCAGTCCCGATAGTCGATCACCGCGCCGGTCTCGGTCGCCGCGTTGCGCAGGTACTCGGGAAGCACGGTCAGCGCCTCGATCAGCTCGCCCCGGTCGGCCACCCAGAACGCGTCGCAGTCGAAGCCGGTGAGCAGCCACTTGTGCGGGTCGAAGCAGTACGAATCGGCGAGTTCCAGGCCGGCGTGCGACCAGCGCAGCTCCGGGCAGACCGCCGCCGCACCCGCGTACGCGGCGTCGACGTGCAGCCAGACGCCGTACTCGGCGCAGATCGCGCCGATCTCCGGCAGCGGGTCGATCGCCGTGGTGGACGTCGTCCCGATCGTGGCCACCACGATCGCCGGCACCACCCCGGCGGCCAGGTCCGCCTCGATCGAGGCCCGCAGTGCCTCCGGTCGCATCGCCTGCGTCCGCGGGTCCACCTCGATCGGACGGACCCCGTCGGTGCCGAGGCCGGCGATCCGGGCGGCCTTCTCGATGGAGGAGTGGCCCTGGGTGGACGTGTACGCCCGGTAGCGACGGTCGATCCCGTCCTCGCGCCAGCGGCCTTTGCTGGCCCGGTGCAGTGCCCCGAGCGTGGCGACCAGCGTCGCCGAGGACGCCGAATCCTGGATCACCCCGCCACCGCGGCCGGTCGAGCGGAACCGCTCCGGCAGGTCGAGCAGCCCGGCCAGCCAGTCCAGCATCACCGTCTCCAGCTCGGTGCAGGCCGGGCCGGTCGCCCAGAGCATGCCCTGCACCCCGAGACCCGAGCTGACCAAATCGCCCAGGACGCTCGGGCCGGAGGTGTTCGCGGGGAAGTAGCCGAAGAAACCCGGGTGCTGCCAGTGGGTCAACCGGGGCGTGATCAGGCTGTCCAGGTCGGCCAGGACCGCCTCGACCGGCTCGCCCTGCTCGGTCGGACCGGCGGGCAGCGCCGCGGCCACCGTCCCGGGCGGGTCCTGCGAGGTCACCGGACGCTGCCCGAGGGTCGTCCAGTAGTCCGCGATCCAGTCCACCACCGCGTGCCCGGCGCGACGGAACTCGTCCGGGTCCATGTGCTCAGCCATGCGTTGAGTCGATCAGGTGCGGCGGGCGCGGATCAAGTAGGCCGGGCGGTTGGGCAGGGAAAACGGTGCCTCGAAACGGCAGGCACCGGGCCACCAACCGCGGAATCCGCACAGTTGGCGACCCGGTGCACCACACCGCGGCACTCCCGACCCGTCCCGACCGGGAGTGCCGTACCACCACCGGTCACCAAGTTACGAGTCTTCCGCGACGGCCCGGTGACGTGGGTATGAAGAGCGTGTTTCAGGCATTCCGCGTGAGTCCGCCGGCCACCTTCTCGGCGATCAGCCCGAACGAGCGCACCCGGTCGGCCACGTCGTACACCATCGTGGTGAGCATCAGCTCGTCCGCGCCGGTACGCGCCAGCAGGTCACCCAACTGCCGCGCGACCGTCTCCGGCGAACCGGTCGCCTGCCCCTCCCGGCGCTGCACGACGAACTCCCGCTCCAGCTCCGTGTACGGGTACGCGGCCGCCTCCTCGGGCGTGGCCAGCGGCTCGGGGCGGCCCGACCGCAGCTTGAGGAAGGACAGCCCGGCCGGCCCGGCCAGCCACTCCGCCCGCTCGTCCGTCTCCGCGCAGACCGCGTTGACCGCGACCATCGCGTACGGCTTCTCCAGCCAACGGGACGGACGGAAGTTCTGCCGGTACAGCGCCAGCGCGGGCAGGGTGTTCTGCGCGCTGAAGTGGTGCGCGAACGAGAACGGCAGCCCAAGCAGCCCAGCGAGCTGGGCGCTGAACCCGCTCGACCCGAGCAGCCAGATCGCCGGCGACTGGCCCTTGCCGGGGGTGGCCGTGATCGGGCCGGGCTCCTCGCCGCTGAAGTAGTTCATGAGATCGGCCAGCTCGCGGGGGAAGTGCTCGGCGGACAGCCCCTCCATGGTCCGGCGCAGCGCCAGCGCGGTCATCTGGTCCGTGCCGGGCGCGCGGCCGATGCCCAGGTCGATCCGGCCCGGGTGCAGCGCCTCCAGGGTGCCGAACTGCTCGGCCACCACCAGCGGCGCGTGGTTGGGCAGCATCACCCCGCCCGAGCCCAGCCGGATCGTCGAGGTGTTCGCGGCCAGGTGCGCGAGCAGCACGGCCGGCGCGGAACTCGCGATCGCCGGCATGTTGTGGTGCTCGGCCACCCAGAACCGGTGGTACCCCAGCTCCTCGGTGCGGCGGGCCAGCTCGGTGGTGTGCCGCAGCGCCTCCCCGGCGGTGGCGCCGGCGGCGACCGGAGCAAGATCAAGAACAGACAACGGTACGTCGATCACGAGAGTGATCAACCCGACCGCCGCCGGATTTGTTCCTGATGGTGCCCTAGCCCATACCGCGCGCCTGCTCGAAGATCAGGCTGGTCTGGGTGTGCTGCACCGCCGGGTCCACCGCCAGATGGTCGAGCACGAAGTCCCGCAGCGCGTCGCCGGACGCGGCCCGCACGTGCAGCACGTAGTCCTCCGCACCGGCCACATGGAACACCGAAACCACCCCGGGCAGCCGCACCGACCGCGCCCGGAACGCGTCGACCGCCGCCCGCTCGTGCGCGGCCAGCCGCACCGACACCAGCGCCTGCAACGGCAGCCCCACCGCAGCCGGGTCCACCTCCGCGTGGAAGCCTCGGATCGCCCCGCACTCGCGCAGCGCCCGGGTACGGGTGAGACAGGTGGACGGCGCGATCCCCACCCGATCGGCGAGCGCGTTGTTCGGCAGCCGGCCGTCGGCGGCCAGCTCGGTGAGGATCGCGCGGTCGATGTCGTCCAGGGCGGCGAACGGCCGCACATCATTCGGTGCAACGAGCATGGGACCATCCTTCTCCGAACTTCACGATGTCGGAAGGGGCTCCTGAAGAATCTTCTTCGCTTCTCTTGCCGATCTACCGGCTGATGTTCGACGCTTCCGCCATGACGACCGTGGACACCAGGGCCGTGCACGCCGGGCGCGAAGACCTCGCCGGTCTCGGCGTCCACGTCCCGCCGATCGACCTCTCCACCACCAACCCGCTGCCCTCGGTCGGCGACGGCGGCGACGCGTACGAGGCCCTCGCCACCGGCGGCACCCTTCCGCCCGGCGGCAGCGCCGTCTACCAGCGGCTGTGGAACCCGACCGTGGCGCGCTTCGAGACCGCCCTCGCCGAACTCGAAGGCACCGCCGAAGCCGTCGCCTTCGCCAGCGGGATGGCCGCCCTCACCGCAACCCTGCTCGCCGCCACCCGCGACGGGAAGCGTCACATCGTCGCCGTCCGCCCCCTCTACGGCGGCACCGACCACGTGCTCGCCACCGGCCTGCTCGGCACCGAGGTCACCTGGGCCCGCCCCGACCAGGTCGCCGACGCGGTCCGCCCCGACACCGCGCTGGTCGTCGTCGAGACCCCCGCCAACCCCACCCTCGACCTGGTCGACATCGCCGCGCTCGCCGCGGCCGCCGGCGACGTCCCGCTGCTGGTCGACAACACCGTCGCCACCCCGGTGGTGCAGCAGCCCGCCCGGCACGGCGCCGCGCTCGTGCTGCACAGCGCCACCAAGAGCATCGGTGGCCACGGGGACGTGCTCGCCGGCGTCGTCGCCTGCGGCGCCGAGTGGGCCACCCGACTGCGTCAGGTCCGCGCGGTCACCGGGGCGATCCTGCACCCGCTCGGCGCGTACCTGCTGCACCGCGGTCTGCAGACGCTGCCGCTGCGGGTCCGCGCCCAGCAGGCCGGCGCGGAGAAGCTCGCCGCCTGGCTCGCGGAACACCCGGCCGTCGAGCGCGTGCACCACCCCAGCGTCAGCGACCCGGCCGGGCTGGTCGGCCGGCAGATGTCCGGCACCGGCAACCTGCTCGCCTTCGAGGTACGCGGCGGCGCTCCCGCGGCGGCCGCCGTCGCCGGGGCGTGCGAGCTGATCACCCACGCGGTGTCGCTCGGCGGGGTGGACACCCTGATCCAGCACCCGGCGTCGCTGACCCACCGGCCGGTCGAGGACGACGCCAAGCCGTGCGGCGCGCTGCTGCGCCTCTCCGTCGGACTGGAGGACCCGGAGGACCTGCGCGCCGACCTGGAACGGGCGCTCGCCACGATCTGACGGGGTCAGGACTTGGGAACGACGTGCCGGTCGAGGGCGGCGACCGCCTCCCGACGGGCCACCGAGAGCGAGTTGCGTCGGTTCATCTTCCAGGCGATGCCGAGCAGGTCGAGCGCCCACTGACAGAGGCCCATGATGTCCGCGGACTCGTTGATGAACATGTAGCGCGGATAGACGTACTCCTTACCGCGCACGGTCACGCGGTTGCTGAACCGTGCCCCGTCGGAATGAAAGAGACCGCGCACAAAGTGCCCGGGCTGAGCTTCAACGATCTCGCGCTGCCAGTTGGTCAGGACGATTGCTCGCTCATGCTTCTTGCCTGGCCCATGCTGCGGGATGAGGCAGGGCCAGTGCATGCCGTAGCTTTGCACGTTGACGCAGCCCTGCTGCTGGACCCGCTGAACCTTGCTCGCCATCACCGCTCGCATGGCGTCGTCGCAGGCGTCGATGAGACCCGGCCAAGCGTTGCTGCACGAGATTCGCAGAACCGGCACTCGTGTTGAGGTGACCAGGTATCCATCGCCGAGATACAGGCCGAGCAAGTAACTGTAGGCCGGGTGGTCTGTCCGGCTTTCCCCGTCAGGGCAGCAGCGAAAGCAGCGTAGGGCCGTTGCTTGAGCGACCGGCTCAGGCCGCTCGCGGCACCATTCCCACACCGTCCGGTAGGCGAGGCCGACGGTGCGGGCGGTATCGGCGACGGTCGCCCCGGCAAGGTAGAGCTGTCGCGCTCTGGCGCGTATCTGGGGTGGGTGCACACCTTGAGTCTCGAACGCCCGTACGACACTTTTGGTGCCCCCGGTGGGATTCGAACCCACACTTTATGGATTTTGAATCCATCGTCTCTGCCATTGGACTACAGGGGCCTTCGGTTTCCCGGCCTGCACAGGTTACCCACTACGCTAAGGGCGGCGACACCCGGCACGGCGGGTGTCGGGGCTCAGACTGGTGGGAGAGGCTCGTGGCCGAGACGCAGACGGATGCCGAGCGCAGGCGGGTACTGATCGCCGAGGACGAGGCGCTCATCCGGCTGGACCTGGCTGAGATGCTGGTCGAAGAGGGCTACGAGGTGGTCGGCGAGGCCGGGGACGGCGAGACCGCTGTCCGGCTCGCCGAGGAGCTCAAGCCGGACCTGGTCATCCTCGACATCAAGATGCCGATCATGGACGGGCTGGCCGCCGCCGAGCGGATCGCCGGCGCCCGGATCGCGCCGGTGATCATCCTGACCGCGTTCAGCCAGCGGGACCTGGTGGAGCGCGCTCGGGCGGCCGGTGCGATGGCGTACCTGGTGAAGCCGTTCCAGAAGAGCGACCTGGTGCCCGCGGTGGAGATCGCCCTCTCTCGCTACTCGGAGATCGCCGCCTTGGAGGCGGAGGTGGCCGGCCTGACCGACCGGCTGGAGATCCGCAAGACCGTCGAGCGCGCGAAGGGCGCGCTGATGACCACGTACGGGATGACCGAGCCGCAGGCGTTCAAGTGGATCCAGCGCACCGCGATGGACCACCGGATGACCATGAAGGAGGTCGCCGAGCGGATCCTCGCCGAGACCGCCGGCGGAGAGGTGGCGCAGCCCGCCTCCTGATCCGCCGGCCCGCGCGGCCGGATCGCCGCGGCCGTTCGGGGGTCACCACGCGTCGCCTCCGGTCGATACGATCGCGGCCATGCGTGCTCGGCGTCCGCTGGCGGTGCTCGGCCTGATCGGCGTGC
>NZ_QGGF01000074.1 GCF_003857015.1 Micromonospora globispora | reverse complement strand
TACGAGATAGGCTCCGGTCTCGTGGGCTCGGAGTTGTGTATAAGAGACAGGGCGCGCCGGCCCCGCAGCCTCGGGTGTACGGCCGTCCGGCCCGGCCCGAGCCGGACGACGCCCCCGAGCAGGAGGGCCCGCACGGCCAGCCGGAGCAGGGTCCGCGTCTCCACGACGGCATCCCGCAGCCCCGCTTCGACGATCACGACCGCCCGTCGAACGCCAGCGCCTCGGCGCCGCCGGTGCCGTCCGCTTCGCCCTCGTCGCCCGCGGGTCCGCCGCCGTTCCCGCCCGGCGTGCCGTCCTTCGCGGATCCGGCCGCCAACAGCCGCCCGGTCAACGGGGTGCACCCGCACAGCGGTGAGCGCCCGGCCGACCCGTTCGGTGGGCCCGGGGGCCACGGCGGGCCCGGTGACCCGTACGGTCCGCCCGGCGGCCAGGGTGGCCCCGGTGGCCAGGGTGACCCGTTCGGCGGCCCGGCCGGTGGTCGCGCGACCGTCACCGCCCCCGGCCACGGGCCGGGGGCAATGAACGAGCAGGCCCAGGGCGGGTTCCCGCCCGCCTTCCCGCCGCCGCCCCAGCAGGCACCGCCAGCCTGGCAGCAGCAGGGCATGGGCGGCGAACCCGAGCAGGGCCGGTTCGACGCGTTCAAGCCGGACGCCGAGCCGAAGACCGAGACCCCGACGCCGAAGGTACGCAACGGCCGGGTGCTGGCCGCCGTGCTCATCGCGGCGGTGCTGATCCTGGCCGTCCCGCTGGGCCTGCTGACGCTGCTGGGCAAGGTCGGTGGTGACGACAAGCCGGCCCCGTTCAACCCGGCCGTGGGCTCCTGCATCAAGCAGTCCGGCACGACCGCGGCGGCGGCCAACTGCGCCGAGCCGGGCGCGTTCACCGTCGTGTCCAGGGTCGAGACCAAGGACAAGTGCGCCGACCCGACGCAGCCGACCGTGGAGCTCAAGGGCGTCGAGGGGAACCGGGTGCTCTGCCTCAAGCCGGCCGGCAAGTAGCGATTTTCTCGACGGCGGGGTCACGGTGGTCCGTGACCCCGCCGTCGTCCGTCCCGGGTGTGATCCACCCCGCGTGGGGTCCGGCCGAATCGGGGCGTGCGGTCCGGCAGACTGAAGGCATGAGCGCACGAGTACGGGCTCCCGAGCTGCGCGGTCGGGGCTGGCTGAACACCGGCGGGCGGGACCTGAAGCTGGCCGACCTGCGGGGCAAGATCGTCCTGCTGGACTTCTGGACCTTCTGCTGCATCAACTGCCTGCACGTGCTCGACGAGCTGCGCCCGCTCGAGGAGAAGTACGGCGACGCGCTGGTCGTCATCGGCGTGCACTCGCCCAAGTTCGAGCACGAGAAGGACCCGGAGGCGCTCGCCGCCGCCGTCGAGCGGTACGGCGTGCACCACCCGGTGCTCGACGACCCCGAGCTGAACATGTGGCAGCAGTACGCGGCGAAGGCCTGGCCGACGCTGTCGGTGGTCGACCCCGAGGGCTACGTGGTGGCGACCATGGCCGGCGAGGGGCACGCCGAGGGGCTGGCCCGGCTGGTCGACGAGCTGATTAACACGCACGAGGCGAAGGGCACCCTGCACCGGGGCGAGGGCCCGTACGTGCCACCGGCCGAGCCGGACACCGTCCTCCGCTTCCCCGGCAAGGCCGTGGTGCTCGACAGCGGCAACCTGCTGGTCTCCGATTCGGCCCGGCACTCGCTGGTGGAGCTGGCCCCGGACGGCGAGAAGCTGGTCCGCCGGATCGGCTCGGGTGACCGGGGGCACGCGGACGGCCCGGCCGAGGCGGCAAGCTTCTCCGAGCCGCAGGGGCTCTGCCTGCTGCCCGCCCACGCCGCCGAGGTGGCCGGGTACGACGTGGTCGTCGCGGACACGGTCAACCACCTACTCCGCGGGGTGCGGTTGGAGACCGGTGAGGTCGTCACCGTGGCCGGGACCGGCAAGCAGTGGCGGTCGACGGTCGACGACCACGCGCACGACGCGCGTTCGGTGGACCTCTCCTCCCCCTGGGACGTCGCCTGGTACGACGACAAGGTCATCATCGCGATGGCCGGTATCCACCAGCTCTGGTGGTTCGACCCGATCAAGCGGACCGCCGGCATGTACGCGGGCACCACAGTGGAGGCGCTCCGCGACGGTCCGCTGCCGGAGGTCTGGATGGCTCAGCCCTCCGGGCTCTCCGTCTCGGCCGACGGCAGCCGGCTCTGGATCGCGGACAGCGAGACCAGCGCGGTCCGGTACGTCGAGAACGGCGTCATGGGCACCTCGGTCGGGCAGGGGCTATTCGACTTCGGCCACGTCGACGGCCCGGCCGGGCAGGCGCTGCTCCAGCACCCGCTGGGAGTGTGCGCGCTGCCGGACGGCTCGGTGCTGATCGCCGACACGTACAACGGGGCGGTCCGCCGCTTCGACCCGGAGACCGACCAGGTCTCCACGGTCGCCGACGAACTCGCCGAGCCGAGTGACCTGGTGCTGACCGTCGAGGGTGACGTGCTGGTGGCCGAGTCGGCCGCGCACCGGCTGACCCGGCTCGCCCCGGGCGCGCTGTCCGCGGCCGGCGCCAGCACGGTGGACGGCCCCCGGCACCGCACCGAGCGGAAGCCGACCGACGTGACGGCCGGCGAGGTGACACTGGACGTCATCTTCACCCCTGCACCCGGCCAGAAGCTCGACGAGACGTACGGTCCGTCGACCCGGCTGGTGGTCTCGGCGTCCCCGCCGGAGCTGCTGGTCGAGGGCGCCGGTACGACGACCGACCTGTCCCGCCGGCTGCTGATCAACGGCGAGGTGGCCGGGGGCGTCCTCCAGGTGACCGCTCAGGCGGCCACCTGCGACGCCGACGTGGAGCACGCGGCCTGCCACCTGACCCGGCAGGACTGGGGTGTCCCGGTCCGCGTCGCCGACGGCGGCGCGACCCGTCTCCCGCTGGTCCTCCGCGGCCTCGACGCCTGACCGAACGGTCCGACGCGGCAATCCGACCGAGCGGGCGGGGTGGTCGGCTCGCCCACCGACGTCCCGTCGCGCTGGACAGCTGACCGACGTCAGGCGAACGGCATCGGGGTGATTCCGGCGTCGATGAGGGCGGCCCGGACCAGGGCCGCCGACCCGACCGCACCGGGTGAGTCGCCGTGCAGGCAGATCGACTCCACCTGGCACGGGACGATGCTGCCGTCGACCGCGACCACGGCACGCTCGGAGGCCATCCGGACGGCCCGGGCGGCCACCTCCTCCGGGTCGGTGACCAGCGCGTTGGCGGCGCTCCGGGGCACCAGTGAGCCGTTGGGCAGGTAGTTCCGGTCGGCGAAACCCTCGGCGACCACCCGCAGCCCGGCCCCGACGGCGAGCTGGGCGAGCACCGAGCCGGCCGGGCAGAGTACCGGCAGCTCGTGGTCGTACCCGCTCACTGCGGCGACCAGGGCGGCGGCCTGCGCCTCGTCGCACGCCGCCGCGTGGTACAGCGCGCCGTGTGGCTTGAGGTAACGGACCCGGGTGCCGGTCAGCCGGCAGAACGCGTCGAGGGCGCCGAGCTGGTAGATCACCTCGTCGCGCAGCTCGGCGAAGCCGTACGCGATGTGCCGGCGACCGAAGCCGGCGAGGTCTCGGTAGCCGACCTGGGCGCCGACCACGACCCCGCGCTCGGCGGCGTCCGCGCAGATCCGGTGCATGATGGACGGGTCGCCACCGTGGAAGCCGCAGGCGACGTTGGCGGAGGTGATCAGGTCCAGCAGCGCCTGGTCGTCGCCGAGTCGCCAGATGCCGAATCCCTCGCCGAGGTCAGCGTTGAGGTCCATGGAATCTCACCGTAGTCCCTGGCCGGGCCTGCGCGAGGGGGGTCACGTCGTCCACCACCCCGATGACGGGGTAGCCCCCGGTGGTCGGGTGGTCGGCGAGGAAGATCAACGGTTGGCCGTCCGCCGGCACCTGCACCGCGCCGAGCACCAGCCCTTCGCTGGGTAGTTCGCCGGTCACCGCGCGGGGCAGCGCTGCGCCGGCCAGCCGCGCGCCGACCCGGTTGCTCACCGGGCTGACCGCGTACGGGGTGGTGAGCAGGAGGTCCAGCGCGGCCGGGGTGAACCAGTCGTGCCGGGGGCCGAGCCGGAGGGTCAGCCGCAGCTCGGCGGGGACGGGCGGCGTGACCGTGACGTCCACCGGGGCGGGGTCACCGACCGGGGTGCCTAGGGG
>NZ_QGGF01000124.1 GCF_003857015.1 Micromonospora globispora | reverse complement strand
CCCTGACCCCCGTCGGGCGTGCGCCGACCCCCGAATGGAGCTTTCCCCCATGAACACGATCTTCCGTAAGAGCGTTCTTGGTGTTGCTGGTCTCGCCTTCGCCGGTGGTGTGTTCGCCGGTCCGCTGACCGCCCACGCCGCCACCCCGGTCGACGCCACGCCCGCCGCGGTCGCGGTGCAGGCCGACAAGCCGGCCGTGGACACCGCCAAGCTGATCCCGCATGGTGTGCAGGGCGCGCAGTCGCACATCGACCTGAACGACGAGCAGACCGCCAACGCGAAGGCGATCATCGCCGCCACCAAGAAGTCGGGCCTGAACGAGCGGGCCGCGGTCATCTCGATCGCCACGTCGCTGCAGGAGTCGAAGCTGGAGAACCTGGGTCACCTGGGTGACCGCAACGACCACGACTCGCTGGGCCTGTTCCAGCAGCGCCCCTCCAGTGGTTGGGGTACTCCGGAGCAGATCACCGACCCCGAGTACTCGACCATGGCCTTCCAGAAGGGTCTGAAGCAGGTCGACGGCTGGCAGGACATGCCCCTGACCGAGGCCGCGCAGACGGTGCAGGTGTCGGCCTACCCGGACGCCTACGCCCAGTGGGAGCAGCAGGCCGCCGACCTCGTCGCCCAGCACTGGAACAACTGACAAGAGCTCACACGAAGGGCCCCCTCCCTCGGGAGGGGGCCCTTCTGGCATTCGGGGCGTCGGCCACACCACCGATCGGCAGAATGCCGGAAATGAGGATTAAGGCCGGGTGGACAGGGCCGCCACGGTCACCGGGCCGACGTCACGGGCAGGGCGCGTACAGGGGCCGGGTGCCGGTGCCGTACGCGGCCCGGTCGGTGAACCGGCAGCCGAAGTCGGGCACCGCCACCTTCTCCGGATCCGTCACGGCGTCACCGGCGGGACGGACGCCGGTGCGTACCCAGGAGGTGAGATCGTCCCAGGCGGCGCCGGCCTCCGCCGGGCTGAACTCGCAGTGGTTCGCCGCCCGGATGGCCCGCTGGACCACCAGCCGGCTCTCGCCGTGCCACGCGGCGTCGCGGGCGTACGCCTGCTCCATGGAGAACGGCACGAACAGGTCGCCGAGGTCGTGCAGGGTGAGCACGGGCGCGGTCGGCCGGCCGCTGATCCGCGGGACCTCGGTCAGCGTGGGTGACAGCCGCTCCCAGAGGTTCTCCGGGGCGACCCGCTGCACGGTGGCGTTGACGTCCACCGGGCTGTTCGGCTCGTAGCGCGTGAGCAGGTTGGTGGCGAGCTGGCCGGGCCGCTGGGCGGGAGAGTCACCGCCGCTGGTGGTGCTGATCGCGAAGAGGAAGTCCTTCCACACCGCGAACGCCGCGTCCGCGCCGGGCCGTGGCCCGCCCGAGCGGTTGATGGTGACGGCCCGCAGTTGCTTGCCGAGCTCGTTGGTGGTGTCCGGCCCGGTCGGCTTGAGGCCGGCCAGACCCAGCGCCACCTGGATCCGCGGCACGGCGTTGCTGAGGTAGTCCGGCGGCGTCGGGTACGCGCGAACTCCGGCGAGGGCCTGTGCGACGAGGTTGTAGTCCAGGAAGAAGTCGAACAGCTCGTGGTCGCCGAGCACCCCGCACATCGGTAGCGCGCCGTCGTAGTAGTCCGGGTACTGCTCCAGCGACCGGCCGATGATGTGGCCACCCATCGACACCCCGGCCATCAGGACCCGCTTCGGCCGCTCGACGGTGTCCGAGAAGAGGTCGGCGAGGGCACGGGTGCTCAGCACTCCGGAGCGGATGTCGTAGCCGTTGCGGTCGTAGGAGGACGAGGCCCAGGCGTACCCCTGCTCCAGCATCCGCTGGCGCAGGCCGAACGCCGGCGGTTCGGGGGAGAGGACGGTGGTCTGGCCGCGGTAGCCGTGCGTCCACATCACCAGCTCGCCGTTCCACCGGGCCGGCACCTCGACGATGTAGCCGGCGTGCTCGTGCACGCCCTGCCGGACGGTGGTCGGGGAGCCGTCGATGGTCAGCGGCGCCAGCGGCGGGTTGTTGATGGTGTAGCCGGGCAGCGGCTGGCTGCCGTCGTCGTCGGTCTCGGCGGCCGACGCCGGCGCCGCGCCGGCGAGTCCGACCGCCAGGGTGAGGGCCGCGCCGACGGCGAGCAGTCGCCGGGCCAGACGGGTGGTTGAGGTCAGCATCGTTGCTCCCCCGGGGACGGTGCCGCCCACCGGGGGCGACCAGGCGGGACGGATGCCTACCGGCCGGTAGCGCCCTGAAAGTAGGCCCGCCGTCGAGCCCTGTCAATCACCTGCTGACCGAACGGTCAGCCACCACCGCCCACCATGGTCGGTCACACCACGCCGTGCGCCAGCATCGCCTCCGCGACCCGGCGGAACCCGTTGATGTTCGCCCCCGCCACGTAGTCGCCGGGCAGCCCGTACTCCTCCGCGGTCGCCCAGCAGCGGGCGTGGATGTCCCGCATGGTCTCCCGCAGCCGCTGCTCCGACTGCGCGAACGTCCACAAGTCGCGGCTCGCGTTCTGCTGCATCTCGAGCGCGCTCACCGCCACCCCACCGGCGTTCGCGGCCTTGCCGGGGGCAAACTCCACCCCGTCCCGGCCCAGGATGCGCACCGCCTCCGGGGTGGTGGGCATGTTCGCCCCCTCCACCACCGCGACGCAGCCGCCGGCCACCAACGCCGCCGCCTCCGCGCCGCCGATCTCGTTCTGCGTCGCGCACGGCAGGGCCAGGTCGCAGGGGACCTCCCAGACGGTACGACCGGAGACCGCCACCGCGTGCGGCAGGTGCCGGACGTAGTCGTCCAGCCGGGCCCGGCGTTCCTCCTTCAGCTCCCGCAGCAGCTCCAGGTCGACGCCCTTCTCGTCCAACACGTAACCCGAGGAGTCCGAGCAGGCCACCACGGTCCCGCCGAGCTGGCGCACCTTCTCGATCGCGTAGATCGCCACGTTGCCCGAGCCGGAAACCACCACCCGCTTGCCCTCCAGGCTGTCCCCGGTCTGCCGGAGCATCTCGTCGGCGAAGAAGACCGCGCCGTAGCCGGTCGCCTCCCGCCGAACCTGGGCACCCCCGTACGACAGGCCCTTGCCGGTGAGCACTCCCGACTCGTACCGGTTGGTGATCCGCTTGTACTGGCCGAACAGGTAACCGATCTCCCGGCTGCCCACCCCGATGTCCCCGGCCGGCACATCGGTCTGCGCGCCGATGTGCCGGTACAGCTCGGTCATGAAGCTCTGACAGAAGCGCATCACCTCCCGGTCCGAGCGCCCCTTCGGGTCGAAGTCCGCGCCGCCCTTGCCCGCCCCGATCGGCAGCCCGGTCAGCGCGTTCTTGAAGATCTGCTCGAAGCCCAGGAACTTGACGATGCCCAGGTAGACCGAGGGGTGAAAGCGCAACCCACCCTTGAACGGGCCGAGCGCGCTGTTGAACTCCACCCGGAAACCCCGGTTCACCCGGACCCGACCGTGGTCGTCCTCCCACGGCACGCGGAAGATGACCTGCCGTTCCGGCTCGCAGATCCGCTCGATGATCCGTGCGTGCGCGTACTCGGGGTGACGGGCCAGCGCAGGGCCGATGCTCTCCAGCACCTCCCGGACGGCCTGGTGGAACTCCGGCTCACCAGGATTCCGGCTGACCACTGGCGAACACCGACTCGACGGCCTCCGGCATCACCGACACGTCCCTTCCGGTCCCGGCGGCGGCCCCGTCGCCACCACCGGATCGGCGTCGTCCCGCCGACCGCCCCCGGGTACGGATCGTCACCCCTGTCCGGTTCACTGGTCGGCGTGGACGAGATGATCTGGGACGCCGTCCGGGCCTCGCGCGGCTGGCTGGACGCCGCCAACGGCACCGGCGACACCGAGCTGACCTTTCGGATCCTCAAGCTCACCGAGGAGGCGGGGGAGGCGGCGGGCGCCTGGATCGGGGTGCTCGGCCAGAACCCGCGCAAGGGGGTGACGCACAGCCGGGAGGACGTGGCGGCGGAGCTGGCCGATGTCGTGTTCACGGCGTTGGTGGCGATCGAGAGCCTGGGGTTTGATGCGCGGGCCGTGGTCTCGGAGTGTGCCGGCAAGGTTCAGCGTCGAATCTCCTAGCGTGTCTGCCGTGGCCTGCGCTTTCAGGCTGGTTGCCTGTGCCCCGTCCGTGTCTTGCGGCCCCTGGGTGGTTGAGGTGGTGGGGTGTGGCCCGCCGTGCCCGGCTCCGGGCGGTCAAGCTTGATC
>NZ_QGGF01000272.1 GCF_003857015.1 Micromonospora globispora | reverse complement strand
CGTCCAGCCGGCGCGCCCGCTCCCGCAGCCCGGCCGGGCACGGGCTGGTCGGGCTGCGGGAGCGGGCGCGCCGGCTGGACGGCACCGTCACCGTCGGCCGACCCCCGACCGGCCCCGGGTTCCTGCTCCGGCTCACCCTGCCGCCGCAGCCATGACCGGCGGCGGTGCGCACACGAGTCGGACCGGGATGACCGGGCCGATCCGGCTGCTGCTCGCCGACGACCAGGCGCTGGTCCGCGGTGCGCTGGCCGCGCTGCTCTCGCTGGAGCCGGACCTGACCGTGGTCGCCGAGGTCGGGCGGGGCGACGAAGTGGTGCCCATGGCCCTCCGCACCACCCCGGACGTCGCCCTGCTCGACGTCGAGATGCCCGGCCTGGACGGGATCGCCGCCACCACCGCGTTGCGCGCCGCGGTGCCCGGCTGCCGGGTGCTGGTGGTGACCACCTTCGGCCGCCCCGGCTATTTGCGCCGGGCGATGGAGGCCGGCGCCAACGGCTTCCTCGTCAAGGACACCCCGGCCCGGCAGCTCGCCGACGCGGTACGTCGGGTGCACGCCGGACTGCGGGTGGTCGACCCGACGCTGGCCGCGGAGACCCTGGCGACCGGTGCCAGCCCGTTGACTGAGCGGGAGACCGCGGTGCTGCGCACCGCCCGGGGCGGCGGCACGGTGGCCGACCTGGCCGCGATGCTGCACCTCTCCGAGGGGACGGTGCGCAATCACCTCTCCGCGGCGATCGGCAAGACCGGTGCCCGCAACCGCGCCGACGCGGTCCGCATCGCCGAGGAGAACGGCTGGCTGCTCGGCGACTGACCGCCGGCGGCACGGCGCCGCCGGGCAACTGAGGCCCTCTGTGGTGTCAGAGCGGCCGCGGAGTGGAACACTCGGCGAAGATCGGCAGCGGCCCGATCACCCGGACCGGCCCCCCGCAGTTCTGCCACACGAGCCCCGCCGCGCCGGCCGGATCCCCACTGCTGTCGATCGTGACCGTCACCCGGCCGTCGGCGTGCACCAGGTAGCTGTTGAGGACGGGCGCACCCTCGACCGAGAACGCGGTCACGATCAGTCGTGCCCGCTCCCGCCGCTCGACGGCTTCCACGAGGCAGTCGGCTGCTGCCGACTCGAGCTGCTCGCCCTGCGCGACCGTCCAGGTGCCGCAGTCGGTCAGTTCCGGCGCCACCACGGTGATGTGCTTCGGGGCCGGCGTGGGGGAACCGGCCGGCGGAGCGGCGGCGGTCTCCGGCCCGTTCGCGTCGCAGGCGCCGAGGGCGAGGGGCAGAGCCAGCAGGACCATTCGTCTCTTCCACACGCCACTGTGACGCGCCTGGCCCGCCGCCCGGTTCCTCGGCCCGGACAAGCAGGGGAGCCCCCTGCGCCGCGACGGCGGTGCAGGGGGCTCCCGGGTCGGATCCCGCGGGCCGGATCGGGCCGACCGGATCGGATCAGGCCAGCTTCGCGCCGACGTGGATGGCGACCGCGTCGTGGGCGTTGATGTTCGCCGCGAACCAACCGTTGGAGCCCACGGTGATCACCGGCCCGCTGCACGAGCCGTTGCTGAAATCGCCGTGGATGACGTCGCAGTACCGGCCGGCCGGCAGGCCCGCGTAGTAGGAGCGACCGGTGATGGCGAAGTCCTCGTCGTTGATGCTCAGGTAGCCCTTGCCGGCCCGGCTGAAGGCGATGTGCTGGTAGCCGTTGTCGTACCAGTTGGCCACGCCGGCGCCCTGGGTGGCGTTGTTGAACGCGACCATGTTGGCGATCACCCGCCAGCGGTGCTCGCACTCCCAGCCCGAGTAGCAGGTGGTGTTCAGCACCCTGTTGCTCGCGTCCGAGGGCGGACCCTGGTCCTTGCTGCTGAACGTGAAGCTCGACATCACCGCCGGGGTGCCGTACGGCCAGGCCAGCATGAAGGCGTTCGCCAGGGCGTACTCGCCGCGGTCCTGGTACGTCAGCACCCCGCCGTCGCGCTGCGTGTCGTGGTTGTCGGTGAAGACCACCGCCTGGCTGCTGGGTAGGTAACCCCAGGGCTCGCCGAAGTTCTTCAGGTACGCCAGGCGCTCGCTGTTGAACATCCGGGCGAGGTCCTTGCCGTAGCGGAACTCGTGCACGTCCCCGTTGCCGGTGTACTCGGTCGGCTGGATCGGCTCACCGGCGCCGTAGATGACCTCCTGCACGATGTACGCCGAGCGGGAGAGCTTGCCCTTGATGGCGGCGATGTCGGCGGCCGGCATGTGCTTGCTGGCGTCCAGCCGGAACCCGTCCACGCCGAGGGAGAGCAGGTCGTTCATGTACGTGGCGAGCCGGGTCCGGACGTAGTCGGACTCGGTGGCGAGGTCGGCGAGGTTGACCAGCTCGCAGTTCTGCACCTCGTACCGGTCGTTGTAGTTGCTGATGTCGTCGTTGCCGTTGCGGCCGCAGTGGTGGAAGTCCTGCCACCCGTAGTTGCCGGGGTAGCTGTAGTGACCGTAGGTCGTGCCGGCCCAGCCGGTGCCGCCGTTGTCCTGACCGGACATGTGGTTGACGACGGTGTCGACGATGACCTTCACGCCGGCGTTGTGGCAGGTGGTCACCATCGACTGGAACTGCGCCCGGGTGCCCTTGCGGGACTCGATCTGGTAGCTGACCGGCTGGTAGGCGACCCACCACGGGTTGGCGTTGACATGCTCCTGCGGCGGGGAGACCTGGACGTAGCCGTAGCCCTTCGGGCCGAGGACGTTGGTGCACTCGCTGGCCACCGAGGCCCAGTTCCACTCGAAGAGCTGGACGATGACCTTCTTGCCGGACGTCGCCGCGGAGGCGGGGGGAGCCGCCACGGCGGTCGGTAAGAGCAGGCTGGCGATCATGCCGAGGGCGAGGATCGCCGACCGGCATCGGCGTCGATGCATCGGGACTCCTGGGGGTTGCGGAGGACGGGGGTTTTACCGCGCGGGGGAGCGGCCTCAGTGCCGGTTTCTTGCAAAACCGGACTGAAATTTTCGGCAAGGTTACAAGCGTGTTGCAACGGCTGTCAATGGATAGAAATACGTCGTTGCATAGCGCGCCGGACGCGTGCCACCGAGTGATCACCGGCGGGCGCTACACGCGCGGCGGCGCGGGACGGTTCGACGGATCCGCCGAGAAATTCGCCACCGGGCTGATCCGCCCCCGCCATCGGTCCGTACTGGAGGAGGGAGCAGGGTCGGCCGGTGGGGCGCCGCCGCGAGACGATCGAGGAGCAGATGGCCCGGGCAAAGCAGAACGAGAAGGCGGCGACCGTCCGGACCACCAGCACCAGTCGCGGTGTCCGCACCAGGTCCAAGCCCGCGCTGGTCGCGCTCACCGTGTCCGCGCTCGCCCTCGCGTGGGCCGGCGTCGAGTTGGCCGGCGCGGGCCCCACGATGTACGCGTACGGCTTCTTCTTCACCGAGTTCTTCGCCGGCGTGGTCGCCCTGGTCTCGCTGAGCCTCACCGTGATGATGGGGCTGCTCGCCACCGACCGGCTGGTGCTGCTGATCCGGCACCGGGTGCTGCTGCAGTCCGCGCACCGGGCGACCGGCATCCTCGGCGTGGCCGGTCTGGTCCTCCACGTCATCACCAAGATCTCGATCGGCCGGGCCGGCCCGACCGACGCCGTGGTGCCCTTCATCGGCGGCCGGGGCCTCTACGTCGGGCTGGGCACGGTGGCGTCGTTCCTCATGGTGAGCGTGCTCTGGACCGGTCTCGTCCGGGTCCGCTTCGCCGGCGTCGGTCCGAAGTGGTTCTGGCGGGCGCTGCACTCCATGGCGTACGCCTCCTGGCCGTTCGCGCTGATCCACGGCCTGAACGCCGGACGGCCGGCGAAGTCCTGGGTGGTGCTCAGCTACCTCGTCTGCGTGCTGCTGGTCGTGCTGGCGCTGCTGGTCCGCCTCTCCGTCCACCTCGGTCGGCGCAGTCGGGAGCAGCACCAGGCCGCCGCGCTCAACAAGGCGATGGCCGGGCGGCCGGCGGAGGAGAGCAGGGGGCTCCTCGCCGGACTGGGCCGCAAGCGCTCCGGCGACGAGGAGAAGAGCGGCGCCACTCGGGAGTGGGACGGCGGCTGGGCGGAGACCGCCGCCACCTCGTGGAGCGCGCCGGCCGGTACCGTGCGCCGGCACGACCCGGGGCGGTTCGCCGTACCGGTGGTGCCGGAGCCCGGCACGTTGCGCGAGCCGGTCCGGGCCGCGGCGGCGGTCGGCGCCCGGC
>NZ_QGGF01000011.1 GCF_003857015.1 Micromonospora globispora | reverse complement strand
CGCCAGCACCCCGCCGGCCACCCCCGCCATGGACTCGACCGCGCTGATGGGTGCCGTACCGCCCGTCCGGGACAGCGGCGATGCCGAGCAGGCCGACACCCCGGCCGAGCCGCCCCACCCCCGCCGGGGCGAGCGCGTGGTGCAGCTGCGCCCGGAGCAGACCGGCGAGGGGTACAAGAGCGTCTACTCGGAGCTGACCCGCCCCTCCTTCGCGTCCCGGCTCCGGACCGGCGTCCGGGTCACCGGCGAGGTGCTGATCACCTTCGGCCTGGTGGTGCTGCTCTTCGCCGGGTACGAGATCTGGGGCAAGTCGGTGATCGTCGACGCCCACCAGAACGACCTCAGCAGCCAGCTGGCCCAGGAGTGGGGGCCCACCGGCGACCCGACGGTTTCGCCCGGCCCCAGCGAGGACCCGAAGCCGCCGGCGGAGGGCAAGCCGGTCGCCGGCCTCTACATCCCGAAGCTCGACAAGCACTGGATCGTGGTCGAGGGCGTCACCCAGGAGGACATCCGGTACGCCCCGGGCCACTACCCGAAGAGCGCCATGCCGGGCCAGGTGGGCAACTTCGCCGTCGCCGGGCACCGCATCCGGGCCACCTTCTGGCGCTTGGACGAGCTGCGCAACGGCGACAACATCGTCGTCGAGGGCAAGACCGAGTGGTACATCTACAAGGTCTACAAGACCCGGATCGTCAAGCCGACCCAGGTCGAGGTGGTGGCGCCGGTGCCGATGAAGCCGGGCGCCACGCCGACCGAGAAGCTGCTCACCCTGACCACCTGCAACCCCAAGTTCGACAACTACCAGCGGCTGATCATCCACGCCCGGCTGGACCACGAGCTGGCCAAGTCGGCGGGTCGCCCACCGGAGCTGGGAGGCTGACGATGTACGCGTGGATCTGGCGCAAGCTTCCCTACGGGCTGGCCGGCAAGATCACCGGCTCGGTGCTGCTCGCCGTGGCGGCGGTCGCCCTGCTCTGGATCGTGGTCTTCCCATGGGCCGAGCCGCTGCTCCCCTTCGACGACGTCCAGGTCACCCAGGACTCGGGTGTGCCGGCTGACGGCCCCGGTGGACTCACCGTGCCCAGCGCGACTCCGAGCCATGAGGAGATCCCGTACGACACGGAGACGAACAACACTCCGCCCTCCACCCCCAGCAGGTGACCCGATGCGCGTCCTGGTGATCGACAACTACGACTCGTTCGTCTTCAACCTGGTGCAGTACCTCGGCCAGCTCGGGGTCGACTGCGACGTGCGGCGCAACGACGAGATCGACGTCGCCGAGGTGGGCCGGGTCGGGGCTGACGGCGTCCTGCTCTCGCCGGGGCCAGGCAGCCCGGATCGTGCCGGCATCTGCCTGGACGTCATCCGGGAGTACGCGGGCAAGCTGCCCCTCTTCGGGGTCTGCCTGGGCCATCAGGCCATCGGCGAGGCGTTCGGGGGCACCGTGACCCGGGCGCCCGAGCTGCTGCACGGCAAGACCTCGAAGGTACGCCACCACTCGCTCGGGGTGCTCGCCGGGCTGCCGAACCCGTTCACCGCCACCCGCTACCACTCGCTCGCCGTCCTGCCCGAGACGCTGCCGGACGAGCTGGAGGTCACCGGCTGGACGGAGTCCGGGGTGGTGATGGCGATGCGACACCGCACCCTGCCCGTCGAGGGCGTCCAGTTCCACCCCGAGTCGGTGCTCACCGAGGGTGGGCACCTCATGCTGGCGAACTGGCTCGCCGTCTGCGGCTTCCCGGAGGCGCTGGAGCGGGCGCCGGAGCTGGCCGCCGCGGTGGACGCCCGCCGCCGCGCCGCCTTCGCCGCCGCCTGACGACGCTCGCGACTTGACGGCGCTCGCCGCCGCTCACCGCTCGGCCTGCTCGACTCTTGCCGGCTCTCGGTCCGTGGAGCGCCTGGCTCCCCGCTTGATCGACTCCGTTTCGGCGATGTTGCGGTATCCCGATGATCCGGACACCGCAATGTCGGCGACCTGGAGTGGATCCACCTCGACCGGTGCCGGCCCGGGTACGGTCATGCCCGGGCATGGACGCGGGGCGTCGGGCGGACCGGCGCTACGAGCGCCGGTCCGCCCGGGGCGTCACTCGGGGGCGACTCCGCCCGGTGGGGTGGTCGGGATCGGCCACCCACCCCCGCCACCGGGGGCGGTGGGCGTGCTGGTCGGGGTAGGCGAGCTTCCGCTCGGCTCCGGCGACGCCGTCTCCTCGGGCAGCGGGACGGTGACCTCGATGGTGACCGTCTCACCCTTCTTCAGGTTGATGCCCGCGTTCGGGGTCTGGTCGGCGACCTTCCCGGCCTCGGCCGCCGGCACCTCGTCCCCCTTGCGGATCTTCCACTTGTAGCCGGCTTCCTCCAGCCGCTTGATGGCCCGATCCTGCGGCAGCCCGACCACGTCCGGCACCTGGGCGATGTTGCCCTTGGACACCTGGACCTTGACCGTCGAGTTCTCCTGGACCTTCTCACCCACGCCCGGGTCGATCTTGGTGACGGTGTCCTTCGGCTCGCCGCTGTTCACGTACTCCGGATCGACCTTGAGGTTCAGGTCTTCGAGCTGCTGCTTGACGTTGTCGTAGGGGTTGCCGATCACGGAGGGAATGGTCACCAGCTTCGGGCCGCCGCAGACCTGGTAGATGACCTCGCGGTTCTTCTCAAGCTGGGTACCGGGAGCGGGGGTCTGACCGACCACCGTGCCCTTCGCGCAGGTGGCGTTCTGCACCGGATCACCGGGCTGCGGAGTGAGCCCCGCCTGCCGGATCAGGGCCGCGGCAGCATCTCCCGTCTTGCCGTTCAGATCCGGCACCGCCACCTTGTCGGCACCGCTCTGGTTGAGCAGCAGGGCCGCGACCAGAGCGATCACCGCGAGCACGCCGAGCGCGGCGAAGGTGGCGATCACCCACGACGAGCTCTTCCGCTTGCGCGGGTCACCGACCGCGGCCGGTACCTGCTGCCGGGTCTGCGGCCCCATCACCTGCGTCTGGTAGCCCGCGGCCGCGGCGGCCGGGGCCATCGGCGCGGTCTCGTCCACCGGCAGCACCGGGGTGGCCATCACCGGCCGGCCGGCGGCGGCGCGGAGCAGGTCCGCCCGCATCTCGCCGGCGCTCTGGTACCGGTTGAGCGGGTTCTTCGACAGGGCCTTGAGCACGATCGCGTCGACCGCCGGGTTGACGTCCGGGTTGATCGAGCTCGGCGTCGGCGGCGCCTCCCGCACGTGCTGGTACGCGACGCTGACCGGACTGTCGCCGACGAACGGCGGGTGCCCGCAGAGCAGCTCGAAGAGGACGCAGCCGGCCGCGTACACGTCGGAGCGGGCGTCCACCGCCTCGCCGCGCGCCTGCTCCGGGGAGAGGTACTGCGCGGTGCCGATCACGGCGCTGGTCTGGGTCATCGTGGTGGCGCCGCTGGCCAGGGCCCGTGCGATGCCGAAGTCCATCACCTTGACCTGGCCGGTCTGGGTGAGCATCACGTTGCCCGGCTTGATGTCCCGGTGGATGATGCCGTGCCGGTGGCTGAAATCCAGCGCCGCGCACATGTCGGCGCAGATCTCCAGCGCCCGGCGCGGCTGGAGCCGCCCCTCGGCGCCGAGCACCTCCTTGAGGGTCCGCCCGTTGACGAACTCCATCACGATGAACGGCAGCGTCTCGCCGGTCGCCGCGGTCTCCTCGCCGGTGTCGTACACGGCGACGATGGCCGGGTGGTTGAGGGAGGCGGCGTTCTGCGCCTCCCGGCGGAACCGCATCTGGAAGGTGGCGTCCCGGGCCAGGTCGGCCCGGAGCATCTTGATCGCGACGTCCCGACCGAGCCGGAGATCACGGCCGCGGTGCACCTCCGCCATGCCGCCGTAGCCGAGCAGCTCGCCGACCTGGTACCTGCCACCGAGCAGGCGGGCCTGCGCTGTCATCGCGTCTCTCGTCCTTCGCTCGTCGTCGTCTCGCCGCCACCCGGCTGGAGCCGTACCACCCGACGGTACGACGCCAGGGCCAGATCGTCGCCTCCGTGGGGCCGCAGCGCGCCGGAGGTCACGCTCACCGGAGCGAGCGCGCCGGTGTCGCCGGACCCGTCTCTCTTCCGGAAGTTGTAGGAAATCACGCCGGAGCAGAGCAGGACCAGTACGGCCACCAGGATGGCGACCAGCCACAGCCCGGACCGGGACCGGCGGGGGGCCGGCAGCGGTGCAGCCGGGGCGGCGGGCCGAGCGTACCCGGGCGGGTTGTGCGGAACGGCCGCCGCGCCGGCTGCACCGCTG
>NZ_QGGF01000013.1 GCF_003857015.1 Micromonospora globispora | reverse complement strand
GTCGTGATGGCCGGCGGCTCCGGCTCCCCGGACGGGTCGGCGGCCACGGGCTCGGCCGGCACCGCCGCGGCCTTCGGGTGGCGGGCCCGGTAGGCCGCCCACCCGCGCTCGGCCAGGCCGACGACCAGGAAGGTGATCCCCACGTACGCCCAGCCGACCAGCACGTCGATCACGTAGTGCTCGCCGCAGTAGACCAGGGTGAAGGTCATCGCCAGCGGGTACGCCAGCAGCAGCGGCCACCAGCGCCGCCGGGTCGAGCTGAGGAAGAACAGCACCACGAAGAGGGCGAACGCGGTGTGCAGCGAGGGCATCGCGGCCACCGGGTTGGAGGCGATCTGCCCGGCGTTGAGCAGGTTGCCCGCGCCGTGCATGCCGAACGCCTTCCAGCCCCGGGTGGAGATCCGGGCGACCTCGGTGAGCAGGCCGTTCTGCGCGGCCCACCAGGGCGGCGCGGCCGGGTAGAGGAAGTAGGTGACCAGCCCGGCGGCGCAGAGGAAACCCCAGCGCCGCATGTACGCCGCCCACCAGTCCCGGTTGCGCAGCCAGAGCACCGCGGCCGCGGCCAGCGTCACCACGAAGTGCGAGAAGTAGATCCAGCTGGCCAGCACGTCCCACCAGCGGACCTCGGGCCGGTACAGGTGCTGCTGCAACCAGACCGTCGGCACCTCGCCGCCGGTGGCCCAGCCGACCAGGAACCGGTCGGCGACGATCAGCTCCATGGCGTGCGGCGTCGCGCCGTTGTCGGCGAAGCCCCGGGAGAGGTTGTACGCGGCGAGCAGCAGCACCACCGGGATCCAGTCCCGGGCGAAGCGCAGGTGGCTGCGCCAGGGCCGGGACGAGTTCCAGGCGATGGTGGCCGCCCAGATCCAGACGAAGGCGTACGCCGGGTCGGTGGGCAGGCCGATGGCGAGCCATCCGACCACGAAGGCGACCCCCCAGATCGCCATCGCGACGGCGCGGCGACGACCGCCGTCGGTCGACTCGGCGGCGCCGGTCCGGGCGGGGGGCTGGGGATCTGTCACGACGGCCATCGCGGTCAAGGTTAACGGCGGGCAACGCATCGACCGACGCCGACCACCTGCCGGCCGTCGGACGCCACCCGGCCCCGGCCCGGCTCGATTAGGCTCTAGCCATGCAGGAGCAGCCGGAGCCGCCCTTCGCGCCGGGCCTGACCGCCCGGGTCGAGCTGACCGTCACCGACGCCGACACCGCCCAGGCGGTGGGCTCCGGTGACGTGCCGGTGCTCGGCACCCCCCGGGTGCTCGCCCTGGCCGAGGCGGCGACCGTGGCCGCCACCGCGGTCCGGATGCCACCCGGGCAGACCACCGTCGGGCTCCGCGTCGAGCTGGACCACCGGGCCCCCACCCCGGTCGGCCGGACGGTAGTGGCGCAGGCCCGGCTCGCCAAGGTCGACGGGCGACGGCTGCTGTTCGAGGTGACCGTCACCGACGGCGGGCAGACCGTGGCCGAGGCGCGGATCGAGCGGGTGCTGGTCGACCGGCAGCGCTTCGTCGAGCGCTCGTCGCAGGCGTCATGAGCGTCCGGTTCGTCGAGGTCGCCGACCGCGTCCACGTGCTGCGCGAGCCGCTGCTGCACGTCAACGTGACGCTGGTGGTCGGCGACGGCGCGGCGCTGCTGGTGGACACCCTCTCCACCGCGGCCCAGGCCCGCGAGCTGGCCGACGCGGCCCGGGCGGTCACCCCCCACCCGTGGACCCTGGTGAACACCCACCACCACTTCGACCACTGCTTCGGCAACGCGACCCTGGCCGCCGACCCACCCCGCCCGGTGTACGCGCACGAGCTGGCCATCGCGGCGCTGCGGGACCGCCCGGACGAGCTGCGCCGGGCCGCGTACGAGGAGATCCGCGACGAGCAGCCGGCGCTCGCCGCCCAGCTCGGCGACACCGAGCTGCTGACCCCGACGCATCCGGTGCACAGCGAGACGGTGCTGGACGTCGGTGGCCGCCGGGTCGTGCTGCGCCACCCGGGGCGCGGGCACACCGACGCCGATCTGGTGGTGCACGTGCCGGACGCGGACGTCCTGGTGGCCGGCGACCTGGTGGAGCAGAGCGGGCCGCCGGCGTTCGAGGAGTCGTACCCGTTGCAGTGGCCGGACGCCGTGGCCGAGCTGCTCCGGCTGACGACGCCGTCGACGGTGGTGGTGCCCGGGCACGGGGAGCCCGTCGACGTCGAGTTCGTCCGCGCCCAGCACACCCGGCTCGTCGACCAGGCGTGGCTGATCCGGGCCGGGCATACCGGCAACGCCCCGCCCGAGCGGGTGGCCGCGGAGTCCCCGTTCGGCGCCCGTCCGGGCCTGATCGCCGCCCGCCGCGGCTACGCCGAACTCGACGGCACCGCCTGACCCCCGCCCCCATACTCCGCCCGCGATCTTGCACTTTCGGCCGCGGGCTCGCCCCATTTCGCGGCTTTCGCGCGGGCAACAAGTGCAAGATCGCGGGAAGGGTGGGGCGCTCAGCGGCGGAGGGCGGTGAGCAGGGCGTCGAGGTGGGGGACGGCGGCGAGGACCGCGTCGCGGGCGGCCGGGTCCAGGGTGGCCAGGGCATCGGTGAGCAACGCGGTGCGGTGGCGCGCGTGGTCCGCCATCCGGGCATGCGCCGCCTCGGTGAGGCGAAGACGGATCACCCGGCGGTCCGCCGGGTCGCGTTCCCGGTCGAGCAGGCCGGCGTCGACCAGGTCGCCAACCAGGGTGCTGATCGTGTTCGGCGCGGTACCGAGCC
Source organism: Micromonospora globispora (assembly GCF_003857015.1). Lineage (GTDB taxonomy): Bacteria > Actinomycetota > Actinomycetes > Mycobacteriales > Micromonosporaceae > Micromonospora > Micromonospora globispora. The sequence continues at coordinate 1,517 of NZ_QGGF01000013.1, read as the reverse complement.
GGCGGGCCGCCTCCTTGCCGCTGATCCCCGGTTCGGCGCGAACCAGTAGCAGCAGCTCCACCTGGGCCTCCGGCAGGACGACCCGGTGGGCGCGGCCGGCGGCGGAACGGCGCAGCAGCCGGTGCAGCTCTCCCACCAGCGCGCCGAGGCGCGCCACCTGCTCCTCACCTGACACCCGGGTCACCTACTTCACAGGGCAATAGTTCTGAGTACAGAGCTAAAGTTAGCGGGGATCATCGATCGTGGGGGGAATCCAGTCTTGACGCACACCGTGCAGTCGACCATGCGCCCGGCGGGAACCGCCGACACCCGGGCCGGGACACCGACCGCCGGCACGCCGGCCGGACGGGACGGCCTGATGCTGCTCGTGCTGCTCGGCACGCTCACCGCGATCGGCCCGCTCTCGCTGGACATGTACCTGCCGGCGTTCCCGGCGATGACCCGGGACCTCGGCGCCGACCAGGCCCAGATCGAGCTCTCCCTGACCACCTGCCTCGTCGGTCTCGCCCTCGGCCAACTGGTCACCGGTCCGCTCAGCGACCGCTGGGGGCGGCGCCGCCCGGTCCTGGTCGGCGTCATCGGGTACGCGTTGCTGGGGCTGGCCTGCGCCGTTGCGCCCACCGCCCCGGCGCTGGCCGCGGCCCGCTTCGCGCAGGGCCTCGCCGGTGGGATGGGCGTGGTGGTCGCCCGAGCGGTGGTCCGCGACCTGTACGCCGGCCGGGCCGCCGCGAAGTACTTCTCCCGGCTCACCCTGGTCTTCGGGGTGGCGCCGGTCGCCGCACCGAGCGTCGGGAGCCTGGTGCTGCGGTTCGGCTCGTGGCGGGCCGTGTTCGTCACCCTGGCTGTGATCGGGCTGCTGCTGGCCGCCGCGGTGGCCTGGCGGCTGCCGGAGACGCTGCCCGCCGAGCGGCGCAGCACCGGCGGCCTGGCGAGCACGGCCCGGACCATGCGCTCGCTCTTCGCCGACCGGGTCTACCTCGGGTACGCGCTGACCCAGGCCTTCGCCTTCGCCGGGCTGTTCGCGTACATCTCCGGGTCGTCCTTCGTCTTCCAGGAGGTCTTCGGCGTCTCGGGGACGACATTCAGCCTGCTCTTCGGCCTGAACGCGCTGTGCCTGGTGGCGATGGGGCAGGTCAACGCCCGACTGCTGGACCGATTCGACCCGCGCCGGCTGCTGGTCGCCACCCTGCTGGTCAACGCGGTGGCCGCGGTGGGCGTGCTGACCGGCGCACTCGCCGCCAGCCTCGCCCTGGTGGCGGTGACCCTCTTCGCCTTCGTCGGCTCGCTCGGCATGGTGACCCCGAACAGCACCGCGCTCGCCCTGGACTCGCACCCCCGCCACGCCGGCACGGCGGCCGCCCTGATGGGCGGGATCCAGTCGGTCATCGGCGCGCTCGCCGCACCTCTGGTCGGGCTGGGCGGCGAGGGCAGCGCCATCCCGATGGCCGCCGTCCTGGCCGCCGCCGCAGCCCTCTCCCTAACCGCCGTCCACACCCTCACCCACCCCCCGCTAACGC
>NZ_QGGF01000594.1 GCF_003857015.1 Micromonospora globispora | reverse complement strand
CACACCGACCAGCCGGGGCACGATCTTTCATCAGGACTCGATGTCCAGGAACGACGAGTGCTCACCAACTGGCGGCTACCTACCCACCAGGAGTTTGCCGGATGGCTCACTCCCAGAACTCATTAGGTAACGGTTCGGGGTGAGCACCCCGCAGCGGGCCGACGGATGAGCGGCGCGGTGGAGGTGGCGTTCGAGCGCCGCGGTTCCGGCCCGCCGCTGGTGCTGCTGCACGGCATCGGGCACCACTGGGCGGCCTGGCTGCCGGTGCTGGACCGGCTCGCCGAGGCGCACGACGTGATTGCCCTCGACCTGCCCGGCTTCGGCCGCTCCCCGGTGCCCGCGACCGGCCTGCCGCCGGACATGCCCGGCGTGGTGACGGCGGTCGCCGAGGTCTTCACCGCGCTCAGCCTGGACCGGCCGCACGTGGCGGGCAACAGCCTGGGCGGCGCGATCGCGCTGGAACTCGCCGCCGCCGGCCGGGTCGCCTCGGCCACCGCCCTCTCCCCCGCCGGTTTCTGCACCGCCCGGGAGCTGCGCTGGGCGCTCACCGTGCTGGGCCTGCACCGGACCGCGGCCCGGCTGCCCGCCCCGGTGCTGCGCTCGATGTTCGCCTCGGCGCCCGGGCGCACCCTGGCGCTCGGCATGATCCTGGCCCGGCCGGGCCGGGTGACCGTCGAGGCCGCCCTCGCCGACGCCCGGGCGCTGCGGGACGCCCTCGCCTTCCGCGCGGTGGCCCGGGCCGGTCGGGGGTACGCCTTCGCCGGCTCACCGGCCGTCCCGGTGACCGTGGCCTGGGGTACCCGGGACCGGATCCTGCCGTACCGGCAGGCGGCGCTGGCCCGGTCCCGGCTGCCGGCGGCCCGCCACCTGGACCTGACCGGCTGTGGTCACGTGCCGATGCACGACGACCCGGAGCTGGTCGCCTCGATCATCCTCGGTACCACCGAGGCGGCACCGGTCTGAGCCTTGGGGCCGCGCGTCCCTACTCCGTGGCGCCGAGTGGGTCGGTGCGCACGAACCGCATCGTCCAGGTGCCGTAGCCGTCCCGGTGGTCGCGCTGGTAGAGATGGTCCGGGCCGCCGCCGCCCGGCGGGGGCGCCTCGTCGGGGTGGCGCAGGATCCACCGGTGCGGCGGGGCGCCGTCGGGCTCCGCCGGCAGCTCCCGGACCAGGTCGTGGGCGGGTCCGCCGACGAACCGCACCCTCACCATGCCCACCCGCACACCCTCCGCCCCGGATCACGCACGGATCGTCACCACGCCCCCTGGATGGAAGGTACCCCGTGGGGACCCGGCCCGGTCGGGAAACCCCGGGCGGTTTGCCCTGCTCGGACCCCGGGTACCGCGTCCCGAAATGCGGGGATGACGAGTCCCGGCGGGCCGGACGAGGACGAGGAGTGGTCGATGAGGACGCTGGGCGAGCGGTACGAGCTCGAACAGCGCATCGGCATCGGCGGGATGTCGGAGGTGTGGCGAGCTCACGACGTGGTCCTGGACCGGACCGTCGCGGTGAAGCTGATCTCCCCGGAGCTGGACGGCGAGGAGACCTCAGTGGAACGGATCCGGGCCGAGGCCCGGTCCGCGGCCCGGCTGGTCCACCCGAACGTGGCCAGCGTGCACGACTTCGGCACCTCGACCAGCTTCCCCGGCCGCGAGGTGCCCTACATCGTGATGGAGCTGGCGGAGGGCGAGACCCTCGCCGCCCACCTGCGCGGCGGCCCGCTGGACTGGCGGATCGCCGTCCGGGTCTGCGCCGAGGTGAGCGCCGCACTGGCCGCCGCGCACGCGCACGGCATCGTGCACCGGGACGTCAAGCCGGCCAACGTGATCCTCACCCCGGCCGGGGTGAAGGTGCTCGACTTCGGGATCGCCACCCCGGCCGGTACGCCGGACCCCACCCCCGACGGCATCGTGGTGGGCACCCCGGCGTACCTGGCCCCGGAACAGCTGGACCAGCAGCCGGCCACCCCCGCCGCCGACATGTACGCCCTCGGCGTGCTGCTCTACTACTGCCTGACCGGTCGACTGCCGTACACCGCCTGCAGCACCACCCAGCTGCTCGGCGAGCGGAAGCGGCAGGCGCCGGAGCCGCTGCCGGAGATCGACGGGCTGCCCCCGGAGGTCGCCGACCTGTGCCGGCGCTGCCTCGACGACGACCCGGAGCGGCGGCCGACCAGCCTGATGGCCGCGCTGCTGCTGGCCGAGGTGGTGGACGCGCGGGTCTACGTCCCGATGCTGTCGGCGACCCCCCGGCCGCGGACCACCCAGGTGTCGCCGTGGACCGAGCGGGCGGCCGTCGAGTCGACCGAGGCGATGGCGGTCGACGGGCACCCGACGGAGTGGGCCTGCTGACTCCGCGTCCGGCTCGGTCGGCGTTTCACCTGGCGGGGGCCGGGTAGCCGGGCGGGTGAGTGACGGGAGGAACGCGATGCCGGAGCCGAGTTCCTGGCTGCACGAGAAGGCCACCGCGACCGCCGCGGGTGGTCACGTCCGCACCGACGACGGCGGGCTCTCCACCGCGCTGGCGTCGCCGCTGGCACCGCACTGCACCGGCCTGACGCCGGAGCAGCTGCTGGCCGCCGCGTTCGCCTCCTGCCTGCACCACGCGGCGGTGGAGGCGGCCGCCGAGATCACCGACGAGGCGCACACCGTGCAGGTCACCGCGGAGGCGAAGCTCGGCCGCGACGACGACGGCCGGTACCGGGCCGACGTGCACGCGGAGATCTCCTCCGCCGGGCTGAGCCGCGACCAGTTGGCCGACCTGGTGGCCTACGCGGACCGGCTCTGGCCGTTCTCCAGCGGTGACAACAGCCGGCACCGGCTCACCGTCACCCCGGCGGAGAACGGACGGCGTTGAGCCGTCCCCACCGTCACCAGCGGAAACCGGCGGTCACCGCCCGGTGGTCGCTGTCCGGGGTACGCAGCACGCCGGCCGCGGTCGGGGTGAGCCCCCGGTAGAGCACATGGTCCGGACGGGTCACCGGCAGCTTCGACGGCCAGGTGAAGCCGAAACCCTGACCGGCGTCGGCCTGGGCGTCGTGCAACAGCCGGGTCAGCGGGGCGAAGACCCGGTCGGTGGTGGCGGTGTTCAGGTCGCCGAGCACCACCAGCCGCGGGGCGCGGTCGTCCCGCACGGTCGCGGCCAGCCGGGAGAGCGTCTCGTCGCGGGTGGCGGTGTGCCCCGCCCGGGCGGAGCCGAGGTGGACCACGTAGACCACCAGGTCGCCGTCGGGGGCGGCGACCACCGCGCGCAGCGCGCGGTTCCAGCCCAGGCCGGTGTCCACGCCCGCCGAGTCGCGGATCGGCCAGCGACTCCACAGCGCGACGGTGGACGCGGTGGCCCGGTGCGGGTAGCGCTGGCCCAGGGCCGCGTCGACCCGGTCGTCGTCGTCCACCTCCTGTAGCGCGATGAGGTCAGCGTCGGAGCTGACGAGCGCGTGCACCGTGGCGGCGGGATCCGGGTTTCCGGACTGCAGGTTCTGGCTGGCGACCCGGAGCACCGCCGGTCCGCCGCCGGCCGCCGGGGGCAGCCAGGCGTCGCCGTAGAGCACCACCCAGACGACCCCGGGCAGGAGCACCGCCGCCAGCGCCCGGCGGGACCGGCGCAGCAGCGCGGCGGCACCGAGCACGGGTACGGCCAGGCCGAGCAGGGGACTCGCACTGTCCAGGAGGCTGCCGAACCCGTGCACGTTGGGGACCGCCCGGTGGCCGGCGAGGAGGGCGGCGAGCAGCACCGCGAGGAGGCAGACGGCCAGTCCCCGGCGGTCGGGGCGGCCGCTCGAGTCACCGGCCGCCGGCTCGTCGATCGCACGCTCTGTCACCGTCCGCATCGTACCGAGCGGCCACGGGGCCGGCGGGCTGATGCCGCTTGGTCGGTCCGGTTCCGGGCCGGGTTACCTGCCGGTACCCCAGGCGGAGGTGTTCCGACCAGGACGGCCGGGTACCGCATGGGCCGAACGGAGGAGGCCCGATGGCCGCCCTGCGCAGACGAGCTTGCGCCCGTCTTGTCCATCCAAAGGAGATATTGCGGACAAATCCGAAAAGCGTTGTGGGCCCGTTTCATGGTTCACCGAGCGTAATGAGCGGGCGGATCATGGCAAATTGTGGCGCATGCCACCAACTACCCCGATGGCAAGCGAGGAGAAGCTTTCTAGCCTCGGCGGGTGCATCCCGACGACTCCCCTGAGCAGCAGACGACCGGGTCGACGCGGCCCTGGGCCAGCGCTACCCGCACCGGGCCACCGCGTCCACCGTCGCGCTGTGG
>NZ_QGGF01000014.1 GCF_003857015.1 Micromonospora globispora | reverse complement strand
CGCCCCGGCCGCTCGGCCCGCTCCGGCCGCTCCTCGCGCGGCTGCGGGCGGCGGGCCCGCTCCGGCTGGCGGCGACGCGGCGGAGGCTGCTCCTCCTCGGGCTCCTCCTCCTCGTACCCCTCGTCGTAGTCCTCGCCCTCGTCGTAGGCGTCGTACTCCTCCTCCTCGGGAGGACGGCGGCGCTGCGGCGGACGACGGCGGCCGCGCTCGGCGGGCCGGCGCTCCGGGCGCTCCTCCTCGGGCTCCTCCTCGAACTCCTCGGGCTCCTCGGCCCGCCCCCGCTCCTGCTCTTCGCGGGCCTCCTGCTCCTCGCGCCGCGCGGTCTCGTGGTCCTTGACCACCTGGGAGTCCTCGATCTCGCCGCGCCAGCCCTCGACCGAGTCCGGGTCGAGAACGGTCACGGTCATCACGTGCCGGACGAAGTGCTTCAGTTCCAGCCGCACCCGCCGGCCCTGGGCCCGCCACAGGTTGCCGGTGTGCTCGAAGAGGCCCTGCGGGTGGTACTCGAGGACGACCAGGATGCGGGTGAGCTCGGGGCCGACCTCGTGGAAGCTGACCGTTCCGTCGACGGAGCCCTTCTCACCCTTGGAACGCCAGTGGATCAGCCGGTCCGGGATCTGCCGGACGATGGTCGACTCCCAGCTGCGGTGCGACCAGAAGACCTGCGCCTTCCAGGTCATCTTCTCGTCCGACTCGCAGTCGGCCTGCTCGACCTTCTTCATGAAGCTGGGGAAGTCGCCGAACTGGGTCCACTGGTTGTACGCGACCCGGACCGGCACGCCGACCTCGATCGTCTCGACGATGTTGGTGACCTTGAGCTTCTTCTTGCCGCCCTTGCCACCCTTGCCGCCGCCACCGCCCAACGCCGACATCAGCTTCTCCTTACCGCCGGCCACACCGGCATGGAACATGGCCTTCATCGGGGAGCTGCCCTCGGCGAGCTTCTGCGCGCCGGTGGCGGCGGCGATCAGGCCGGGACCGCCGCCCTGCTTGGCGTACTCGCTGAGTCGGCCGGTGGCGCCGGTGATCCGCTCGGTCACCACGTGGACGGCCCGCTCGCCGATCGCGCCGGCCAGGTTGCGCAGCTCGTCGCCGAGCTGGGTACGGGCCTTGTCGGCGAGGCCGCCCGGGTTGAGGTTGGTCGCCACGGTCACCGCCCCCGTCGCCGGCCGGTGGCCACCGGCTGCTCTTCGCGGTCCTCGTCGGCCTGCGGCTGCTCGTCGAGCTCCTGCTCCTCGTCCGGCGCGGAGCGCTCGTCCGCGGCGGTCTCCTCATCCGAGGAACGCTCGCCCGCGGCCTCGCCGCCGGTCTCCTCACCCCGCCGGCCGGACTTGCGGCGCAGTGCGTCGGCGCTGCCGCGCAGCTTGCCGCTCAGCGCGTCGATGCCGCTGCCGGCGGCGGCGGTCGCCGCAGCCTTGCCGGCCGTGGCCAGGGGTCCGCTCAGCTTGCTCAGGTTGCCCAGCTGCGGGGAGGCGTTCAACAGGTCAGCGCCGTACTTCATCAGCCCGCCGGGGTTCCTGCTGGCCCGCCCGGCGGCCACCGCGGCGGCCAGTGTGAGGGCGGTACGCAGCTTCTTGCGGCGACCCAGGATGTAGCCGAGGCCGACCGCGAGCCCGATCCGTGCTCCACTCTTCATCGGTTCTCCTTCGCTCCCCGGCGCACGGGACGCCCGGACCACGCGACGCAGGCCCTAATGGAGCTACCGGGGAATAGCGCGAAAAGGGCCTGCAGTCGGGCGTCCCCGTATTAGCGGACCCGGCGGGCAGTACCCCACGCCCTACCTGCGAAACATTTCCGCGCCATTCCCGAGGCGTTCGTCACCAGGCATCCGGACCCCGTGGAGGGCTGGGGATGAACGACCGCAAAGCGGTCAGACGCATCGCCAGGAGCAGGGAAAGTGTAATCGTTGCAAAGGAGCAACCAAAGCCGCTCAAACGGCTGGCAGCGCAGAATCCAGACAGATTTCCGCGCGCACTTTTCCGTCATCGTTGCGCAATTTTGCGCCGCATTTTCTGAGCACCGACAGTGCGCCCGCGTTGTCGGTCGTCGTCCGCGCCAGCACGGTGTGCATGCCAGCCGCCGCAGCGGCGTTCAGCAACTCCCGCAGCGCCGCCGCGCCGAGCCCCTGCCCCCGGGCGGAACGCCCCAGCCACATCCCGGTCTCCACCGTCCCGGGCTCGTCGCAGCGGGTCATCCGGACCATGCCGACCACCTCGCCGCCGGTCAGGATGGCGTACATCCGGGTACGGGTGGGGCCGTCCAGGCCGGCGAAGCTGGCCCGGTGGAACTCCCGGAACGCGTCCCGGCGGGCGAGCGACCAGCCGGCCGGCGCATCGACCGGCGGCATGACGTCCTCAGGCTCCGCCTCGGCGGCCGCTACCGAGAGCAACGGCTCCAGGTTCCTCTCGTCCACCGGCTCCAGCCGTACCGCACCCGCCACGTGCCGCAGTCTGCCGCCCTCACCGGCCGCAGTCCACCCCTTTGGTCAGGGATTGCCGGTCCGGCCAGGTGTCCGGGCCGGTCGGACCGCGTCCGTGTTCCGCCTCACGCTCCGTTGTCAGCCGACCGGTCGAAAGTCGTCCGGACGGCCCGCCCTCCGAAGCACCCGCCGGCTCAGTCGGCCGGGTCGAACTCGCAGAACACCACCGAGGCGTCGTCGGTCCGCTTGTGCCGGCGCAGCCGGTCCGGATGGTCGCGCTCGGCCGCCCGCACCCGCCCGATCAGCCCCTCCGGCCCTTCGGCCGCCGTGACGTCCAGCAGCCCCGCCCAGTCGAAGAGCCCGAACTGCTCCACCGCGCAGGACGCGCCGTCGCTGAGCAGCGCCGCCCGGCGCAGCGCCCCCGGCCCGCGCAGCGGCAGCGTCCCGGTCACCGCGTGGTACGCCGCGTCCGGGTCGGCCGCGGCCGCCCAGTAGCCGTGGGTGCGGTTCATCCGACCCCGCTGCACCGTGACCGCCTGCCGGAACCGGGTGACCGGGTCGATCTCGGTCCCGGGGATCGCGTCCGCCATCCGGCGCAGGTCCGCCATCGCGGCGTCCAGCCGGTCGTCGGACACCACGCTGACCTGGCCGCCCGCCTCCAGCACCAGCGGGCTGTCGCAGAGCACCAGGTAATCCACCTGGTCACCGCCCTCCCGCAGCAGGCAGACCGTGGACGACGGGGTGCCCGGATGGTCGAGGTCGCAGTCGTTCCCGTGATCGGCGCGGACCGCGAGGATGGCCGCCGCCAGGCTGCTCATCAGCGTCGCCGCCGGCCGGGCGGCGATCGCCAGGCCGATCCGGGCGGCCAGGTGCCGGACGTACCAGGCCGGCCCGTGCACGCAGCCGGTGTCGAAGCCCTCCGGCACCGTCGCCCCGTCCAGCACCCCGACCAGCGGGCCGAGCCGGAAGACCACGTCCTCGTTCTCCAGCCGGCCGGGCGCCGGGGCGGAAGCGGAGCGCACCCGCATCATCGGCGCCGCCCCGACCGGCCGCGCCGGCTGACTTCCGGTCGAGTACCGGCGGTCTGGTGCCCCCATCCGTTCGCTCCCTCCGTCGCCGCCCGCCTACCCGGCCGGGCCGGGGACATGCGGTCAGGGCCCCGATGCCCGGCTGCGGCAAGTCACCCGTACGTCCCGCCCGCCGACGGTAGCGTCAGCAGCGGTGGGTCTCCCGGGGCCGCCACCCGACCGGCGCCGCCAGGGCGGCCGGTCGCGCCCGGGAGCCGTTCGGCGCGACAGGGGGATCGCATGTTGGAACGGTTGCACGACCAGGGACTGCGGGCGGAGCACGCCTATATGGCCGGTTTCGTCAGTATCGGGCTCTCGTTCACGAGCTGGTTCCTCTCCAAGCACATGGAGCGGGCCGGCATCGACCGGGCGGACCGATGGGGCATCTTCGTCGGGGAGTGGGCGCCGACCTTCTTCGCCATCGGCAACGGACTGCGCACGTACGAGAAATGAGCCGGTCAGCGACGCCGGTTGCGCGCCCGTGAGGCCCGCAGCCGGCGCAGCCGGGCCACCAGCACCGGCTCGGCGGCCAGCGCGGCCGGCTGGTCGAGCAGGGCGTTCAGCAGCTGGTAGTACCGGGTCGCGGAGAGCCCGAAGGTGTCCCGGATGGCCTGCTCCTTCGCCCCGGCGTGCTTCCACCACTGCTGCTCGAAGGCGAGGATGCGCCGCTCGCGCTCGGTCAGTCCGTCCGCCGGGCCGACCTCGGCGGACGGCCCGTCCGCCGGAGCGGCCGTCCGGTCCTCGGCCTCGCCGGCCCGATCGCCCGGACCGGGCGTGGCG
>NZ_QGGF01000288.1 GCF_003857015.1 Micromonospora globispora | reverse complement strand
CGGCGACCACGCCTGACCTCGCCCCCGCCCCTGTTGACCAAGAGGTTCGGGTCCGGATCCGGCCCGCCGGAGGACGCAAACTTCTTGATCAACGCGGGTGGGCGGGGAGCGGCGGCTCAGCGGAGGGCGGCGCGGCGTTCGGCGTCGGCCTTCATGCGGGCGGCGTGGTCGATGTCGGACTGCTGGACGGCGGAGACGGAGCCGAAGACGGTGACCGCCTCGTAGTAGGTCCAGGCGAGGCTGTAGCAGGCCGGCTGGACCACGTAGCTGTACGTCGCGCAGACCCGCTTCAGGTCGGCGTAGAAGGCACTGTCCAGCCGGGACTTGTTGGCCGAGAACAGGCCCATCGCCTTGTAGTTCCGGTAGCCGAAGTCGTGCCGGTAGCAGGAGAGCGCGAAGTTGAAGCCGAGCGGGTTGTCCGGACTGGACGAGCAGTAGTCGGTCGACCAGTCGAAGGCGTACTCGGACCAGGCGGCCTTGTTCAGCCGACCGGCGTTCCAGGCGTTGTAGCTGGTGGCGCTGGTCTGGGTCCAGCTGTAGAGCACGCTGAGCTTTTGCTCCCGGCTCACGGCGGCGAACGCGGGGGAGGCGACGCCGAGCGCGACGAGCAGCGCGAACGTGCCGGAGGCGAGGAGGGTGACGAGGCGTCTGGACACGGGTACCTCCGCGGGGGTGTGCGGTACGGCGGGTCACCGGCGGGTCACCGGGTGTAGATCAGTGTCGATCAATGTCCAGAGGTCTAGCGATGGTGGGCGCCAACTGTTGGTGACATTCGTCGAAACAGACGAATGCCCCGGACGCCGCAGCGTCCGGGGCATCCGCCCGACCGTCAGTGCACGAAGTGCGGCGGGCTGACCGGGCTCTCGTTCGCCAGCCGGTCCAGCGCGGTCACGTAGTAGGTGTACGGACGGCCGGCGGCGACCGTGGTGTCCACCCAGGACTGCACGTCATCCGCGGTGCCGCGCACGGTGGCGACCAGGTGGGCGGCGTCGGCGAAGTCGCACGCCTCGGCGATGCCGGCCCCGTCGAACCGGTAGATCGCGTACGACGTGGCGGTGCCGAGCGGCCCCTCGCCGTCCGCGGGCTGCCGCCAGCTCAGGCGTACCCCGTCGGCGTCCCGCTCTGAGGCGGTGACCACCGGGGCGAGCAGCGGCTGGGACGGCAGGTGCGGCATCGCCGGGATCAGCGCCGGGCGGGAGTAGTGCTCGGCCGCGTAGATGTCCGTCGCGCCCAGCCGGTTGGCCCGTACCTGCACCGCGGAGAAGTGCACGTTGCCGAGCACCTCCGGGTACGACCGGTTGAGCGTCAGGTGGTTCGACAGCTCGTACGGGTTCATCCAGTACGACCCGTACGCCGGCTCACCGCTCTTGTAGTCGGCCTGGCCGATGTAGAGCTGGACGCTGGTGCCGCGCACCTGCTCGGCCCACCACGGCACCAGGCGCGCGTAGTCGGCGGCCGGGTACTGGCCGATGTACCAGTAGAGCTGCGGCACGACGTAGTCGATCCACTCCTCCTTGATCCACTTACGGGTGTCGGCGGAGATGATGTCGTACGACTGGCTGCCGGTGGTGTCCGAGCCGAGCGGGTCGACCGACTTGTTCCGCCAGATGCCGAACGGGCTGACTCCGAACTTCACCCACGGCTTGGCCGCCTTGATCTTGGCGTTCATCTCCTGGATCAGCAGGTTGATGTTGTCCCGCCGCCAGTCGGCCTTGTTGGTGAAGCCCCGGTTGTACTCGGCGAAGGTGGCGTCGTCCGGGACCTGGTACGTGCCGCTCGGGTACGGGTAGAAGTAGTCGTCGAAGTGCACGCCGTCGATGTCGTACCGGTTGACGGCGTCCATCATCGCGGTCTGGACGAACTCGCGGACCTCGGGGATGCCGGGGTTGTAGTAGAGCCGGCTGCCGGCGACCCCGGCCGGCGGGTAGGCGAAGACCCAGTCCGGGTGCTGCCGGGCGGGGGCGTCCGGGGCCAGCTTCGAGATGTCCGCGCCGGCGCCGCTCGGGGCCGGCATGGAGACCCGGTACGGGTTGAACCAGGCGTGGAACTCGAGGTTGCGCTTGTGCGACTCCTCGACGAGGAAGGCCAGCGGGTCCCAGCCCGGGTCCTGGCCGCGCACCCCGGTCAGGTACTCCGACCACGGCTCGTACGGCGACGGCCAGAACGCGTCGGCGGTCGGGCGGACCTGGACCACGACGGCGTTGTGGTTGAGCTTCTGCGCCAGGTCGAGCCAGCCCAGGTACTCCGCCTTCTGCTTGGCCACCTGGTCGGGCGCGGTCTGCGAGGCCTTGCTGGGCCAGTCGATGTTCGTCACCGACGCGATCCACATGGCCCGGAACTGCCGCTTCGGGGTGGCCGGGTTGGTGACGCAGCTGGTCGAGGTGTCGGTCGTCGTGTCGCTCTCCGCGGCGCTGGCGGGGGTGCCGGCGATGAGCGCGCCGAGCAGCGCCACGGCCAGCCCGGCGGCTCTGAGCCGAGTTGCCTTCATGCGGTGCGGTCCCTTCGGTTGGGGCTCCCGGGGGGTGTCGGGCGACGGACGCCGGGCGCATCCGGCAAGATTCGCCGCAGAATGTCAGTCGCAAGTAGAAAACTTTCACTATTCCCCAGACGGCGCAAGGCCTCAGGGCGGATCGACGGGCAGCTCCGGCCGAACGTGGGAGGGTGACCGGGCCCACACGGCCGACGGTGATTTTGCCGACACGAAGCGTCGTGGGTTGGCTGGGAGCGAGCTGGGTACCTTGGCCGGTCACCGGGCCGCCACCGTGGTGGTCACGCGGTGGGGGAGGTGATCGAGTGTCGGTACTCCGGACCAAACCGATCAGGGACGTGCTGGCCCAGGGGGAGGCCGACGGGACCGACGGCCGGCTGGGACTGCGCCGCCGGCTCGGCGCCGTCGACCTGATGGGCTTCGGCATCGGCATCGTGATCGGCACCGGCATTTTCACCCTCACCGGGATCGAGGCGAAGAACCACGCCGGCCCCGGCGTGGTGATCTCGTTCGCCGTCGCCGGCGTGGTCGCCCTGCTCGCCGCGCTCTGCTACGCCGAGCTGGCGTCCAGCGTGCCGACCGCCGGTAGCGCCTACACCTACGCGTACGCCACCATGGGCGAGATCGTCGCCTGGATCATCGGCTGGGACCTGCTGCTGGAGTTCGCCCTCGGGTCGGCGGTGGTGGCCAGAGGCTGGTCCGGCTATCTCGCCGAGCTGTTCGACCTGCCCAGCGCCTGGTTCGCCGAGGAGGGCAGCATCGTCAACCTCGGCGCGATCGCGATCGTGCTGATCCTCGGCGTGGTCGGCATCGTCGGCATCCGCGAATCCGCCCGAGTGACCAACCTGCTGGTCCTGGTCAAGGTCGCCATCTGTGTCTTCATCGTGGTCGCCGGGCTGTTCTTCGTGAAGGCGGCCAACCTCAGCCCGTTCATCCCGTCCACCCAGCCGGCCGGGGGTGGTGAGGATGGCATCCGGCAGCCGGTCACCCAGGCCATCTTCGGGCTGGAGCCGTCCGTGTTCGGCTTCGCCGGAGTGCTCACCGCCGCCGCGGTGGTCTTCTTCGCGTACACCGGTTTCGAGGCGGTGGCGAACCTCGGCGAGGAGACGAAGAAGCCGCGCCGGGACCTGCCGCTGGGGCTGCTCGGCACGCTGGGGATCTCCACCGTGCTGTACATCGGCGTCTCGCTGGTGGTGGTCGGCATGGTGCCGTACACCGAGATCGACGAGGGTGCGCCGATCGCCTCGGCGTTCGAGGCGGCCGGCGCCGGCTGGGCGGCCATCGGAGTCTCCATCGCCGCCGTCGCCGGCCTGACCAGCGTCATCCTGGTCGACCTGGTGGCCATGGGCCGGATCGGCTTCGCCATCTCCCGCGACGGGCTGATCCCGCCGTCGATCGCCAAGGTGCACCCGCGCTGGGGCACTCCCTACCGGATCTCGGCGATCATGACCATCGGGGTCGCGCTGCTCGCCGGCTTCCTTCCGCTCTCCGCGCTCGCCGACCTGGTCAGCATCGGCGCGCTCTGCGCGTTCGTGCTGGTCTCCGTCGCCGTGCCGATCCTGCGCCGGAAGCGGCCCGACCTGGACCGGCCGTTCAAGGTGCCGTTCTCCCCGGTGCTGCCGATCGTCTCGGCGCTCGCCTGCCTCTACCTGATGCTCAACCTGTCGGTGGAGACCTGGATCCGGTTCCTCGTCTGGATGCTGCTCGGCGGGCTGATCTACTTCGGCTACGGCTACCGCCGCAACCGCCTCGCCCGCCGCGAAGCATCCAGACGAGGAACCGGATCCAGGTCTCCACCGA
>NZ_QGGF01000016.1 GCF_003857015.1 Micromonospora globispora | reverse complement strand
GTGTGGTGCCGGCGGCCGAGCCAGCCACGCGGGTGGCGGCGCGGCAGCGCCCGGGCGAGCCGGTCGGCGGCCGCCTCGGCCTGCAGCTCGGAGGCGTGCGTACGGTGGATGCTGAGCAGAAATTCTGCGTCGTTGCCGAACATGTCGGTTCCCCTGTCGTGCGGTGTCGTTCGCTGTCCCCATTGACTTTCCGCGCGAAGGTGGCCCCGGGGCATGGGGACGGCGCCTGATCTTCGCCCGCTCCCCCTCCTTACTCGGCCTCCTCAGGGCCGGGCGGCGACGTAAGGTACTCAGCCGGCGGGCCGGAGGGCTGGCCGCGGATCACCGCCGAGCACGGCGACCACTAGACTCTTCGGTATGGCAAAGCCCCAGGAGAAGGTCTCGTTCGGCCAGCGGCTGAAGCAGATCGGGATGGTGTTCCAGTTCACCGCGAAGCAGGACCGGTGGTTCGCGCCGCTGATCGCCGCGGCGGTGCTGATCCCGCTCGCGCTCACCGTGGTCGCGGTCATTCTCTGGGGCTGGATTTACCTGCCGATCGGCATCCTGCTCACCCTGCTCGCCGTGCTGATCGTGCTCAACCTGCGGTCCAACACGGCGATGATGAACGCCGCCGAGGGGCAGCCCGGCGCGGCGGCGCAGATCATAGAGGGCATGCGCGGCGACTGGCGGGTGACGCCGGCCGTCAGCTCCACCACCCAGATGGACATGGTGCACCTGGTCGTCGGCCGGCCCGGCGTGATCCTGCTGGCCGAGGGGAACCCGCAGCGGGTGCGCGGCCTGCTCAGCCAGGAGAAGCGGCGGCTGGCCAAGGTGATCGGCTCCGCCCCGCTGCACGACTACGTGATCGGCCAGGGCGAGGACGAGCTGCCGATCCGCAAGCTGCGGATGACCCTGATGCGGCTGCCGCGCACCCTCTCCCCCAAGGACGTCAACGCCCTCGACCGGCGGCTCAAGGCGCTCACCGCCCGGCCGGCCATGCCCAAGGGCGCGATCCCGAAGAACATGCGGCCGCCGCGCGGTGCCTTCCGCCAGACCCGGGGCCGCTGACCCCCGCCGTACGCGACAAGAGCCGGGCCCCTTCGGGCCCGGCTCTTTCCGTGTCCCGACGCATCTCACCGCGATCTTGCAGTCGCGGTGGTCACCTTGCCCCGTTTCACGCCGTTCGTCGGCACCGCAAGTGCAAGATCGCGGAGGTCAGCGGGGGGTTTAGGGGCGGGGGGCGTCGGTGATGACTGCGCCGGTGAGGCGGTCGTGCAGGCCGCGGCGGTGCTCATCCATGATCAGGGCGGGTACGACCAGGGCCAGCAGCACGCCGCGGAGCAGGGCGCGGGCCAGCCCGATCCGGCCGCCGTCGGACCAGGCGACGCAGCGGATCTTCGTGATGTACATGCCGGGGGTCTGGGCGAACAGGCCGAGGAAGAAGCCGTACTCGGCGATCAGCACCACGACCGGGGCCCAGCCGTCGCGGACCGGGTCGGCGAAGAAGTTGGACACCAGGAGACAGAGCACCCAGTCGATCACCAGCGCGCCGAAGCGGCGGCCGATGCTCGGCGGCGTGAACGCGGGATCCGTGGCGGGTGGTGCCGGCGCGGCGGGAGGGTTGGTCACAGCGGTCAAGGGTAACGAGAGCGGGACCGGCACCCGGGCCGCGGCCGTGACCAGGGTGTCGATCACGGTCCGACCCCCGGTTCCGCGCGGACCGAAAAATCGGACCAAAGTCGCCAATGTGCGCCAGCTGGTCACAGCCGGTACCGTTCACCCGGAGACCCGAAGGGGGCTGAGCGGCGCAGGTGACGCTCCGCGAGCGACGTAACACGGCCGAAACGTAAGGGACACGGCCGGGCAACCCCGCGGTCATAGCGTCGCCAGGAGCCCAGCCACCCGTGGACGTGCCAGGAGGACGTGTGTTCGCCAATCCCGAGGAACTCCTGCGATACCTCAAGAACGAGGACGTGAAGTTCGTCGACGTACGTTTCTGTGACCTGCCCGGCGTGATGCAGCACTTCAATCTGCCGGTCGAGTCGGTCGACGACGCACTCTTCACCGACGGCCTCGCGTTCGACGGTTCGTCGATCCGTGGCTTCCAGGCGATCCACGAGTCGGACATGCTCCTGCTCCCCGACGTCGCGACCGCCTTCATCGACCCCTTCCGCGCGCAGAAGACCCTCGCGCTGAACTTCTTCATCCACGACCCGTTCACCCGTGAGGCGTACTCCCGGGACCCGCGGAACGTGGCCAAGAAGGCCGAGGCGTTCCTGGCGGCGAGCGGCATCGCCGACACCGCGTACTTCGGCGCGGAGGCCGAGTTCTACATCTTCGACTCGATCCGCCACGAGACCTCCGCCCACCAGTCGTTCTACTACATCGACTCGATCGAGGGCGCCTGGAACTCCGGCCGCGAGGAGGAGGGCGGCAACCGCGGTTACAAGACCGCCTACAAGGGCGGCTACTTCCCGGTGCCGCCGGTGGACCACTACGCCGACCTGCGCGACTCGATCGTGCGCCGCCTGGTCGACACCGGCTTCACCGTGGAGCGCTCGCACCACGAGGTCGGCACCGCCGGCCAGTCGGAGATCAACTACAAGTTCTCCACCCTGCTGCACTCGGCCGACAACCTTCAGCTCTTCAAGTACATCGTGAAGAACGAGGCGTGGGCCAACGGCAAGACCGCCACGTTCATGCCGAAGCCGCTCTTCGGCGACAACGGCTCAGGCATGCACACCCACCAGAGCCTCTGGCTCAACGGCGAGCCGCTGTTCTACGACGAGACCGGCTACGCCGGCCTGTCGGACACCGCCCGCTGGTACATCGGCGGTCTGCTGCACCACGCCCCGTCGCTGCTGGCCTTCACCAACCCGACGGTCAACTCGTACCGCCGCCTGGTGCCGGGCTTCGAGGCGCCGGTCAACCTGGTCTACTCGCAGCGCAACCGCTCCGCCTGCACCCGTATCCCGGTCACCGGCAGCAACCCGAAGGCCAAGCGGGTCGAGTTCCGGGTGCCGGACCCGTCCAGCAACCCGTACCTCGCCTTCTCGGCGATGATGATGGCCGGCCTGGACGGCATCAAGAACAAGATCGAGCCGCCGGCGCCGATCGACAAGGACCTGTACGACCTGCCGCCGGAGGAGTGGGGCGACGTCAAGCAGGTTCCGGGCTCGCTGCCCGAGGTGCTCGACGCGCTCGAGGCCGACCACGACTACCTGCTCGACGGCGGCGTGTTCACGCCGGACCTGCTCTCCACGTGGGTGAGCTGGAAGCGGGCCAACGAGGTCGACCCGGTGCGCCTGCGCCCGACCCCGCACGAGTTCGCCATGTACTTCGACTGCTGAGCGGTCGTCGAACACGCCTCACCAGCACCGGCCGGGCCGGCTCCGCGATCAGCGGGGCCGGCCCGGCCGTTTTCGCGTACGCCGGTAAGCGCCCAGCGGGTCAACCAGATGGCTCGAATCGGCGCTGCCGAGCGCGGCGGGCCAGTGCCGCCCGGACCGCCGAACCGGCCACCACCAGCACCAGCGCGGTCATCGCGACCGCACCCGGTGCCTTGGTGAACCGGGCCAGGTTGGTGCCGTCCGGCAGGGCCAGGACGGAGGCCACCGCGCAGGGCAGCACGAACCAGTTCGTGCGCGCCACGGCCACGGTCGCCACCGAGAGCACGGCCAGCGGCCAGGTGGCGTACCAGGGGTGGAAGACCGGGGCGAGCAGGACCGTGGCGGCCAGCGCCAGCCCCGCCCCGGTGAGCGTCACCCGAGGGCGCGCGACGGCCGGCCGGACCACCTGCTGGCGGACGTCGTTCGGCCGGCGCAGCGACGTCCACGCCCACCACCAGAGGCCCGCCAGCACCACGGCGAGCAGCACCAGCGCGACCACCCGGGCCACCGGCACCGCGCCGGGCTCCCGGCCGACCAGTTCGCCGGCGTAGTCGACGACGAAGCCGACGGCGGTCGGCGGGGACGTCCACTGCTCCGAGTCACCGCTGTGGGCCAGGCCGCCCACCCAGCCGACGCCGAGCCCGGTCACCAGCGAGGTGACCAGCAGCGCCGCCAGCACTCCCCCGGCCAGCCAGGCGGCGTCGCGCAGCAGCGCGCGGACGGTGTAGCCACCCCGCACCGCCGCGAGCGCCGCGAACGGCAGCACCACCACCGCGATCGCCTTCACCGCCACGGCCAGCCCCAGCAGCGCCCCGGCGACCAGCAGCCCGCTCGGTCTGCCGGGCAGCCGGACCAGCACCAGCAGGCCGAGCAGGAGCAGACCGAGCCCCACCGCATCGTTGTGCGCGCCGCCGACCAGGTGTACACCTGCCTCTTATACA
>NZ_QGGF01000255.1 GCF_003857015.1 Micromonospora globispora | reverse complement strand
GTGGCCACCCTGCTGCTGCTGGTGCTGGCCGCGTCGGCGGTCGCCCTGGCGCCACCCCGGCCCGCACACGCCGACGCCGGCCGCGGGGGCACCAGCCCGCATCCGTCGGCGGCTCCCGTGCCGGTGCTCGCCTACTACTACATCTGGTTCAACCCGACCTCCTGGAACCGGGCCAAGATCGACTACCCGCTGCTCGGGCACTACTCCAGCGACGACGTCGAAATCATGCGGCGCCACATCCGGATGGCGAAGACCGCCGGCATCAACGGGTTCCTGGTGTCGTGGAAGCACACGCCGCAGCTCGACGAGCGGCTGGCCAAGCTGGTCGAGGTGGCCCGGGAGGAGAAGTTCCGGCTGGGCATCGTCTACCAGGGGTTGGACTTCTCCCGTACCCCGCTGGCCTTCGACACCGTCCGCACCGACCTGTCCTTCTTCGCCTCCCGGTACGCCACCGAACCGGTGTTCGACATCTTCGGCCGGCCACTGGTGATCTGGACCGGCAGCGACCGCTTCACCGCCGCGCAGATCGAGGACACCGTCGGCGGCGTACGGGGCAAGTTGCTGGTGCTCGGCAACGCCAAGAACCTCGAGGACGTCGAATCGAGCCACGGCGTCCTCGACGGCCAGGCCTACTACTGGTCGTCGGTGGACCCGGTGGCCGGAACGAGCGCGGCGAAGCTGACGGCCATGTCCCGGGCCGTGCACCAGCGGGGCGGACTGTGGATCGCCCCGGTGACCCCGGGATTCGACGCCCGGCTGGTCGGCGGCAAACGCGAGGTGCCCCGCCGCAACGGTGACACGCTGCGCGCCTCCTTCGCCGCGGCACGCCTGTCCGAACCGGACGCGATCGGCGTGATCAGCTGGAACGAGTTCAGCGAGAACACCCACATCGAACCCAGCGAGCGGTTCGGCTCCACCGACATCAACGTCCTGGCCGACCTGCTCGGCGTACGGGTCGACGTGGACGTACCGGTGGACAGCAGCGAGCCGGGCGACGGCGGCCACTGGGGCCTGACCGCCTCCGGCGCGCTGCTGTTCGCCGGCGCGGCGGTGGTGCTGTTACCGCTCGGGGTGGCGTTCCGCCGACGCCGCCCACCAGTGGCCCGGGACGGCCGGACGGCCGGCACCGGACCCGACGATCCGTCCGCCGACCCCTGGTGACCCATCTGGTCCTGCCGAGCCACGGCCGCCGAGTGCTCCGCAACCTCCGACTCGTCCACCCGTTCAGGGGAGGTCTCCCGATGAACCCACGCAGAGCGACCCGTCCGAGGGCCGCGGCCGCCGTCGTCGCCGTCGTCGTCTCCACCGGACTGGCCCTGGTGGCCAGCGGTCCCGCGGAGAGCGCCTCATCCACCTGCCAGACGTCGAACGCGCCCGGCGGCTACACCGTGCTGGTCTGCGTCACCCAGCCGGCGACCGGCAGCACGCTCGTGGGCGACACCGTCGTCACGGCGACTGTCAACGTGACGGTCGGCACGAGCCCCGGCGTCGCCAAGACGGAGTGGTCCATCGACGGCGACCAGCTGATCACCGACTTCCAGTCGCCGCACCAGTTCACCATCTCCACCGCCGACTTCGCCGACGGTCAACACACGATGGGCGTCACGGCGAAGATGCGCGACGGGTACGTCACCCCGGCGACCGCCATCACCGTCATGTTCGCCAACGACAACACCACTGCCCCACCGAACACGCGGCAGTGGTCCGTCCCGCCGATTCAGGCTCGCGGCCCCCAGGAACCCTTCGTGGTCGGCGCCGTCGGTGACGGTGCCGGCGGCGAGACCAACTCGGTGTACGTCACCAACGCCCTCGTCGGTTGGGACCCGGATTTGTTCCTCTACCTCGGCGACGTGTACGAGGATGGCACGCTGACCGAGTTCAAGAACTGGTACGGCGGCCCGTCGGCGTTCTACGGCCGGCTGCGCGACGTCACCACCCCGACCATCGGCAACCACGAATACACCGGCTCCACCGCCGACGGCTACTTCCACTACTGGGACAACATCCCGCACTACTACAGCTACGACGCCAACGGCTGGCACTTCATCGCCATCGACTCGACCAGCAACTACAACAAGGTGGCGCCGGGCACCCCGCAGTACGAGTGGCTGGCGGCGGACCTCGCCGCCAGCCGCAGCCCGTGCACGATGGTCTTCTGGCACCACCCGCTGTTCAGCGTCGGGTCGGAGGACCCGGCGCCGCGGATGCAGGCCATGTGGGACCTGATGGCCTCCCACCACGTGACCCTGCTCGTCACCGGACACGACCACAACTACCAGCGCTGGGCACCCATGGGCGCGGGCGGAGTGCTCGCCAACGACGGCATCGTCGAGCTCGTGGTGGGCGGCGGTGGCCACTCCAGTCAGGGCTTCCTGAGCTCGGATCCCCGGGTGGTCAAGACGAACAAGAGCTACGGCGCCACGCGCATGCAGCTCTACGGCAACCGCGCCGATCTGCAGTACCACGCGGCCAGCGCCACCGGCACGACCCTGGTCGACTCGTCCACCGTCTCCTGCAAGGGCGCGGACGGGCTCGTCCCGACCGCACCCGCGGGCCTGACCGCGACCGTGAACCCCACCCCCTCGGTGAGTCTCGGCTGGCCCGCCGCGACCGACAACTTCGGCGTGACCGGCTACCGCGTCTACCGCGACGGCACCCCGGTGGCCGACCTGCCGGCGACCGCGACCGCCTGGACGGACACCTCCGTCGCCGGTGCGACCCGGTACGAATACACGATCGACGCCGTTGACCAGGCCGGAAACCGGTCCACCCGCACCGCGCCGGTGGCCGTGACGACCACCGGGCCGGACACCACGACGCCCACCGCCCCGGGCGGCCTCGCCGCCGCGGCCACCCCGGACGCGGTCACCCTCACCTGGTCGCCGGCGACGGACAACGTCGGCGTCGCAGGGTACGAGGTGCTCCGCGACGGTGCGGTGGTGGCGACGGTGACCGACCCGACCTACGCCGACACCGCGGTGCCCGCGAACGAGTCACACACCTGGACCGTGCGCGCGTCGGATGCCGCCGGGAACGTCGGCGCCGAATCCCAACCGGTCACCGCGATGCGCGACACGCTGGCACCGTCGGCGCCGCCGAACCTGCGGGTGACCAGCGTGGCGCCCGGCGCGGTCAGCCTCGCCTGGGACGCGTCCACCGACAACGCCGGGGTGGTGCGGTACCGGCTGTTCCGTGACGGAAACCTGCTGACGGAGACCGCGGGCCAGACGTTCGTCGACGACACGGTCGGCACCGCCGGCACCTCCCACACGTACGTGGCGAGGGCTGTCGACGCGGCGGGGAACGTCTCCGAGTCGAGTAACCCGGCGAGTGTCATCACCGTCGACGCCAGCCCACCCACGGTGCCCGCCAACCTGCGGGCTTCGGCGACCGGACCGAACCGCGTCGACCTGTCGTGGGAGCCCTCGACCGACGACATGGGCGTCGCCGGCTACCGGGTGTACCGCGACGGCGCGGCCATCGGGACCAGTACGGGCACCAGCTTCGCGGACACCACGGCCCTGTCGGAGACCTCCTACACGTACACGGTCTCCGCCTTCGACGCGGCCGGTAACTCCTCGGGCCCGGGCGCGCCGGCTTCGGTCACCACGCCGGCAGCCACGCCGCTCCTGGCGGTGGCCGACACCTACGTCAAGGCGTCCAGCCCCACCAGCAGGTACGGAACCAGCCCCGCCCTGCGGGTCGACGGAGATCCGATCACCAACACCTACCTGAAGTTCACGGTGTCCGGGCAGACCGGCACGGTGGTGCGCGCGCGCCTGAAGCTCTGGGTCTCGGCGGGCTCGTCCACCGGCTTCGTGGTCCGCCCGGTTGCGGACTCGACCTGGTCGGAGACGTCGACGGACTGGAACAACGCGCCCCCGATCGGCAGCACGTCGATCGCCGCCACCGGTCGGACGACAACCGGCACCTGGGTCACCCTCGACATCACGTCCGCGGTCAGCGGGAACGGCACGTTCACCGTGGCTCTGACCTCGAGCGGCGCCTCGGCGAGCAGTTACGGCAGCCGCGAGACCAGCACCCCGCCGCAGCTGCTGCTGGACGTGGCGTCATGAGCGGCGGCGCAGCCGGAGCCGGTCGACGGCGTCGCCGAGCACCGCGCCGGTCATCGGCAGCAGCGGGGAGGACCGCATCACGGCCAGGTCCTCCCCGGGCGAGGTGGCGCCGTCGAGGAAGCGCAGCACCCGCTCGGCCGGGTTGCGGTCGAAGAGCCGGTCGAAGAACTCCACCCCGCCGATCCGGCCCCGGTCCAGGGCCCGCAGCGCCACCGCGTCCATCCACAGGTGGCGCTGCGGGC
>NZ_QGGF01000504.1 GCF_003857015.1 Micromonospora globispora | reverse complement strand
CTGGATCGAACGGACCTACCACCGCCGCCGACGGCAACGACGCCTCGGCAAGCTCACCCCGATCGAGTTTGAGACAATCAACAGGCCCGCACACGCGGCCTGAACCATTCAACCCCGCGAGTCAACCAAACCCGGGGCAGTCCCCATGCGGCCGATGCGACCGGTCCTCCAAGCCCCTGACGCCCTCGGCGGCATACCGGGCCAGCCAGTTGTGGATCGTCTGCCGCGACACCCCATACCGGGCGGCGACCTCCGTCTTCGGAGTCCCACCGAGGCACTCCATCACGGCGTGAAACCGCTGCTCCATGACGCTCAACTCCGCGAGTCCCACCCGGTGCTCCTCCCGCCTGACTACAGACGAAAAGAGGGCCGGGCCGACCAGGTGTCAAACATCAACCGAGGCCGCCGTGTCAACCATCAACCGGCGCAGGACAGGCCGCGCCGCGCCCGAGCGACGCGGCGCAGGGAAGGGCACGCCGGGTCCGCGCGGCGAGTCACGGCGGCGGACCGGTCGCGGTCACTGCGCCTCCGGCGGGGGCGCAACGACTCCAGGATGGCCGGGGCTCCGTCCGCGCCTTGCGGTCCGTGGGTGGTTGCGCAGGGCCATCCCGCCAGCCGCCGACCCGGGCAAGCCGAGCAGACTGCCGCCCGGCCTGCCAGCGTCCGCACGAGCCGTCAAGGTTCGCTTGACCTGGCGGACCGGGCGGCAGCCCGCTCCCCAGGAGGGCGGGTCGGCGGCAGACGGGATGGCAGGATTGGCCTCGTTCTGACGAGCAACGGGAGGCACCAGGATGTTTGGCTGGGTTGATCTCTTGAGTGAGTCGCACGGCATCCGGGCGATTTACGGTGAGGACCTGCCGGTGCTGACGTCGGTTGACCTCCATGAGTTGGTCCTTCATCGCGACGGGCCACGCGCTACGTTGCGCTTTGACCTTTCTCAGTTCCCCAAGTCGCCACCGAAGAAGTGGGCGGATCAAGGCTTCAACGTCGTTCAAGTCCAACTCACGCTGGTGGATGTGCTGCACCTGACCATAGTTGGTTGGACGACCCGCGCTGTGCTTGACATCAATGTCGAGCGCATGGGCAAGGCGCTCTCGTTGAGGGCAAACAATGGCCCGGTGGGCATCAACATTGACGCCCGATGGCTTGTTCTGTCACACCTGTCGGCCTATTGCCGTGCCTCGTAGGATCTCGATGATCAACGCTCCCTCCGAAGGGACGGCATGGCACACAAGCCGGAAGGCGGCGCGGTGGTGTGGGGCACACAGGGGGCACAAGACACCGTCAAACGCTGTCAAGCAGTGGCCAGCCATGGAAGCGCCGGACGCCGTGTGAGCAGGTGTTGAGCTGCGGTCTGGCTGGTGGGCAGATCGCGGCTCTTTAGTTCCGCTTCAACGTCTGACTCCGGCCTCTTCCCGCGGGCCAGTAGGGCCTGCGACTACGCAATGGCCCTGGGCTGTGGTGCGGGGGGCCGCCCTTGATCACGTCAAACTCCCTTCGAAGACCCTTCACCCAACCGCCCAAGCGACCATTCTGCAGCACGACGAACATGCTCATGAGGATCGTCAAGCGCAGCCTGAAGCAGGGGTATAACGGAGGGGTCACCAAGGCCACCGAGCGCGTACGCGAGATCACCGCGCATTTGGGGCTCCCTCTCCCAGTGCCTCAAGAGCGTCGGGAGGATGCGCCGAATGAGTCGGTCCGGAACGGGTTGCACCCCGCCATATGCAAGGGCCTTGGTAATTGCGTCAGCAGCAGAGCCGCGGACGCCGCGATCGTCATCCTCAAGAGCTTCCAGCAACTCCGGCAGAGCCGACCTCGCGGCACGAAAACCAATCAGGTCACACAGCAAATGGCGAGTCAGAGGACGTTCAGCAACTCTGAGCGCCTGAGCAAGGACACGAACGGAAGCCTGACGTCGAAGTCTGTCAACGACAGGACGCCGATCGAGGGTTTCCCGCTCGAGCATACGAACAACATCCGCCGACGTCAGGTCAAAGTCAACCACGGCTCGATCACCTGATTCCCCAGTGGAAACTCGCATGTACAGCACCCGGACTGGTCGCACTCGAAACAAACTCGGTGAGGGTGAACCGGCGATGGTCATCGGTGGGGTGGACGGTGACGGCGACAGTGCTTTCGTCTTCGAAGCGCAGCGTGAAGACGGGGTCGAGGACGCAGAGGAACGCGAACCTGTCGCGGTCCTCGTCCGTGTCGCTGATCAGGCGACCATGGGCATCCCTACCGGCGCCCTTGGCGGTTATCGCGACGGCGACTTCGACGGTGCCGAGCAGGGTAGAGGAGTTGGCCCACCAGTCCAGCCAGCAGCGGCCCTCGAAGCAATCCATCACCGTCACCTCTCAAAGATCAACCCCGGCCGAAGATAGTCGGGCTTGCGCGGCGGGTCAGGCACGAGCCAGACAGCCCCCGGGCCGGCGCAAAGCGCCCCGAAGTTCCGCTTCAACGTTTGACGCTCGGGCTGGGTGACCAACTGGGTGACGACCGGGACGGGAGACGCTGGACACCCACGGACGATGGTGGACTGTTCTGACAGCTCACCCCGGCTGCTCGCCCAGCTCATCGACGGTTGATCATTCTTTCACACAAAAGAGGTCACTCGACGAACGTGCCATCCGGCTTCATGATCTCGTCGCGCACCAGCGGCACGAACGCCGACCAGCCCCCGTCATCCACGGCCACCGACATGCGGACACACCCATCGCCGGCGTAGCTGACCACGCTGTACCGCTTGCCATCCTCGCCGACGACCTGGCGTACGTCCTTGTCATCCAGCATCGCGCGCCACTCGCCATAGCCGACGCGTCGCCATTCAGCGAGACGTGCGTCGGCAAGCCGCGCTGCTATCTCCTTGTTCAGTCCCACGCGCTCAGCCTCTCACCCGGGACGACGGCCGCCCTCGGCCGCGTGCCCTATCCGTGCCCGACGCAGAGGTCAACACGAGCCAACGCCGCCATCGTGCCGGCCACAACCCGAACGCTCCGTGTTCTTCTACCGGGTGATGCGGCTACCCAACGTGTAGATCAATCCGATTCCCAAGCTGAGGTCGGCACCGTCAGCCCTTGGGCTTCCACCAGGCCGCGAGGAGCGCTACAACGGCAACGAGGAGGAGGCAGCTAAGTCCCGCACAGATCAGCAGGCCGAAGCCGGCGAAGGTCCCGAGTTCCACGCGCTCACGGTAGGTGCACCCTCCTCGACCATGCCCCAGAGGCCCGCTTCGGTGTTGGGCACACAGCGAACAAGGCGCTCGCCCGTACCTCGTTCCGGGTGATGGTGGGACGTGCCAAGGACCGGTAGCGTCGCCGCATGGCTGCTTGGTTGTACCTGGTCACCGCCTCGGTCGTTGCCCGACTGATCGACGGGATGCCCTACACCGCTGGGCTGGTGCTACTCGGCGTGGCAGCGTACGGCGGATTCTGGCTGCTCCTCAGGCGAGGGCCAGGCGACGGCCGTTGAGCCGGCCATCCATAGAAGCGGCGCGAAGCTCTTCTCACCGAGCCGAGAGGTTTGGAGGTTTCCGGATCAGGCTTTGTCGCCGACCAGGGCTACGGCGACGACCCGGCCGCGGTCATCCCATTGCCGGAAACCTCCCTACCTGACCACCGCGCGGAGCGTCTGAAATACAGGCGGGGCCAGGCGGGACTTTCCGGCCCGGATGCGGCACAACGTCCTAGGGGCGGATAGGGCTTGGCGCGTCGCTGCCAGGAATCAGGCGTGCTCGGCGGTCTCGTTTGTGGTCTCGTTCATCTGCGTGCAACGTGCAAGGTCGTCCGCCGGGGGTCGGAGCAGGTGTAGCGCTGTGCTCCTTGATGCAGCCGGTTGCAGCTGGACACTGGGTCACAGACCTCGAAAGCGTGTGAGGTTTAAGGCCCTCCTCGCCCGCGTCGGCGGCTCTACCCGCCGACCGGCCACGGCCACTTTCCACGCCGGGAAAGCAGCAAGGAGGCAGCGAACGCGTCGCCTGCCGTCGACAAGTCCCGACAGCGGGCGGGGTCGTAGCCGAGCTGATAGGCACGGGATGACAGCCGATGACAGCAGACGATCCAGTGCAGCCGCGTTCACACCGAAGAGGTCCGAGGGACTAGTTGGAGCCGCTGAGGCTGTCGGATGAACTGTCGGTCACGCGCGCTAACCGAGATCGTTGGGCCGGCCGCCCGGAGGACGACGTCGAGGGCCAGGTCGGGGTCTGCTCTATGGGCGCCGCTGGCCCACGCGGCATTTGCCTCGATGACGGCCCAGTGACCGTCGGTTAGCCCTACGTCTACGACGATGGCAGAGGGCAGCGTGTGCCCGTATCCGGCGAGGATGTCGGTGCCGAAGGCCAGCGCGTCGGCCGACGGAGGACCGAGATGTAATCGACCGTGCTCGGCGTACTGGCTGCCTGCGTAGACAACACCGTCGAGCAGGTGTAGCCGGTACTCGGCGGCGAAGTCGACGATGTCGCTGACGAGCACCGGAGTCCGGCGGTCCACAGCATCCGGGCCGGGAAGGCGGGTGCCATCGGTGTAAATCATCGCCGGGATGTTCTTGTCGTTGGGTGACTTGATGAACGCTGGTCGACGGAGTTCGTATGCCTCGCCGATGGCGACCAGGGTGATCTCCCGACGGGTGAGTTCACGGGGAAGCCGAGTCAGCCAGCCGGGCTCAGCCTCCAAGGGTGCGATCCCGAGCAGCGGTGCGACAACGTCGGCGAAGCTTGGTCCCGCATGGAGGTGATCAGCGTTCATCCCGGCGGGTACTTCGAAGGTGCGGAGCTGGACGCTGCGTAGTCCGCGTCGGTGAGCGGCGTCGCGCAGGCTTTGAGCCGAGGCTGTTAGGCGCGGCGGCAGGACGAGTGTCACGGCCGATGATCCTGCCCCAACAAGCCGCCGCTGTTACACCGGTTATCAGGTGCTCAGGTCGGCGGGCGACCGATTACGGGTGGCTGCCTACAGCAACGGTGACAGCAACGGGCCGGGACGAAGACCGGGGCCAGCGGACTGGCACGGACAGTCGCCCGAGGTGGCGGATGCGGACGGACTCCGGCGGACGAAGCGCCCAGAACTTACAAGCGAGTGGTCGTCCGTCGAGAGTTGACTGCTGAGTAGGCCATGCCGCTCGCGCCCGGGTGGTGCGTGGCAAGTGGTCCCTGAGGAGCAGCCGATCGGCAACGCCCAGGCACTGCTCACTGGTCGTAGACCGATCCCGATCGCTTCCGAGAGCAAGCGGAAGTAGAGAGTGGACCCCAGTGCAGATGTGAAGTTCAGTGCGGGCAAGAAACCCGTCCAGTTGACCGACCCGGATGTCACCGACAGCACAGACGCCGGCCCGGCTCCGGCGGGATCCTGAAGCGGGCTCCTACGGCCCGGTTTGACGCGCGCCTCGATAGGGAAATTTCGCGGACACCTCAATGAAGGAGGCTGTATGGAGACGTCCGCTAGCGTCGGGCGCAGTTACCGACAGCCGACACGTCCATGCGCGGCGGCGCGTGTTGCAGCGCCGACCGCGAGGGGGCGAGCCTAATGGCTCGCGTCGGTCGCTACGGGATCCCAGGGTTCGTGTGGTTCCTGATCTGGCTCGTCGTCTGCATCTTGATCGTCATCCTGTTGGCGCTGCTCATTCACCACTTCGGAGGCGCCTCGCTATCACTCAAGCTCGGCCACTTCTACCTGAACATCGGGGTCACCTGACCTGCCAGATCGTCGACACTCCGGCGCCGGTATTGCGCCAGGCGTGTTAGCCGTCACGTTCGGTGACGGCTAACACGGCTTGGACGCGAGCAAGCGTGGAGTGCCAGCCCGGTGCGCAGCGCTTGCCGAGGGGCTGGATAGCCCATCGTTGCGGGAACTCGCTGGGCTCTCGCGAGGCGAGTACCGCGAGGCACGCGAGCTGCTGGACCAGGTGGTCGACGAGTTGGGCTTGCCTGAGCTGCCAGACGACGACCAGGCCGTCTGGGAGGTGGTGGTCGCGTATGCGCGACGTTTGGTGTCCGGGGCCATCGCGCCGGTGGATGGCGCGCATGCCATCGCCGCCTATGCCGGTTCTCTAGCGTTCCCGGAGCCCCTTACCACGTTCGCCTTCCTGGCCGACCTGTGGGAGGACAACGCGGCTAAGCGCGCCCAACTTGAACAGGACATGGTGCGCGAGGCGGAAGCCATGCTGCGGGGCATGGGTGACTAACTGGGTGACGATCGGGTCGGACACCACTGGACGAGCACGGACGAGCGTGGACCATGCCAGCAGCCCGGAGCCGACAGAGCAGCAGGTAAGCGCGCTGTGATTGTTGCCTGGGGGTCAAGGGGTCGTCGGTTCGAATCCGGCCGTCCCGACAGAGAGAGGGTTTCCGCAGGTCAGCGACTTGCGGGAGCCCTCTTTTTATTGCTCGGCATGGGTGCCTGGTCTAGCACGCCGCTGTTGGACTCCTTGACTCGGGCAGGTTGCCATGCCACTACTGGATCTTCAAAAGCTGACTGTGGAACTGTCTCGGCCGTGGGCCGGGTTCCTGCGGGATTGGGACCGCTCGTTGCGGTCGGCCAACTATCCGGAGACGACCCGCTACAACTACCTACTCGCCGCCGCGCAGTTAGGCCGGTACCTGGGGGAGTACTCGCCGGATCCGGACGCGGATGCTGCCGCCGACGATCCCAGCGCCGTGACGCGGGCGCACGTGGAGGCGTTCCAGGCTTGGATGATCGAGACCAGGTCCGCGTCGACCGCGTTGAACAAGCACAAGGGGCTGCAGCAGTTCTTCAAGTGGCTGCTGGTCGATGAGCAGGTCATCGACCGGTCGCCGATGGATCGGGTCCGTCAGCCGAAGACACCGACGAAGCTGGTGCCGGTGATGCGTCAGGACGAGACCGCCAAGGTGCTGGACGCGTGCAAGGGCAAGGGGTTCGCGAACCTGCGCGACGAGGCGCTGATCCGGCTGTACGCCAACACCGGCGCCCGGCTGTCGGAGGTGGGCAACCTGCTGGTCACTGACGTGGACCTGAACACCGAGTCGGTGCACTTCCACGGCAAGGGCGGAAAGGACCGGCGGGTGCGGTTCGGGCCGAAGACGGCCCGGGCGCTGTCCCGCTACCTGCGGGCGCGGGACAAACACAAGGGCCGCGTTGCCGAACCTGTGGCTGGCCGACAGGGGCGCGGCACCCTTAACTCCCAACGGCATCAAGATCCGACTCAAGCGGCTCGTCCCGACCCGGGACCACCGGCTGGCCGCCCCGAGCAAGAACTACCGGTACTCGACGAACCTGCAGGTCGCCATCGACGCCAGCACCCGCCTGGTCATCGCCGTCGCCGACCCGCAGCCGGACCGGGCGGTTCCGCGGCGAGCACGGCCAGCGCTGCCCGGGTGACGAACGCCTTTTCCTCGTCGGTCAGCCGCGGCTGCGTACGCCCGGCACGGCCGGGCTCGGCCTTCGTCGTCGGGTCGCTCGGCGCCAACGCACCGGCGTGGATCACGCCGAGCGCGCAGCGCCCGCGCAGCACCGCGGCCGGGTCGTCGCCGCCGCCCAGCACCTGCTGCAGCGCGGTCAGCCGTTCCGGCAGGCGGTGCCGCGTCATGACCTCGCGCCGTACGGAGGGGTCGTTGAACAGCGAGCGCAGCAGCGGCCCCTGCTCGTCGAGCAGGTCGACCAGGACCGCCATCAGGTCGGGGCTCATCGCGCCGGCGGCCCGGGCCCGCGCCACGAACCGGTCGAGCGCGTCCAGCACCGGGGTCAGCAGGGCGTGCAGCACGTCCTCCTTGGCGGAGAAGTGGTAGTACAGCGAGCCCTTGGTCATCTGGAGCCGTTCGGCGATGTCGCGGACCGACGTGCCGGCGTAGCCGCGCTCCACGAACAGCGCCAGCGCCACGTCGAGGATGCGCTGGCGGGTCTCGTCGGCGGCGCTGCCCGGGGTACGTGCCACGGCTACGTCATCCCTCCACGGCGTCGAGAACGGGCACCTGCTGCGGCAACCCGGCCGTAACACGGACCTCAGCCGCCTCTCAGGAAAGGCCACTAGCGTAGCGCGGGAATACCGACCGTTCGATTAATTGGAGTTGGGTGATGGCCGGGATAGCGCGTTGGTGTTTCCGCCACCGGTACCTCGTCGTGCTGCTCTGGGTCGCCGCCCTGGCCACGCTCGGGGTGGCAGAACGAGCGGCCGGCACGGCGTACTCGAACGACTTCGCCCTCCCCGGCACCGAGTCGACCCACGCACTCGACCTGCTGAAGTCCGCATTCCCGCAGCAGGCCGGCGAATCAGACACGATCGTCTGGCACGTGGCCGCCGGCACCGTCCGCGACCCCGCCGTGCAGCAACCGATCACCGCGATGCTCGCCGACGTCGCCCGCGTGCCGTCGGTGGCGGGCGTGACCAGCCCGTACGCCGAAACCGGCCGCGCGCAGATCAGCCAGGACGGCCAGACCGCGTACGCCACGGTCACCTTCACCGGGATAGCCCAGCAGATCCCCAAAGCCGACGTGCAGCGGGTCATGGATCTCGCCGAGACGGCGCGCACCGATCACCTCCAGGTGGAGCTGGGCGGCCAGGCGATCCGGCAGGTCAACGGCGTCTCCACCTCGGCGTCGGAAATCGTCGGCGTGGTAGGCGCCGCGGTCGTGCTACTGATCGCGTTCGGCTCGCTGTTCGCGATGGCGCTGCCGCTGGTGACCGCGATCCTGTCGCTGGTCGCCGGGACATTTTCGATCGGGCTGCTCAGCCACGTCATCTCGATGGCCGACATCGCGCCGACCCTGGCCGCACTAATCGGCCTCGGCGTCGGCATCGACTACGCACTGTTCATCGTCACCCGGCACCGCAACGGCCTCAAGGCCGGCCTCGCCCCGGAGGAGTCAGCCGTACGGGCGCTCAACACGTCGGGCCGCGCAGTCATCTTCGCCGGCGCCACGGTCTGCGTCGCCATGCTCGGCATGCTGGTACTCGGCCTGTCCTTCCTCAACGGAGTCGGCATCGCGGCCGCGGTGATGGTCCTGATCAGTGTGATCGCGGCCAGCACCCTGCTGCCGGCGATGCTCGGCATCATCGGCAACCGGGCGCTCAGCCGGCGGGAGCGCCGCCGACTCGCCGCCGACGGGCCACACGACGTGCACGCCCAGGGCTTCTGGGCGCGCTGGGCCGGCCTGGTGCAGCGCCGCCCGGGCCTGCTGACGCCGCTCGCCCTGATCGTCATGCTGGTACTGGTCATCCCGGTGTTCTCGCTCCGGCTGGGCAACTCCGACCAGGGCAACGACCCAGCCACGACCACCACCCGCAAGGCGTACGACATGCTCGCGAACGGCTTCGGGCCCGGCTTCAACGGCCCGCTGCAGCTCGTCGCCGAAACCCACTCGCCGGCCGACCAGCAGGCACTCGCCGCCCTCGCGCAGACCGTGCGCCACACGCCCGGCGTGGCCGCCGCCATCCCGCTCCCCGCGAAGCCCGGCGCCACGGTCGGCATCATCCAGGTCGTGCCGACCACCTCGCCGCAGGACGCGAAGACCAGCGACCTCATCCGACACCTGCGCGACGACGTCATCCCGCCCGCCGAGCGGGGCTCGACCCTCCAGGTGTACGTCG
The DNA here is from genome assembly GCF_003857015.1 of Micromonospora globispora. Taxonomy (GTDB): domain Bacteria; phylum Actinomycetota; class Actinomycetes; order Mycobacteriales; family Micromonosporaceae; genus Micromonospora; species Micromonospora globispora. The sequence continues at coordinate 16,680 of NZ_QGGF01000504.1, read as the reverse complement.
GCGGTCAGACCGCCATCTTCGACGACTTCGCCGACGTCATCGCCGGAAAGATGCCGCTGTTCATCGGCGTGATCATCGGCCTGGGCTTTCTCCTGTTGCTCGTCGCGTTCCGCAGCGTCGTCGTGCCGCTGACCGCGGCGGTGATGAACCTGCTGGCCGCCGCCGCCTCGTTCGCCGTAGTGGTGGCGTTCTTCCAATGGGGCTGGGGCACCGAGGCGCTCGGCCTGGGCAAGGCCGGTCCGATCGAGGCGTTCCTGCCGGTGATGATGCTGGCCATCCTGTTCGGGCTCTCCATGGACTACCAGGTCTTCCTGGTCAGCCGGATGCACGAGGAGTGGGTACACACCGGAGACAACCGGCGGGCGGTCACGCTCGGCCAGGCCGCGACCGGGCGGGTGGTCACCGCCGCCGCGACAATCATGATCTGCGTCTTTTTGGCCTTCGTGTTCGGCGGGCAGCGGGTCATCGCCGAGTTCGGTGTCGGCCTCGCCACCGCGGTGTTCATCGACGCGTTCGTGCTGCGTACCGTCCTGGTACCCGCGTTGATGCACCTGTTCGGCAAGGCCAACTGGTGGCTGCCCCGGTGGGTCGACCGCTGGCTGCCGCACCTGTCGGTCGAGCCGGCCGAGGACGCGGTGACCACCCCCCTGCCGGACGCGAAGAAGCCGGTTCCGGTTGGGCAATGAGGTGCGGCGGCGACAGCCGGCCCGGACCATCCACGGTGGATGGTCCGGGCCGGCTGTCGCGTCGTGCGCGAGACGGCTCTGAAGAAAATCAGCCACCTTGCTCCAGTTGCCAACGTTGATCAGGACCGTCGGGGATGGGTAGTCCCCGACGACTTCGGTGACCACCATGGGCAGGTTGAGGTCGGCCAGCGCCGCGTGCAAGGTCGCTCGTACCTGGGCGAGATGCGGGCAATCCGGAACGGCACGAAGCTGCTCGTGCCTATTCTGCTGCCAGCATATCGCTGGTTGTCAGCCTGCTGCGCACCGTCGGGCCGTGTTCGTCGAGCAGCGGGGCTCGGTGCTTCGGTCGGGCGGGGGTCCGGGAGAACTTCAGTGGCTGGCCGGCTACCGCGAAGGTCCGTCCGGTGCCCGGATGGTCGAGCTCGACCAGCATGTCGCGGGCGGTTACATGGGGATCGGCCGCGATCTCGGCCGCGTCCCGCACCGCACCGACGGGGACGTGGCCGCCCAGCCGGTCCAGGATCTCCGCCTTCGACCGCGGCCGGGTCCACTCGGCCAGCGCGTCGAAGATCTCCTCGCGGCGGGCGACCCTCCGGTCGTTTGTCGCCAGAGCTGGATCGTTGGCGAGATCGGGACGGTCGATGAGCTCGCAGAGCTTGCGCCACCGCACGTCGCTGGGCGCCGCGACGGCGACCCAGCCGTCGGCGGCTGGGAGGATGTCGAACGGACTCAGCAGCGGGTGCCGGTTGCCTTCGGGACGCGGCACCGCTGCCGTGTAGGAGTGTTGGTAGACGATGCGCTCGCAGAGGGCGAGCACGGCGTCGTACATCGCGATGTCCACGAACTGCCCTCGGCCGCTGCGCTGGGCCTCGTACAGGGCCGCGCTGATGCCGAGCGCGAGCATCGTGCCGGGATAGATGTCCCCGATCCCGGGGCCCACTTTGATCGGGGTGCCGTCCTCGGTGCCGGTGATGCTCATGATCCCGGCCATCGCTTGGACGACGAGGTCGAAGGCCGGCCAGGCGAGATACGGGCTCTCGCCGGACCGGGCGTCGCCGAACCCGCGCACGGCAGCGTAGACGAGCCGCGGGTTCCCGGCGCTGAGCGACTCGTAGGACAGGCCGAGCCGGTCCATGACGCCATTGGTGAAGTTCTCGACCAGCACGTCAGCGTCGGCGGCGAGGGCACGCAGTGCGGCGGCGCCCTCCGCCGTTTTGAGGTCGAGCACGACACTGCGCTTGCCACGGTTGACGCTCTGGAAGTACCCGCCGTAGGCGGCCGGGTCGCTGCCTGGCGGGATGGGCCCGGCGTACCTGGCCATGTCCCCTCGGGGGGGCTCGACCTTGAGAACGTCCGCGCCCAGGTCGGCGAGGAGCATGGTGGTGTACGGGCCGGCGAGGGCATGGGTCAGGTCGATGACCCGTACGCCGGTGAGGGGTCCCCCGGTCATCGCACCGGCACCCCCGTCAGGATCGGTGGGACGTGCGGGTTCGCGACCCCGGCGCGGATGTCGGTGGCGACGTGCTGTCGGGGGGCCAGCGGGACGGGAGCCATCCTCGTTCCTTTCTCGCCTATCGGCGTCACACTTCGCGCAGCAGGTGCTGGGCGATGATGGTGCGCTGGATCTCGGAGGTGCCTTCGAAGATCTGGGTGAGCCGGCCGTCGCGCCAGTGCCGCTCGACGGCGTACTCCGTGGTGTAGCCGTTGCCGCCCAGCACCTGCATGGCCGAGCTCGCGACCTGCTCGGCGGCTTCACTGGCGAAGAGCTTCGCCATCGAGCACTCCTGCCGGCAGTCCAGCCCGGCGTCGAACCGGGCGGCGGCGTCGAGGTAGAGCGCTCGTGCGGCGGCGACCTGGGTGGCCATGTCGGCCAAGCGGAACTTGATGCCCTGGAACGAGGAGATGGGCTTGCCGAACTGGACCCGTTGCCGCGCGTAGGCCGTGGCGTCCTCCAGCGCACCGCGCGCCGCACCCACCGCCCGCGCTGCCGTGTGTAGCCGGGCCCAGTTGATCAAATTGCCGAAGAGTGCGAAGCCTTGGCCCGTGCTCCCGTCCGGCGCGAGTTGCAGGTTGCTCGCGGGCACCTCGAGGTCGGTGATGGTCAGCTGCCACGAGGTGATCCCGTGGTAGCCGATCTTGGGGATCGGGGTGCCGGTGATGCCTTCGGGGAACGCGCCGCGCTCTTTCTCCACGAGGAACACGTCGAGGCCGTCCCGGCGGCCGGGCGCGGTTCGGGCCAGGATGAGGATGGCGTCGGCCGCTTCCGCCCATCCGCACCAGCGCTTGACACCGTTGAGGATGTAGACGTCCCCGCGACGTTCGGCGTGGCAGGACACCGCGGCGATGTCCGATCCGGCCTCGGGCTCGCTGAACGCCCCGGCCGAGATGAATTTTCCCGCGGCCTGGCGGCGGAGAATGTCGGCACGCCGGTCGGGGTCGGCGAGCGCGGCTCCGGTGCCGTTGGCGCGGGCGATGACGCTCGCGGCGCTCATCCAGCCCCGCGCGAGCTCCTCGGTGACCAGGCAGTACTCGGTCATGCCGAGGCCCAGCCCACCGTACTCGCGGTCGATCAGGATGCCGAAGTAGCCGAGCTCGGCCATCCGGTCGATGGTCGACCACGGAATGTCCGCCTGCTTGGGGTCCAGCTCGTTGGCGACGGGCAGCAGTTCCGCCGACACGAACTCGCGAGCCTCGTCCCGAAGCTTTTCCTGGGCTGGGGTCAGCAGGGTCATAGTGCCCTCCATGGGCTGATCCGGTGGTCGAAGGTGGCGGTCATCTTCTCTCTCCTCCTCAACCGTCGAGGCGGAATCGGTGCCAGTGCGGCTGCCGCTCGGCGGACGAGTGTGGCCGGCGGAGTCACGGTGGTTTTCGGCGGCACCGGATTCAGGCGGTCGGATCGAAGTACGTCGTTCGGCTCATCCCGAGGACGCGGCCTCGTTCGGCGGTGACCAGGGCGACCTTGCGGCTGGCCTCGTCGATCATCTCGTCGCCGAGCATGGCCGCGCCGACGCCGCCGCCCGACGCCGACGTGTGGTGTGCGTACGCCTCGATGATCAGCTCGGCCTTGTCGTAGTCATCCTGGCTGGGCGCGAAGACCGTGTTGGCGGTGTCGATCTGGCCGGGGTGGAGCACCCACTTGCCGTCGTAGCCGTAGGCGGCGGCCCGCTCGGCGGACGCCCGGTACCCCTCGGTGTCCTTGATCAGGGCGAACGGACCGTCGATCGCCTGCAGGCCGTACTTGCGGGCGGTCATCGCGATGGTCATCAGGACGGTGTCGAAGGGGTCGTACCCGGTGGCGCCCGGGACGCCGATCGTCAGGGCGGGCATCTTCATCGCGGCCATGAAGTCACCCGGGCCGAAGATGAGCGTTTCGGTCCGAGAGGTCGCGGCGGCGATCGCGTCGATCTCGCTGAGCCCGGCCGGTCCCTCGATCTGCGCCTCGATGCCGATCCCGCCGTCTGGGAGCGCCAGTTCGCGCTCGACCTGGGTCAGCAGGACGTCGAGCCAGTGGATGTGCGCGACGCGCTCGACCTTCGGCAGCATGATGCAGTCGAGGTTGGCGCCCGCGCCGCGGACGACCGTGAGGACGTCCTCGTGTGCCCACTTGGTGTCGGCGTCGTTGATCCGTACGACGCGGGTTTTGCCCGACCAGTCGCCGTGGTTGAGCGCCTGGATGATGTTGGCGCGCGCCGGCGGCTTCGCGATCGGAGCCACGGAGTCCTCAAGGTCGAGGAACACCTGATCTGCCGGAAGGCCCTGAGCCTTCTTCAGCATCTTCTCGCTGCTTCCGGGGACAGCGAGACAGGAACGACGGGGACGTGCGGGACGCAGGGTGTTCACGGGGTCGTTCACCTTCCGATCGGGGCATGGGAAGCGAGCGCGGAGAAGCCCTCGCTGGGCTGCGCGGCGCGCGTGCGTACGCGGACGGTGCGGGTGACCTGGCAGACGATCTCGCCGCGCTGATTGACGCCGAGGTGGCGGAACGTCACGTCGGCTCCGTCCCCATCGGGCTCCACGGCCAGCACCTCGGTCGCGGCGCCGATGGTGTCGCCGCGCCGGACGGGTACGGCGAACCTGACGTCGTCCAGGCCGACCTCGCGAATCGCCTGGCCGCTGGTGTCCTGGGTGGCGAGGCCGATGGTGAGGGCGAGGGTGAGGCCGCCGAAGTTGATCCGCTCGCCGAAGGGCGTCTCGGCCATCTCCTGGTCGCTGAAGTGGCCGGCGGCGGTGTTCATGACCAGCAGGGTCAGGCCGTTGAGATCGAGGTCGGTGACGGTACGCGAGCGCGCGTGGCGGAAGCGGTCGCCCACCTGGAAGTCCTCGGCGAAGCCCTCCCGCACGGCCGCCGGTTCGGGATTGGCGGCGCGCTTGCGTACGAGGTTGGTACGCCGGAAGTCGATGACCGGATTGCCGGAGGAATCCCGGCCGACGGTGTGCCAGGTGACGATGCCGGTGTCGGGCCGCGACTCCGAGGTGCGCGCCTCGACGACCGTGCTGGACGCGTAGAGGGTCTCGCCCGGATGCACCGCGCGGAGGTGTCGGATGTCGTTCGCCCCCAGGAAGGGCCCGCCCCGCTCACTGAGGTCCTCGACGCTGAGTCCGAATACCACCGTGAAGACCAGCAGTGGGTTGACGACCTCATCGGGGTAGCCTGCGGCCGCTGCGGCATCGCGGTTGAAGTACACGGGATTGAACGCGAGCGTCTGGGTGGTGAACGCGATGTTGTCCGAGGCGTGCACGGTGCGGCCCCAGTGGTGGTCGAAAACGCGGCCGACGACGTGGTCCTCGAAGAAGGTGCCGCGCGAAATCACCGGCCAGCTCGCCAGATCGAACGTTGTCATCGACGACTCCGTGTCATTCAGTGAGACGGTGTGCCTCTAGCTGGTCCGCACAGTCTTTGGCGCGAGGACGCGCGGTGTCAAGCCCTCCGGGTGGTCTAAACGATCTCCTCGGTTCAGCGCCGCAGGACCCCTTCGAAGACCGGGCTTCGCGGGCGGCCTGCCGAAAGACCGAGCGCGACCATGGCCGGTGACACGGTTGTGCTGCGTAGCGGTACGCTTGCGCAGCCGAATTGCTCCGGACGGGGTCCGCACCGGGCCCCGACCTCCTGATCGAGGAGACTGGATGATGCCCGCGACCGAGCGACCTGACGAGCCGGCGGCGCAAGGCCCGGCCGGCACCCAGACCCTCATCCGCGGGCTCCGGGTGCTCGAGGTGATGGCGGTGCAGAATCGGCCCATCGGGGTGGGCGAGCTCTCGCGGTTGATCGACCTACCCAAGTCGACCGTGCAGCGGTTGCTACGCACGCTCGGCCAGGAGGGCTGGGCGGAGATGTCCAGCGATCCCACGACCCGTTGGCGACTGAGCCCTCGGCTGCTCGCGCTCGCCCGGACCGGCGCCCCGTGGAAGACCCTGCGCGAGGCGGCGATACTCCACCTCGCCGCCCTGGGCGCCCGGACCGGTGAGACGATCCACTTCTCGGTGCTCGACCGGGATGTCCAGATGGTGCTGATCGACCGGGTCGACTCGATCCACCCCGTACGAACCTTCAACGCCATCGGCGCCAGCACGCCGCTGCACACCAGCGCGAGCGGCAAGGCGGTGCTGGCCATGCTCCCGCTCGACGAGGTCGAGCGAATCCTGGCGCGTCCGTTGGAGAAGGTCATGCCGAACACGAGCACCGACCCGCGGCATCTGATGCACCAGGTGCTGGAGGCGAAGGAACGGGGCTACGCGGTCAACATCTCCGAAAACCGGCCACACGTCTGCGCCGTGGGCGCTGCGGTCGCAGGTCCCGGCGGACGACCCGTCGCCGCCGTCACCATCTCGATGCCCGACGTACGCTTCGAACCCGCGCGCGTGCCGGAGTGGGGCGCCTGGGTTCGAGACACCGCGCGCGCGATCACGGACACGTTCACCGACTAGGCCTGTGTCGAAGCCTGCCCCGCCGGCGCACTGACACCCACCCGGGCCAGGACCCGGACGCCCACCAAGCCGCGCCAACCGGCAACCCACCCGCCGCTACGCCGTGCGCACCGCCAGTGGTAGCGGATCTGGGAGACCGGTCCGCGCCGTCTGGCAATGACCAAGTAACAGTCTTGACATCGCAGTAGTGCCCGAGCAAGATTCCTCACACCACTGGTCAACACGACGTTCCACCCAGCGACACGCCGGAGTCATCCGAGCTCCACTGCGGCAGCGCCTGGGCAATCTTGACCACCGCCGGATCGGCTCCTCTCAAGAAGACGGGAGCTGGGCTATCGCTTCGCAAGGTGTGGGAGGTAAGTCATGCCTGAAGGCCGCCTGAACGGACAGGTTGCTGTCGTTACGGGCGCCGGCCGGAACATCGGCCGCGCAATCGCCCTTCTCTTCGCTGCCGAGGGTGCTGCGGTTGTCGTCAACGGCTCCCGCAATGTCGACGCGGTCAACTCGGTCGTCGAGGAGATTCAGAGCAAGGGCGGAAAGGCCATGCCGGCGATGGCCGATGTTTCAGACCCCGACGCAGTTGCCGACATGGTTTCGCGGGCCACCAGCACACTGGGCCCGGTCGACATCGTCGTCAACAACGTCGGCGTCCGCAAGGCCAAGAAGTTCGAGGACATCACCATCGAGGACTGGCGATCGACGTTCGCCACGAACTTGGACTCGGTGTTCTACCTGGCGCGCACCGTCCTACCAGGAATGCGTGAGCGCAGGCGTGGTCGCATCATCAATATCTCCGGCTACGACGGCTGGACGGGCCACATCGAAAACCGCGCCGCGAACATCGCTGCGAAGGCAGGAATGCACGGTCTCACGAAGGCCATCGCCCGGGAGTACTCGCGGTACGAGATCACCGTGAACACCGTGGCACCAGGCGCGATCGAGACGGAACGCAACCCCGAGGACTACGCGCACATCGATGTGGAAGCCCTCCGCGGACGCATCGCGACCAAAACCTTCGGGGCGGTCGACGACATCGCCGAGGCCTGTCTCTACCTGGCCTCGCCCGCTGCTGGATTCGTCACCGGACAGGTACTGCACGTCAACGGCGGCGAGTTCATGTTCTAGCCCTACGCGTTCAGTCACCACATCCCCATCCGTAGACATCACTGGATGAAAGAGGGTTAGTGGAAATGGAAAAGAGCACGTCCCAACCCACCCAGAAAGCTAGCTTCGCCGCTCTGCTCGTACTCGTTACCGTGATCGCCGTGGCTGACGGCTACGACCTCACGGTGCTGTCGGCGGCGCTGCCGGTGATCCTTGCCAAACACGAATGGGGACTCACGGCGGCCACTGCGGGCGTCGTGGCGAGCATTCAGATGCTCGGCCTCCTGATCGGCGCGATCCTGTCCGGCTCCCTCCGCGACCGGATCGGCGGCCGCAAGATGCTGATCCTGAACCTGCTCTTCTTCTCCATCTTTACGGCTATCGTGCCACTGGCGCCCAACGCGGCCGTGCTCGGGGCGTTCCGCTTCCTCGGCGGCCTCGGCCTGGGCGGGATCATCCCGGTCATGATCGTGTTGGTCTCGGAGTTCTCCCCGCCCGGCCGTAGACACCTCAACAACACGGTCCTGCTGATGGGAACCGCCGTGGGAGGCCTGCTTGCCCCGCTCAGTGGCGCTCTGATCCTGCCCCACGCGAACTTCCGTTGGCTCTTCGTCGTTGGTGGCCTGTTCCCGCTCATTGTGCTCGTGCCGCTGGTCGGGAAGTTCGTCCCCGAGTCGCCGACGTATCTGCTGACGCGCCGAGCGGATGAGGCGAGGACGATCGCTGACAGATACGGGATCGAGCTCGACGAGACCGTCGCGCCGATGGCTTCCGACGGAGAGCGAACCCGGAGCAACGCGCTGCGGTACCTGTTCAACCGATCGAGAGTGGCGCGAACCGTGCTGCTACTCATTGCCGAGTTCTTCATCATGGGGGTCGCGCTCGGCCTGACATCGACCTGGTTGCCCCAGTACCTCGTCCTCGGCGGCTTCGAGATCACCAGCGCCCTGCTCGTCTCGGTAACCACCTTCGCCGGCGCCATCGTCGGAGGTCTCGTCGGCGGGTGGCTGCAGGACCGGACCAACCCCAAGTTGATCGTCGTCATCGGCTGCTTCGGCGGAGCAGCGACCCTGCTGCTCATCGGAGCCGCGTTGCAGGTCGCCGCGCTGGTCTACGTGCTCGTCTTCGCGCTGGGCTTCCTGAACACGATCTACATCATGAACGGCTTCATCGCGAACTCGCACCCGGCGGCAGTTCGCGCCACGATGGTCGGCCTCGCATTTGGAGTCGGCCGCACCGGCGGGATCTTCCTCACTGCGGCCGGCGGCTGGGTGGCCGCGGCCGCTCTCCCTCCCGCGGCCAACTTCTGGTTGTGGTCAGTGGCGTTGTTCATCCCCGCGGTCGTCCTGCTTTTCGCACGCTCGACCAGCAGCGTTCCCGCGGCCGGAGCGGTTGCCAACGCCCCGGCGGTGGCGAGCACCGTCGGGTAGTCCGCGACAACGAGACCAGGGTGTCTTGCGGTCCCGTCCCGAATTTGCGGGACGGGACCGCACCGTCTCGCCGACATAGGCCGCGAGCACGAGGTCGACAAAATCATCGGCTACGTCGTCCTCGGCCGACCGGCCGACAACCTGGTCGAGTACCGACTGGTCCCAGCCCTGTACCGCTCGGAAACCTGGAAGGAAAGTCACCCATGCGTCTGAACCCAGCATCGACGTCGGCCGACGGAGGGCGGTCCGCGGCGGTACACACGCCGATCACCATCGGATCCAGAGCCCTGCTCAACCGGGTGGCGTTCGCCTCGGTCACCACGGGCCTCAACGGACCGACGGCCCTGAGCGACGCACAGCGCGAATTCCTGGTGCGCCGCGCCCGCGGCGGTGCCGCACTGATCGTCACCGACGGCTTGGCGGTCCACCCCTCGTCCCGGCCCTTCCGGGCCGTGCCCAGGATCGAGGACGACGCTCATGTCGACGGCTACGAGCGGCTGTGCGTCGACATCCACGCCGCAGGCTCCGTCGTGGTGGGTCAGCTCTGGCACGTCGGAGCCTCCAGCCTCTACACGCCCGAAGGTATCGCCTGGGCGCCCTCCGCGACGCCCGACCCCCTGTCGGGCACCGTGCCGCACGCCATGACCGTCGCCGAGGTCGAGGAGGTGATCGACGGTTACGTCGACGCTGCGCGACGCCTGCAGAGCGTCGGCTTCGACGGCGTCGAGGTGCACGCCGCCCACGGCTACCTCCCGGCGCAGTTCCTCTCCTCGATGTCGAACCACCGCACCGACGCCTATGGAGGCGACCTGCGGGGGAGGGCCGCGTTCCTGACAGCGGTGCTGCAAGGCATCAGGGCGACCTGCGGCCCCGACTTCATCCTCGGCATCAAGCTGACGGCTCATGAGTACGCGCCGGGAGGAATCGAGCTGCCCGAGGCGCAAGAGGTGGCGGCACACGTGTGTGAAGTCGCCGATCCCGACTACATCGCGGTGTCCCAGTCGCGCTACGGCCCCAGTCTCGAGCGGCACTCGCCGGACATGAGCTGGGCGGACACGCCGTTCGAGCACCTCACTCGCGGCATCCGCAACGTGGTCCCACCCGAGGTGGCGATCATGGCGTTGGCCAAGATCCCTGACCTCGCGGTCGGTGACCGGCTGATCGACGAGGGGACGGCAGACCTCATCGGCCTCGCGCGACCTCTGCTCGCAGACGCTGACCTGGTCCGGCGGGACGCAGTGGGGGCCACCGTGCGGCCCTGTACCTTCTGCAACGCCTGTTGGGCTGCTCTGCACGAGCAGCGAGGCGTCGAGTGCTTCTACGACCCCCGGACGGGACACGAGCTGGAGATCGCCGACCTCGAACCCGAGGTCAGGTCGGCGCCCGACCTCGTCGTCGTCCTGGGTGGGGGACCGGCCGGTCTCGAGGCCGCCCGGGTGGCAGCCACCCTCGGTCATCGGGTGGAGCTGCACGAGGAGGCCGGCTATCTCGGCGGCCGGTTGGCGCTGGAGGCCCGCATCCCTGGTCGTGCCGATCAGCGCCGGGCGGTGGACTGGTGGCAGAACGAGCTCGCCGACCTCGGGGTCGACATCCGCCTCGGCTCCGAGCCCGACCCGGCGGCCCTGTCCGCAGCCGCCCTCGTCGTCGACGCCCGATCCCGGCTGCCCGCTCCACCGGTCATCTCGGGTGTGGACGCCGTGCCGGTCGAGGACGTGCTGGCAGGTGGACTGTCGCTCGACGAGGACGTCTACCTCCTGGACGCCGTCGACGACGAGCCCGTGTACGCCCTCGCGGAGTGGCTCGCCCAGCGCGGCCACCGCGTGGTCCTGGTGACACCTCGCCCGGCGCCGGCCCGCCGCGTCGCCATGGTGAGTGCCTTCGGCATCTCGCGTCGTCTCGATCTCGCCGGTGTCGTCGTCGCCACCCAGACAGCGGTCACCGGAACGGCCAACGGACAGCTGGTGGGGGTGCGCGCGCTCTCCGGGCGCGCGGTGGAGCTGGGTCCGGAGGGCACGGTGGTCTCCGCCGGGTCTTACCGGGGTCGCGACCCGCTCGAGGTGCCCGGGGTGCGGATCGTTCAGGTCGGCGACGCCTACGTCCCCAGGACCCTGGCGGAGAACGTCCGAGAAGCCCACAGAGTTGTTCGACAGGCGCTGGAGCAGGCAGGTGAACGAGAGAAGAAGTGATGGAACGCAATGAGCTAGATCGGTCGAGGCTCTCCAGGAAGGTCGCCCTGGTGACCGGGGTCGGGGCAGAACATCCAGGTCCCATAGCCAAAGCATGGCTGCTCACGGTGCAGATGTGGGGATCAACGGTTCCCGTGAACGGGGTGGGGTGGACGTCGTCGTCGAGGAGATCCGCGCGGCCGGTGGGACAGCGTCCGGCGTCATGGCGGACGTGTCCGACCCCGACGCGTTGGCGGCGCGGATGGTCGACGCCGTGCACGACGAGCTCGGTCCGATCGACATCGCGGCGAGCAACGTGGGCGTCCGCAAGGCGGCACCGTTGCCTCGAACGCCGGGTCGTGCGAGTAGTCCTCGAACGTGGCGGTGAACGTGTCGATGACGTGCGGCTGCTCCAGGTTGGAGACTCGCACGTTCCACTCCACGCCGTTCTCCCTGGCTCCGGCGGTGCCCCAAGGTCGGGTTCTCCGCCGCGAGTCGCAGCACCAGGTCGCGGACCTGCTTGTCGACCGGTGGCCGGCCTGGCCGGGCATGCGGGTACGTCCACCGCCGGGTGACGAGTTCACGATGCCACCGCAGCAGCGTGGCAGGGGTTACGAAGAACACCGACCAGCGCGGGCGGGGCAGCAGCCGCGACAGCGCCGTGCCGTACTAGCGGCGGTATTGAGGTATCGGCCTTCGGCGTCGAGGCACTCGAACCCTGCTGGGCGGAATGCTGGAGGCCACTCGATGTCGCACGCCGCCTGGCCGGGATCTCCGCGCCTTCGTACATCGCGGCCGGCTGGGCTCTGGACCTGTTCCGCGGCTGGCTGCCTACGCCGGCTTGGCGCCGGTCACCCGCCGCTCCCGCACCAGCGTCCGCGGTGAACACCCCGCCCGCCGCGGCAACAGACAGCTCAAACGCGCGTCGCTGACCGGTTCGTACTGGCGAAGCCACGTCGGACTGCCGAGCAGTTCGTGGAGGCTGCTGCCCCGAGCCCGACCGCCTCGCCGCCGCCGGCATCCCCGACCACTACAACAGCCGAGAGATCAGGTGACGTTGGAATACTAGCCACCCCGGGCGCCCCGCAGGGCAACCTCGATCAGCTCGGTCAGCCGGGCCTCGACCGAGTCGCCGCTGGCCCGACCGGTGCGGGTGCGGTTGACCTCAAGCATGCCGCCGGACACCACCAGCCGGGCTGCGGCGTTGGCCCGCTCGCCCGCTCCGGCGGCCCGGAACACACCGGCGACCGCGTCCTCGAGGTCCGCGACCAACTGGACCACGGCCTCGCGGTGCGGCCCGGGGGCGCCGAAGAGCAACTCCCGGGCGATGGCCATGGTGTTCTCGGGCTCGTCGCGTGAGGCTTCGAGCAACGGCTCCAGCAGGCGGCACACGACGGTGACCGGCTCGGCATCGCGCCCCACCGCGCCGATCACCGCCGGGATTGTTTGGGACCAGCGATCTGCGGTGACCATCATCAGGAGCTCCGCCTTGGTGGCGGCGTACTGGAAGACGGTTCCGATCGCGACGTCGGCCCCCTCCGCGACCTGCGCCATCGTCATGCGGGCGTAGCCCTGCTCAGCGAGGAGCCGACGGGCGGCCGACAGGATCCGACCGCGCTTCTGCGCCTTGTTCCGCTCCCGGCGGCCCCCGGCGACCCGTCCGGTCTCCACTGCCATGACCCAGATCATAGCCGACTCAATCTTGAATGCACTCGGTTTTGAGTAAAGTCAGAAGAGATGGAGGTCCCGATGCACTCGATGATCGTGGCGGCTCAGCCGGTCCGGCTGTTCGAGCGCGGCCGGCGAGGCCCGCTCCGGTTCGTCCCGCACCCCTGACCCGCGCGGCCGGCCTCGTCGCCGCGCACACACCCCGAATCCTGGGAGGGGTTCATGTACTACAGCAGCGGAAACTACGAAGCCTTCGCTCGTCCTCGCGTCCCGGACGGGGCTGAACGCAAGCACGCGTGGTTCGTCGGCGCGGGACTCGCGTCCCTCTCCTCGGCGGTCTTCATGATCCGCGACGGCGGCGTACCCGGCGAGAACATCACCATCCTCGAGAAGCTCAAGCTTCCCGGCGGGGCCCTGGACGGGATCAAGGAGCCCAAGCGCGGTTTCGTGATCCGGGGTGGCCGCGAGATGGAGGACCACTTCGAATGCCTGTGGGACTGCTTCCGGTCCATCCCGTCGCTCGAGGTCGAGGGCGCGTCGGTGCTCGACGAGTTCTACTGGCTCAACAAGGACGACCCCAACTACAGCCTGCAGCGGGTCACCGAGAGCCGCGGGCAGGACGCCCGCACCGACGGCCTGTTCACCCTCAACGACAAGGCCCAGAAGGAGCTGATCAAGGTCTTCCTCGCCACACGTGAGGAGATGGAGGGCAAACGGATCAACGAGGTGTTCGGGCGTGACTTCCTCGACAGCAACTTCTGGCTCTACTGGCGGACCATGTTCGCCTTCGAGGAGTGGCACAGCGCGCTGGAGATGAAGCTCTACCTCCACCGCTTCATCCACCACATCGGCGGGCTGCCGGACTTCTCCACCCTGAAGTTCACCAAGTACAACCAGTATGAGTCGCTGGTCCTGCCGATGACCCGCTGGCTGATGGACCAGGAAGTCAGGTTCCAGTTCGAGACCGACGTCACCGACGTCGACTTCGACATCACCGCCAAGCGGAAGAAGGCCACCCGGATCCAGTGGGTCCACCAGGGCCAACCCGGCGGCGTCGACCTCACCGACGACGACTTCGTCCTCATGACGATCGGGTCCTTGGTCGACAACTCCGACAACGGCGACCACCACACCCCGGCGAAGCTCAATCGCGGCCCCGCCTCCGCGTGGGACCTCTGGAAGCGCGTCGCCCGGAAGGATCCCTCGTTCGGCCGCCCCGAGGTCTTCTGCTCGAGCATCGACCAGAGCAAGTGGGAGTCGGCGACGGTCACGACCCTGGACGAGCGGATCCCCGAGTACATCCGCAAGATCGCCAAGCGGGATCCCTTCAGCGGCCGCGTCGTCACCGGCGGCATCGTCACCGCCCGGGACTCCCGCTGGCTGCTCAGCTGGACGGTCAACCGGCAGCCCCACTTCAAGCAGCAGCCGAAGGACCAAATCGTGGTCTGGATTTACTCGCTGTTCGTCGACCGGCCCGGCGACTACGTGCGGAAGACCATGGCCGAGTGCACCGGCGAGGAGATCACCCAGGAGTGGCTCTACCACCTCGGCGTACCCGTCGAGGAGATCCCCGAGCTGGCCGCGACCGGCGCCAAGTGCGTGCCGGTGATGATGCCCTATGTCACCTCGTTCTTCCTGCCCCGCAAGGCCGGCGACCGCCCCGACGTCGTACCCGAGGGTGCGACCAACTTCGCCTTCATCGGGCAGTTCGCCGAGACGTCGCGCGACTGCATCTTCACCACCGAGTACTCCGTGCGCACCGGCATGGAGGCGGCCTACCAGCTGCTCGACATCGAGCGCGGCGTGCCCGAGGTGTTCGGCTCGACCTACGACGTCCGAAGCCTGCTTGCTGCGACCGCTCGGCTCCGTGACGGCGAGCCGGTGCACCTTCGTGGTCCCGAAGCGCTGCGCAAGCGGCTCATCGCCCGACTCGACGACAGCGAGGTCGGCCAACTGCTTCGCGAAGCCGGCCTCCTCTGACCGGCCGCGACCCGCAGCGCTGTTTGCTAAAGGGGCCTCGACCGCGCGTTACCGAGCGTGGCGGGCTGCGACGAGGCAGGACGGTCCGGACGTGCCGAAAGTGCGGGTGTCGGCTCGTTACCTGACGGTCGGGCTTGGCTGGTCCAGTTCGAGGGTCCAGTTCTGGCCGACGAGGTCGTGGCCGAAGCTGTGGTGCCGTTCCTCGTCGGTGAGGGTGAACCCGAAGGCTTGGTAGATCCTGCGTGCGGACAGGAGTACGTCGTTGGTCCAAAGGACGACACGCTGGTAGTGGGCGTCGCGGGCGAAGGTGAGGCATTCGTCGACCAGGCGGGTGCCGATGCCGAGGCCGCGGGAGGCCGGAGTGACCAGCAGGATACGCAGCTTGGCCGTCTCGGGTTCGTCGCCCGAGACCAGAAAGATGCATCCTGCGCGTTCGCCGTCGACTTCGGCGATCCAGGCCGCTTCGCGAGCCGGGTCGTGGCCGGTGGCGAAGTCGCCGACGATCCTGGCTACCAGCGCCTCGAAGTCGGTGTTCCAACCGAACTGCCGGTCGTAGATCTCACCATGGGCCATCACCACCCATCCCAGGTCCCCGGGGTGGTCGGCCCGGCGGACGGTCACGTTCGCCGGCGGCTGGTTCTGCTGCGTCATCAGGAAGCCCTTTCCACAGCACTGACACGACTGTTTCAGTGGAGGTAGGCTACGCCCGTGTCCGAGGAGCCCACAATCGCGTCCGCGCGGAAGGTTGAACTGCTGGAAGCCGCCTACCGGCACTCCCTCGCGCACGGCCTGGTCGACCTGTCACTACGTCCGCTGGCTGCGGCGATCGGCTCCAGCCCTCGGGTGCTCATGTTCCTGTTCGGGAACAAGGACGGCCTGTTGCGGGAGTTGTTGGCGCGCGCCCGCGTCGACGAACTCGCGATGCTGGACCACATCCGAGAACCGAGCAACACGACGGCCATCGGCTTGGCCGCCGCCGTCGAGCGCGTCTGGGCGTGGCTCGCCGCCGACGAGCATCGGCAGCTGCTGAAGCTGTGGGCCGAGGCGTACGCCCGCTCCCTGATCGAACCCGACGGAGTGTGGGATGGCTTCGCCGCCACCACGGTGAGCGACTGGCTCGCCGTCCTAGCCGCATGCCAGCCCCCGAGCGAGAGGAACAGCGAGGAGGGCGCCCGCCGCCGCACCCTTGCCCTCGCCGTGCTCAGGGGTGCACTGCTCGACCTGCTGGCCACCGCAGATTACGACCGCGTCACGGCCGCGGTCCACTACCAACTCGCTCTGTTCCAGCACCGACGTGCCGCGGTACCCCGACCCTAGCCGCCTGCGCCGCCATGATCACATGCCCGGATCTCCCCTCTGTGTCAACAGGCCGCGGCGTGGGTTGTTCTAGGCTGGGGTGTGGCGGGTCCGGGAAGTGACTTTTCCGAAGTGTCGATCTCGGGGTTCAGGTCGGCCGCGCTGGATTTTAGAGTCGCCCCCGCGTGTCCTCCCGGGCCCGTCCTGAGCAGCTTCGCGTCGGCCACCATCTGCCGGTAGACGATGTCGGACAGCCGCCGCTTCAGTGCCCGTAGGGCCTCCATCGGGGTCTTGCCCGCGGCCAGTCTGCGCCGGTAGTGGCGGCGCCCTTCGGTGTCACGGCGGAGCTGGACGATGGCCATGATGTGCAGCGCCCGGTTGATGCGCCGGTTCCCGGCTCTGGAGAGCCGGTGCCGGTTCTGCTCG
>NZ_QGGF01000709.1 GCF_003857015.1 Micromonospora globispora | reverse complement strand
CACACCGACCAGCCGGGGCACGATCTTTCATCAGGACTCGATGTCCAGGAACGACGAGTGCTCACCAACTGGCGGCTACCTACCCACCAGGAGTTTGCCGGATGGCTCACTCCCAGAACTCATTAGGTAACGGCACCACCGGACGGCGCACGTAGTCGGCCGGTGAGCGCGCCAGGATGGCGTCGATGACGCAGACGCGGTAGAAGCCGACCACCACCGACAGGCGGCGGGAGACGGTTGAGGGCTGGAAGCGGCGTACATTTTGAAGCCAGCGCACGTACCGTTCGATGTCCGCGCGTGCGGCCGACAACGGATCCAGATCCTGGTTACGTAGTGCACCAGGCCAGAAAAATCCGCAGGTCGGAGTCGGTGTGCAGCCGTGCGGCACCCCGGTACCGACCGAGGTAGGCAGACACCGCCGCACGCAGCACGACGCGATCGGGAGAGACGACGCCGGGACCGGAAGCAGGAGAGAGGGTCATACCTCACGGTGCGTTACCGGCCACAGTCACCGCCAGCACCCGCGGAGCGGCAGAAGAGGATGGCACCGCGGCTCTCGGAAGGAGCGGTTACCGCTTTCGCCGACAAACACTCCGGGCACGCTACTGGGCGGGCTTATCGAGCAGCCGCCGGTGCAGCTCCATAGTCAGCGTATGGATGGCACGAGTCAGATCCGTGTTGGTCTTGAGTTCCAGTTCCTGTTCGTTGAAGTCATGATCTGCCTTGGCCTGTTGGAAGGCTGACTGCCGGTTCTGGCCGATCATGACGAAGGTGGAGAGGAAGATGGCCTCCAACGAGACGACCAGTGTGAGCTTCGGCCACGGGTCGGACTCGACGAACAGCATCCAGATGCCGAATAATGCGGCGTGAATGTAGACGAACGGCATCGACCCCGCGAAAGCGGTGATCGCGTCCGCGATCCGCAGTTGAAGGTCCGCCGCCCGTTGGGCCTTATGCGAGATGACAACGGGATGCTGGGGGCGGCTCTCTGACGGCGTGGTTTGCATGTCATCTCCAGGCTTGATCGTCCGACCCACGCAGTAAACGCCAGCGACCGCGGCGGCACCAGTAGCTACCCACGGCGCCGAATCCGGGCACAGCACGACTACACTCCACGCGGTCGGCGGCATGTCAGGGCTTCGCAGCCTGCGTGCCGTTACTGAACCCTGAGACGCCTAAGGGACGTCCCGTAACTCGGTGAAGGCGTTGCCCGGCGCCGGACTGACGTCAGCCGGCGAGGGCGATGTTGTGGCATGTCTGGCGTGCCTCCATCACCACAGAAGCGCACCTGCTCGACCGGATACGGCAGATCCCGCGCCAGGCGCACCCACAACGGCGACGTGCCCTTGGCCGTCGGGATCCGCACTCGGCGCCCGTCGAGGGTGAACGTGCCGTGATAACAGCGCACCGGCACCAACCCCTGCCGCCGACGCGGGAACCGCGCCGACAGGTCACCGTCCTTACGGCGCTTCGCCGCGGCGAACCACCCATCGGAGAACCGGCGCAACACCGACCGGGCACCGACCGAGTCCAGCTCGCCGAAGGCGCCCGGCCCCGAGGCCGCCAACTCCCGACACAGTTCCTGATAGCCGACCAGCGGCGCGTCCCGGCGCCGCCACGCGTTGATCTCCAGTACGCATGCCCACACGTCATCGGCCGAACGCAACAGACCGAAGCGCCGCCGCCGCTGTCAGACGTCACCCGCAACGCGACACGCGCGGTGCGATGCACCACCCGCGGTGCGGCAGGATCCCGACGGCGAGGCATAAATCGAAGCCAACACCACCGATACGACACATTCCCAACCCCGACCAACCCCGCCAACGTTTGTGGTCGAAGCACCAGCGAGCTGATCGCGACAGAAGAAGACGTCGGATCGGGGATATGCCTTCCGGGAGGGCGCCGCGTGTCAGGCCCGGTCAGCGACCATCACGCGGCCGTGGCGGAGCGATATGCGGTGGCGGATGGGTACCGCGAGCGCGCCTGCCGTGCCGAGTAGGTCTTCGTCGCTGGTGACGGTGTAGCCGTGCCGGGCGAGCAGGCGGGTCATCGCCTCGGGCGTCCACGTCGAGCGCCACGGCTCGTTCGCCCAGACACTCGACCGGCCGGTAGATGCCATGAGCGCCCGCGCCGCGAGGCGGCCCAGCTTCGCGATTCCCGCAGGGGTCTGATAGTTGACGATCAGCCGGCTGTTCGGCGCTGAGCAGGCTGCGAGCGCGGTGACCGTGGCGGCTACCTCTGCGGCGGTCAGGTATGGCACGACGCCTTCCCAGATCCAGGTCGTTGCCTGGTCAGCGCGGTGCCCGGCGGCGGCCAGTGCCTCGCCCAGCCGCTCGTGGCGGAAGTCCACGGGCACGAACGTCGGCGGGCTGCCGAAGAGGCCCGCGGCGCGCTCGCGCTTGTCTTGCTGGCTGGCCGGCTGGTCGACCTCAAAGACCGCCACATCGGCGAGTTCCGGCATTCGCCAGGCGCGGCCGTCCAGCCCGGCGCCGAGAATCACCAACTGGGGGCTGCGGTGGGCGCGTACGGCGTCGTCGATGGCAGCGGTACGGGGCACGATCACTTCGGTGTTGGCCCGTACCGTCTCGTAGTCGACCCGCTGCCGCCACTGCCGGGGTATGACACCGTCGCGTACCCACTGGACCAGCTCACGCTCCTCGGGACGCAGCAGAGGCATGGCCGTCGGATCGGTGAAGCGGCCCGCAGCGATCAGACCGTCCGCGGCAGCCCGACCCTGGCAGACCAGTACCGCCGTGCGGCTCGCCTGAAGCGTCTTCGGCATCGCTTCCTCCGTCGGTTGGTGCATCCGTTTCTGCAGTCGAGGGTAGAGCGTCGCGGGACCCAATAGCGGTGACAAATATGGCCGCTCACGATGGCTGCACAGCGCGACGCCCGGTCGGCGGCAAATGAGGACGCCGTCTGCCCGCCGGGAGGTGGCCGGGGTGGGCTCGAACGTCGACTCACTGATTAGTCCTTCGGCCACGATGAGGAGCGGCCAACCAGCGCGAGAATCCGTTCCAGTGGGTCGCGGTCGTCGGGTATGGGCAGTCGTGGCGCGAAGGCGGTGCCGGGTGCGAGCCGGCGGTCGTCGTCGGGGATGGCTTCGGCGATGGGAACCGCGGTCTGCAGCAGATCCGCCGGCAACGCGAACGGCAGCGCGAGTGACCGGGCGATGTCCCAGCCGTGAACGACGTAGTCGATGAAGTGGAAGCTGATTGCCCGTCGACCGGGCACCCGTACCCCGTCGCCGAACTCGGGGAGGGCAAACATCCGCTCAAGCACGTCGTGCGCCGCGAAAGCGGTGATGACCTGCTCGCTGGCGTCCGCGTAGTCCGCTGCGGGGCTGCCGCCGAGTGGGCGAACCCGCCACACGTCCATATACGTGCCGTGGCCACCGGCCGAAGCGGCGAACCCGCGGTGCTGCGCTGTCATGTGAGCCAGCAGCCCGGCCAGGTCCCAGCCGGCGCATGGCGTCGGTCGTTCGAGGTCCTCCGGGCGCACGCGTTCGACCAGAGCCATGCTCGCCCGTACCGCCACCTCGTCCTCCACGCGGAGGTCGGGAATCATATGCATGCGCTTACGGTCTATCCGAGCGTACAATATGTCAAGGTGTATGTTCTTCGAGGTGACTGCTGTACTACCTCGCGACCAAGACGACCGGCCCGACCTCGCCGCCATGGTCACGCGGCTGAGTCGTTGGCTCATCGCGATGGAGCAGCCGATACTCACGGCGCAAGGCCTGTCGATGTGGGGCTACGTCGTGCTGACCGCGCTCGACGAAACACCCTTGCGCACGCAGACGGCACTGGCTCGCACGATCGGCGCCGACAAGACACGCATCATCGGCGTGCTCGACGACCTGCAGCAGCGCGGCCTCATCCGGCGCGAACCGGACCCGGCCGACCGGCGGGTACACCTCCTCAGACTCACCCCGGCCGGCCGCCGGCTACATACGAAATTGCGGCGGGCCATCCGGCAGGAGGAGGATCGACTGCTCAACCGGTTGTCAGTGGCGGACCGGCAGGTGTTCCTCCGGGTCTTGCAAGCACTCGACGCACAAAGCTGACGACGCTGTCAGCGTTGGCACATTCATGGACTCGTCGTGGCCTTGCGCACACACGCTCATCGGCAGGATCGCGCACACCGCGGACCCTTCGTGGCGCCCTGTGACACCGGTCGGCGGCAGATCCGGGCGATCCCTCAGTGAAGAGCGCCTAGAGCCTGTGTCGAAGTCGGTCACAGCCACTCGCTGATCGCGGCGATGTGCACGGTGGCTTCGTAGCGCACGGCGAGCTTGTCGAATCGGGTGGCCACGGCGCGGTTGCGCTTGAGCCGGTTGAT
>NZ_QGGF01000470.1 GCF_003857015.1 Micromonospora globispora | reverse complement strand
GAGCGGCGCCGGTGCCGACGACGGGCCCGGTGGCGGGCGCGGCTGGGGCGTCGCCCTCGTCCCCGGTTCCGGCGGCGCCGAAGGCGTCCCAGGTCTCCCCGGTCTCCATGCTCCGGGTGGCCCGGCTGAGCAGCACCCGATCGAACCCGGGGGAGTCCTCGACGGCGGCCGGTGCGGTCGCCCCGGCGGCCGGTGTCCGGTCCGGGCGGGGCAGGTCGCCGAGCCTCGGTGAGCGCCGCTCCGGGGACGGTACGGCGGCCCGGGCCACGGTCGCGCCGGGCCGCTCGGGCCGCCGGACCACCAGCAGAGCCGACGGGATGTCTAGCCGGGCGGTCACCCCGCCGCCCGCGGTCGCGGCCAGGTCCACCGTCCAGCCGTGCCGGCGGGCGCGCCGGCCCACCACGAAGAGCCCGAGCACCTCGGTCGGGGCGAGGTCCAGCCGTTCCCGCCGGGTCAGCCGGGCGTTCTCCTCGGCCAGCCGTTCCTCGGTCATGCCGATGCCCCGGTCCACCACGGTCAGCCGGGCGCCGCCGTCGGTCAGCTCACCGGCCACCACCACCCGGGTGTGGGGCGGGGAGAAGGCGGTGGCGTTCTCCATCAGCTCGGCCAGGGCCAGCACCAGGTCGCCGGCGACCGCGGGCGCGGCGGACACCCCGGGCGGCACCTGCACGTCCACCCGGGTGTAGTCCTCGATCTCGCCGAGGGCCAGCCGGACCACGTCGGCGAGCGGCACCGGGGCGACGTGGCCGTCGGTACCGGCCGAACCGGAGAGCACCACCAGGCTGCCGGCGTTGCGGCGCAGCCGGCTGGAGATGTGGTCGAGCCGGTAGAGGTGCTGCAGCCGGCCCGGGTCGGTCTCCTGCCGTTCCAGCCGGTCGATCAGCGCGATCTGCCGGCCGACCAGGTTCTGCGTACGCCGACCGACGTGGCCGAACATCTGGGCCACGTTGCGCCGGCCGAGGACCTGCCGTTCGACCAGCCGGGCGGCGGTGCTCTGCACCCGCTCGAAGGCCCGGGCCAGGTCACCGATCTCGTCGCGGGCGCGGACGTCGACCGGGTCGAGCCGGACCGGTGGCACCGATTCGGACTCGTCGTCGATCACCCGGACCAGTTCGGCCTCGGCGACCCGGGCCACCCGGTCCGCGGAGCGGGTGAGGCGGGTCAGCGGCCGGGCCACCGTACGGGCGACGGCCCTGCTGAGCAGCACCACGATGAGCAGGACCACGGACGCCCCGGCGCCGACCAGCCAGGCGGCGGTGAGGGCGTTCCGCTGGTCGGCGGTGGTCTCGGCGATGACGTCTGCGACGATCTTCTTCTCCACGAACTGGCCGAGGGTGATCATCGAGCGGACGGAGGGGAAGAGCGCGTCGAGCGGCACCGCGGCGATCGCGCCCACCGGATCCTTGACGCTGTCGGTGAGGAAGGCCGGAGTGGTCCGGGCCGCCACCGCCGCGTCGTCGAGCTGCGCCAGCTTGTACTGCTCCGGGGTGATCAGCTTGCGGAACCGCTGGTTGTCCACCTGGAGCGCGGCCATGCAGGCGATGTAGGCGGCGGACACCTTCGGGTCGCTGGTCGCCTTGACCAGCACGATGAGGGTGGCGCAGGCGCCCAGCCCCTCGTCGGCGCGGAGCAGCGCGTCCAGCGCGAGCACCTGCCGCCCGGCCGAGGTGTCGGTGTCCACGTCGAACGGCAACCGCAGCGCCTCGATCAGTCCCATGTCGACGGTGCCGAAGGCGTCCAGGATCTGAGTGGGCGCCGCCCGCCCGGCGAGCACGGCGGTCCGCAGGTCGGCCAGCTTCCGTACCCCGTCCAGGGCGCTGGTGATCTCGCCGGAGAGCTGGTCCCCGAGGTCGGCCCGCAGGTCGGCGACCCGGTCGTCGACGGCGTTCGACTTCTGGATCAGTTCGGTGCGGGTGACCCGGCCGAGCAGCAGGCCGACCGAGAGCAGCCGTTCCTGCTGGAGGTCCTGCACCAGGCTGCCGATCCGACTGGCGACCCGGACGGTGTCGGCGATGTCGCCGGCCCGCTGGGCGGCGGCCACCCGGTCGAACACCGCCGGTACGGCGAGCCCGACCATGCTGAGCAGCGGAATGATCACCAGTAGGGCGAGCTTGCCCCGGATCCGCAGCCTACCGAGCAGCATCGAAGGGCCCCCACCGCTCGGGTTCGCCGCCCCGGCCTGTGCCGGCCGGTTGGAGCTGGCGCGGCTCGGCCGGCGGCTGCCAGCCGTCCGGGAGGGGACCGGAGTCGTCCCGCTGTTCCTCGGCGGCCCGTCGGCGGGCCCGCAAGAACGCGGCGACGAGCAGCCCGGCCAGTACGCAGACCAGCAGCCCGGCGAGTGCGGCGGCGCCGACGGCCAGCCACCGGTCCCGGTCGAGCCGATCGATCCGCTCCGTCAGCAGGCCGTCGAGCTGGTCCAGGATGATCGGCTGGAGCTGCGTGGCGGCGGACTGCGCGTTGAGCCGGGCGGCGGCCACCTGGCTGGGGCCGATTCCGGTCCCCGACTTGCCGGTGGGCGCGGAGAGCGCGGCGAGCGCCTCGACGGAGCGCTGGTAGGTGTCCAGCGGCGTGAGCACGTTGGAGCCGAGGTCGGTGCTCTCCGAGTTGTCCACCGCGGCCCGCAGGTCGGCGACCAGGTCGGTGGCCGGTGCGAGCGCGGCCACCCGGAGGGCGGCCAGCTCGGAGCTGGTCTTCAGGCGCTCGCCGGCCGGGCGCTGGGCGGCCAGGGCGGTCAGGTCGGCGAGGCGTCCCGCCGCCACCATCGCCTCGGGCAGGTCGGCGCCGATGCCGTCCTGGAGGAAGAAGGAATCGGACTGCGGGTCGCGGATCAGCCCCGAGCTCTCCCGGACCTTCCGGTGCAGGGCCAGCAGCAGGTCGGTGACCTCCCCGTACGCGACGAAGGCCGCCTGCGGGTCGGTGAGCCCCCGGTCCGGCAGCGCCTCCAGCTTGGCGCGCAGCCCGGCCCAGCGTTCGTGGCTGCGCAGCTCGTCGCCGACCGCACTGTCCACAGAGGTGGCCTTCTCGACGGCGGCGGTCAGCGCCTCCCGTGACACCGGCCGCCCGTTGACCGCCGCGGACTGGGCGTCGACAAGCGCGTCGGTGACCGGGCCGAGGGCGCGCAGGTACTGCACGCCGAGCCGTTCCCGGACGGCCAGGTCGCGGTCGTCCCCGGTCAGTCGGTGGGTCTGCGCGAAGAGCAGCGCCACCGGGGCGAGCAGGGCCGCGACGAGCAGCAGGGGCAGGACCCGGCCCG
The DNA here is from genome assembly GCF_003857015.1 of Micromonospora globispora. Taxonomy (GTDB): domain Bacteria; phylum Actinomycetota; class Actinomycetes; order Mycobacteriales; family Micromonosporaceae; genus Micromonospora; species Micromonospora globispora. The sequence continues at coordinate 1,153 of NZ_QGGF01000470.1, read as the reverse complement.
GTACGGAGGGCCGGCGACGGGCCCGCGGCGCGGGGACGGTCATGGTCTGTCTCCTCCGGCGACGGCGGGAAACTGGTGACGGTGCCCGGGGTCGCCGACGCAGTCCCGCCCACCGGACCGGAAACTAGTCGACCCACGCGCGGACGGGACCGTCGTCGCTGAGTCAGCTTCATGTCACTTGCAGCGATGTCACACCATGTTGACCTTGCCACCACACAGCGTTCGATGGCAGGTGCGTCATGAACGGATGGAATGCGGTTTGCGGGTGAAGATGTGAATTCACGGGATCCGAATTCATCTCGCTGGGATGTTCTGGACGTTGCGCCATTGATCAGACTCGTTCGCCGAACGGACCGACCGGACGTACGTACGGCGGATCTCAGGTAACGCTCAGGATCCGCGCCGTACCGTGTGCCGCATGAGATCACCGCTGTCGGCCGCGTCGGTCCGGCGTGCCCTGGCGACCCGACGCCGACGGATCGTGGCGGCGTCGGTGGTGGTCGTCCTGGCGACGGCCGGCGTGGTCTGGGCGACCCGGCCGCAGCGGCCCGACTTCCGGACCGAGGCGACGATGGTGAGCGTCCGCTCCGGACCGGACGGCAACCAGCCGGTCGACCTGGACACCACCCTCTACCTGCCGGCGGACGCCTCCGCCGTGCACAAGGTGCCCGCCGTGCTGCTGGGGCACGGCTTCGGCGGTACCAAGGAGTCGGTCCGCTCCGACGCGGAGGACCTGGTCCGCCGCGGGTACGCGGTGCTCACCTGGACCGCCCGGGGCTTCGGCCGCAGCGGCGGCGAGATTCATCTGGACAGCCCCGACTACGAGGTGCGGGACGCGCAACGGCTGCTCGACCGGCTCGCCGCCCGCCCCGAGATCCGCACCGATGCGCCCGGTGACCCCCGGGTGGGCGTGGTCGGCGGCTCGTACGGCGGTGGCCTGACCCTGCTGCTGGCCGCCCAGGACCGGCGGGTCGACGCGATCGTCCCGATGATCACGTGGAACGACCTGTCCCGGGCGTTCCTGCCGGAGAGCACCGGCAGGGCACCTACCGAGGGCGTGTTCAAGAAGGGCTGGGCCGGCATCTTCTTCGGCGGCGGTGGCAGCGCCGGGTCCGGCCCGGCCGGGCTCTCCGGCACCGGCGCGGCCCAGCCC
>NZ_QGGF01000017.1 GCF_003857015.1 Micromonospora globispora | reverse complement strand
CGCCGAGCCGCTGGGTCCGCAGCGCCTCGGCGTACGGCACCCGGATGTCGTCGCCGACCCCCCGGACGGCGTCGATGAACGCGCGGTCCACGGCCACCCGGGCGCCGTCCGGGTCGGCGGGCAGGTGCCGCTGGCCGTCGGCGTCGCGGATCAGCAGGCCGTCCTCGGCCAGCGACAGCGCCAGCCCGTCGGCGAGGATCTCGACGCCGGCCCGGTGCTTCCAGCCCAGCACGCAGGCCGCAGCGAGGGTGCCGACCGCGCCGCTGGCGAAGCGCAGTGTCGCCGCGGTCACCGAGTCGATGTCGGCGCCGTCCACCGGCGGCGGGCTGCCGTCGCCGTACGCGGTCACCTCGGTGGCCTCGCCGACCAGCGCCCGGATCAGGTCCAGCACGTGCGCGGCCTGCTCGACGACCGGGCCACCGGAGCGCTCCCGCCGGGCCCACCAGTCGACCGGGGGCACCTTGTCCAGCCAGGCGCCGTTGACCATCCGTACCGGGCGATCGGCGAGCAGCTCCCGGGCCTGCTCCACGATGTGCAGGTAACGCCAGTGGTGGCCCACCGCGGTGAGCAGCCCGCGCCGCTCGACCAGCTCGGCGACCCGTTCCGCGGTCTCCAGGTCCACCGCCACCGGCTTCTCCACGAACATCGGCACACCGGCGGCGATCACCAGCTCCTCGACCGGTCCGTGCGCGAACGGCGGCACACAGACGTACACGGCGTCCGGCCCGGCGGCGAGCAGTTCCTCCACATCAACGAAGGTCCGGGCGCCGTGCGCCCCGGCGAGCGCCTCCGCCGCGTCACGGGCGACATCGGTCACCCCGAGCAGTTCCACATCCTCGAAGCCGCTCAGCACCCGGGCATGGCGTTGCGCCACCCCGCCGGCTCCTACCAGTCCCACCCGGCACGCGCGCATCCATCGACCCTCTCGCCACGGTTCCACGACTTCCGAAGTGCTCTCCCCTGAGGAGCAGGCAATCAAACGTTCATCAGCGGGGAACCAGTCGGTGCACCAGGCGTGATCAAGCTGTTAGGCATGATCCGGTTAGCGCGGAGTCGGTTCTGGGAAAACCGTCTTCGCCTTACCGCCACAACCTGGGGGTGTGCCTGTGCGGGATACAGAAGCGATTGTGTCACCGGTGGTGGAGGCTTGGGCCACGTACCGGACCACTTCGGCCGAGGACTGGCCGGCGCGGCGGCTGCTGCGCGCCAAGGGCCACAGCCGGGTCAGCGTGGTGCTACCGGCCCGTAACGAGGAGACCACCGTCGGCGCGATCGTGTCGACGATCCGGGAGCACCTGATCGATCGGGTTCCCCTGGTCGACGAGCTGATCGTGGTGGATTCCCGGTCGACCGACCGCACCGCCCAGGTGGCCCGTGCCGCCGGCGCCGAGGTGGTCAGCCAGGACGCGATGACCCGAGGGCTGCCCCAGCTGACCGGCAAGGGCGACGCGCTCTGGGCCGGCCTGGCGGCGGCCGAGGGCGACGTGGTGGCGTTCATCGACGCCGACCTGCGTGACTTCCGCCCGCACTTCGTCACGGGCCTGATCGGACCGTTGCTGACCGACCCGTCGGTCGACTTCGTCAAGGGCTTCTACCACCGGCCCCTGGTCGGAGCGACCGGTGTGGAGATCGACGGTGGCGGTCGGGTGACGGAGCTGATGGCCCGGCCGCTGCTCAACCTCTTCTGGCCGGAACTCGCCGGTTTCGTCCAGCCCCTCGCCGGCGAGTACGCCGGGCGCCGGGAGGTGCTGGAGCAGGTGCCGTTCGTCTCCGGGTACGGCGTGGAGACGGCAATGCTGATCGACCTGCTGGAGCTGGTCGGGTTGGACGCGCTGGCCCAGGTGGACCTCGGCGAGCGCAAGCACCGCCACCAGGACACCGCGGCGCTCGGCCGGATGTCCGCGCAGATCATGCTCACCGCCTGGTCCCGCCTGCAGCGGCGCGGCTGGGCGAGCCCGGGCAGCGACCCGTCCGCGCTGCTGACCCAGTTCCGGCGGGGCGGTACCGACGCACTGCCCAACCTCGACCGGGAGATCGTGGTCAGCGACGTCTCCATCGAGGAGCGGCCCCCGCTGGCGCAGCTGCGGCACCGGGTGCCCCGGCGGCGGGTCGCGGCGTGACGGCACCGGGCAGCGGTGACGACGGTCGGTCCAGCGGACCGGCGGGTGACGACCGGTCCGAGGGGCCGGTCGCTGGCACGCGGAGGGCCGACGGGGGCGCCGCCAAGGAGAGGAACCCAGCACGATGAGTCTCACCGTCCTGATGAACGCGGGTCCCTGGTTGTCCGTGCCGCCGCCCGGCTACGGCGGGATCGAGAACGTGGTGGCCACCCTGGTGCCGGAGCTGCGCCGCCTCGGCGTCCGGGTGGTGCTCGCCTCGGTGGAAACCAGCACCCTGCCCGTCGACGAGAAGATCTGGGTCTTCCCGGACGGCCAGTTCCACGCCCTGCAACGGCCGTACAACCAGGTCTGCGGCATCTCCCAGGCACACCTGCACGGAGTGGTGCGCGAGCTGCACGCCCGCGACGACATCGACCTGGTGCACGACCACGTGGAGGCGGTCGGGCTGGCCACCATGGCGGCGATGGGCCCGGACGGCCCGCCGGTGCTGCACACCCTGCACTGGGACCTGGCCAAGCACCCGGAGCTCTACGGCAACCTCGACGGGGGCGACCGGGTCCGGGTCAACGGGGTCTCCGCCTCCCAGCTGGCCCGCGCCCCGCAGGCGCTGCAGGACCACTCGGTGGGGCATGTGCACCTGTCCACTCCGCTCGCGGTCGGCGCCGACCGGCGACCGCGCGTGGAGAAGGGGGACTACCTGGTCATCCTGGGCCGGATCAACCCCGGCAAGGGGCAGGACCTGGGCGCCCGGCTGGCCCAGCAGGTGGGCTTCCCGCTGGTGCTGGCCGGCCCGGTCGGGCCGTACCACCGGCCGGAGGACCTGGCCGCGGCCGGGGACGAGGCCCGGCAGAACCCGGATGTCCGGTTCTTCTACGACCAGGTCGCGCCGCACGTCGACGGTGACCTGGTGCGCTGGGTGGGCACGGTGGCCGGCCAGGAGCGCGACGACCTGGTCGCCGGGGCCCGGGCGTCGCTCTTCCCGCTGCGCTGGGAGGAGCCCGGCGGCACCGCGGTGGTCGAGTCGCTGTCCCTGGGTACGCCGGTGGTCTCCACCTCCCGCGGCTGCCTGCCGGAGCTGATCGAGCACGGCCGCACCGGACTGCTCACCACGGACGAGGAGGAGCTGGGTGAGCTGGTGCTCGCCGCCGGCCTGCTCGACCCGGACGAGTGCCGGCGGGAGGCCGCCGCCCGGTTCACCCCGGCGATGATGGCCGAGAGGTACGTCGGCCTGTACGAGCGGGTCCGTCAGCTCGCCGCCCGCGAGCTTCAGCCCGCCTGACCGGTTCCGATCGCCCGGCCCGGCCCGTAGAGGGCCGGGCCGGGCGGCGTTTGGCGCCGGCCCCGGCGGGAAACCGGGCGCGTTTGCAGGTGAGGAGGCCGCCGTGACGAACTCGATGGCGCACGCCCGGGCTCGACGCAATCCGGCCGACGGCCGCGCACCGGTCCGCCGCGCGGCCACCGGCGTCGGGGTGATCTTCCTGCTGATCGGGGTGCTCGGCTTCGTACCCGGGGTCACCAGTAATTTCGGCGGCCTCTCCCTCGCCGGGCACCAGTCGGACGCCAGGCTGCTCGGCGTCTTCCAGGTGTCGGTGCTGCACAACGTCGTGCACCTGCTCTTCGGCGTCGCCGGGCTGGCGATGTCCCGGACGGTGACCGGGGCGCGCACCTTCCTGGTCGGGGGCGGCGCGATCTACCTCGTGCTCTGGCTCTACGGCCTGGTGGTCGACCAGCGCAGCGCGGCCAACTTCGTCCCGGTCAACGGCGCCGACAACTGGCTGCACCTCCTGCTCGGGGTCGGCATGATCGCCCTCGGCCTGCTCACCCGACGTGATCCGAATCGCCGCTGACCAGGGCCGGATGGGCGGGTGGTCCGGTTTCGTCCGGCCGGGTGGCGGGTAGTTCGCAGACTCGCGACAAGACGGAAACGAGGGCCTCATGTCGACCCGGATCAGCTGCGAGGTCCGCGACGAATCGCCGGTCACCGTGGTACGCCTCGCCGGCGAGCTGGACCTGGCCACCATGCGGTCGGTGCACACCGTGCTGGACCGCTGCCTGACCGCCCAGCCGGACGCGCTCGTGGTCGACCTCGCCGACGTCGAGGTCGCCGACCGGCTGGCGCTCTCCGTCTTCGCCGCCGCCGCCCGGCGGGCCGCCGACTGGCCCGCGGTGCCGATGGTGCTCTGCGCCCCGCCGCAGGACGCGGCGACCTGGCTGGCCGAGTCGACCGCGTGCCGGGTGGTGCCGGTACACCCGGACTGCGCCGAGGCCACCGCGCTGGCCAACGCGGCCGCGGCACCGCGCCTGCGGGCC
>NZ_QGGF01000422.1 GCF_003857015.1 Micromonospora globispora | reverse complement strand
ACCGCCGCCACCGGCACCGTTGGCGGGACCGCCGCCACGGACAGCGGCGCCTCGGCCGAGCCCCGCCCCGACGCCGAGGTCGCGGCCGACTCGGATGCCGCCGCGCAGCCGGCGGCGGGAGGCGAGGGTGACACCGCGAGCGCCCCCACCGAGCCGACCGGCGCCGACCGGGAGGTCAACCTCCGGCCGCCCGCCGCCCCGACCTTCGCGGCCGACGCGCCGGTTACCGACCCCGTGTTCGCGACCGGCCGGCCCACCCACGACAACGGGACGGCCGCCGACAACGGGACGGCCGCAGACAACGGGGCTGCCGGCGTGGACCGGGACGACGAGCGGGCCCGGGAACACGGCGCGGTGGTTCGGTCGGAGTCGGCGTGACCGGGCCGGAGGGCGCGGACGGGCTGGGCGACGCCGCCCAGCCGGGCGCCGGCGAGATCACCGCCACGGTGATCGTCAACGCCCCCGCGCCGCGGGTCTTCGCGGCGCTGACCGCATGGGAGCGGCAGTCCGACTGGATTCCCTTCACCACCGTGCGGGTCGTCGAAGGGGACGGCGGCGAGGGCAGCCTGGTCGAGGCGGTCACCGCGCTCGGCCCGGCGGTGCTGCGGGACGAGATGCGCGTGGTCCGGGTCGACGCGCCGTACGAGGTCGGGGTGGTGCACTTCGGCAAGCTGCTGCGCGGCCCGGGCGTACTGCGCTGCACCCCGGTGGAGCGGGACCGCACCCAGGTGGTCTGGCACGAGTGGTTCCACCTGCCCGGCGGAGCCGCCGGCCGGGTGGCCTGGCCGGTGCTCTGGCCCGGCTCCAAGTTCGGCCTGACCCAGGCGCTGAAGAAGTTCGCCCGGCTGGTGGAGCAGGGCCGGCTGCCCTGAGCGACGCTCCGGCCGCGGTCCGCTGTCGGTGGGCTGCCCTACCGTGTACGTCGTGACTGACCTGGTGACCGGCCCGGACGGGCTGCCCCGCTGCGCCTGGGGCACGAGCACCCCGGACTACGCCGTCTACCACGACCGGGAGTGGGGCCGGCCGCTGCGCGGCGACGACGCGCTCTACGAGCGGCTGACGCTGGAGGCGTTCCAGTCCGGCCTCTCCTGGTTGACCATCCTGCGCAAGCGCCCCGCCTTCCGGCTGGCCTTCGACGAGTTCCGGATCGAGAAGGTCGCCGGCTACGGCGAGGCCGACGTGACCCGCCTGCTGGCGGACGCCGGGATCGTCCGCAACCGCGCCAAGATCGAGGCGGCCATCGCCAACGCCCGGGCCGCGCTGGACCTGCCCGACGGCCTCTCCGCGCTGCTCTGGTCGTACGCGCCGGCGCCACGGTCGACCCGGCCACGGTCGTACGCCGAGGTGCCGGCGCTCACCCCGGAATCCACCGCGATGGCCAAGGCGCTGAAGAAGAGCGGCTTCCGCTTCGTCGGCCCGACCACGGCGTACGCGCTGATGCAGGCCACCGGCATGGTCGACGACCACCTGGCCGGCTGCCACCTGACCGTCGACCCGGCCGACGCCGCCCGGGCGTGAGGGGCGCCGGCCGGGCGTGACCTCGGCGGCGTCCGGCCGACGTGACGGGACCGGCGCCGACGTGGCGTGATGGGATTGCCTCATGACCGACACCGAGCTCCGCGCGAGCGGGACGATCGACGGCGGCAGCGGGCACGGCGCCTGGGCGGTGCTGCTGCCCGCCGAGCGGTACGAGGCCGAGCGGCTCGTGCACCACGACACCCTGGAGCTGACCGGGCTGGACGGCACCGCCCGCCCCCGCCCCGGCGAGCCGGTCGCCGTGCTGGCCGACGAACCGCCCCGGCTGGTGGCGCTCGGCCGGGTCGCCGCGGCGACCGGGGAGACCCGGGAGGATCCGGACGATCCGCAGTCCGAGGTTGGCCCGGGGGAGCTCGTGGTCACGTACAGCCGGCGGGCCTTCGACCGGCCGGTGCCGGCCGAGGGGCTGGCCCTCCATGCGCCGGTCACCGCGCTGGACGTCGCCGCCTGGCGGGAGTTGGCCGACCGGCTCGGCCCGCCGCCGGCGCGCCGTACCTGGCTGGTCAGCCTCGACCTGCCGATCGAGGCGGCCACGCCCGCCGAGGCGGTCGGGATCTTCTGGTCGTACGTGCAGGAGCTCGGCCCGCGGGAACTGCCCGCCTTCGTTTCGCCCTCCGGCGACGAGCTGGCCATGCAGGCGTTCGTGCTCGGCGCGGAGGCGAACCAGGATCCCGAAGAGGACGACTGACGGCGGGCCGCCCGGTTACGGTGCCGGGGAGGGCCGGTGCCGGCTGGCCGGGCGAGGGGGTCCGATGCGGTTCCAGGACAGGGTCGCGTTCATCACCGGCGGCGCGTCCGGCCTCGGCGAGGCGGCGGCCCGCCGGTTCGCGGACGAGGGCGCCAAGGTGGTGATCGCGGACATCAACGCCGAGGGCGCGGAACGGGTGGCCGCCGGGCTGCCCGACGCGTACGCGGTGGTCGTGGACACCGGCGAGGCCGCCTCCGTGGAGCAGGGCATCGCCGACGCGACGCAGCGGTACGGCCGAATCGACATCATCTTCAACAACGCCGGCATCGACGGGCAGCAGCAGCCGCTGCACGAGATGGACGTGGCGAACTGGGAGCGGGTACGCCGAATCAACGGCGACGGCGTCTTCTTCGTCCTGAAGTACGGCGTCGAGGCGATGCTGCGCGGCGGCGGTGGGTCGATCATCAACACCTCGTCCACCACCGCGCTGGCCGCCCAGGAGAACATCTCCCCGTACACCTTCACCAAGGCCGGCATCGTCGGCCTGACCCGCTCGGCGGCCATCGAGTACGCGGCCCGCGGCATCCGGGTGAACGCCGTCGCCCCGACGGTGGTGATGACCCCGCTGGTCGAGCACTTCATCAACAGCGCGCCGGACCCGGGGCAGATGCGGCAGCAGATGGAGTCGTTCAACCCGAAGCCGGGCATCCCGACGCCCGACGACGTGGCCGGGGTGGTGGCGTTCCTCGCCTCGGACGACGCCGCCTGGATCACCGGCCACACCATCCCGATCGACGGCGGCTACGTCGCCCGCTGACGCCCGGCCCCGGACGGGTCAGCGGCCCTCGAAGACGGGCTTCTGCTTGTTGACGAAGGCCATGGTGGCGGCTCGGTGGTCGGCGGTCGCGCCGCAGATCGACTGGGCCTGCGCCTCCGCGGCCAGCGCGTCGGCGAGGGTGCCGGCGTCGGCGATGGAGAGCTGCCGCTTGATCGCCCCGTACGCGACGGTCGGGCCGGCGGCCAGCCGGGCGGCCAGCTCCTGCGCGGTCGGCAGCACCTGCTCGTCGTCGTCCACCAGCTTGTTGAGCAGGCCCAGCCGGCACGCCTCCTCAGCGCCGACCGGCTCGGCGAGCATCAGCAGCTCGACCGCCTTGGCGTGGCCGACCAGCCGGGGCAGCGTCCAGGAGGCGCCGGTGTCGGCGGCCAGCCCGACGCCGGCGAAGGCCATCAGGAAACGGGTCTTCGGGCCGCCGATCCGGAAGTCGGCCAGGAACGCCAGCGAGGCGCCGGCACCGGCGGCCATGCCCCGGACCGCGGCGACCACCGGCTTGGGCAGGTTGGCCAGCCGGGCGGCGATCGGGTTGTAGTGGGCCCGTACGGTGGCCAGCGGGTCGGCGTCCGCCGCTTCGAGGGTCTGCACGTGCTCGCGGAGGTCCTGCCCGGCGCTGAACGACCCGCCGGCACCGGCCAGCACGACCGCCCGGCAGGACCGGTCGGCCTCCAGCTCGGCCAGGGTGTCCCGGAGCGCCTCCTTCAGCGCCACGTCGAGCGAGTTCATCGCCGTCGGGCGGTTCAGCGTCAGGGTGACGACGGCGTCGGTGCGGTCGACGAGCAGCGGCTCGGTCACGTGTCTAACGACCCTTCTGTCGGGCGAGGCGGTTGCTGGCGTCGAGGCAGTGCTCGACGTACCGGTCGGCGGCCGGCCGGAGCCGGGCGGCGTGCCGGTCGAAGAAGCTGGCCGCGCTGGTGCCCGGCCAGCGCTCGGGAAGCAGCGCCGGGGGGAGCTGCGGGTCCCGGAAGAGGAAGGTACGCCACGCGTGCACGAGCTGGAACCGGGCCGCGTACGCCTCCTCGTCGCTGCTGCGTACGGTGACCCCGGCCAGCAGCGGCTTCTGCTCGGCGACGAAACGTTCGTAGGCCCGCCCGATCTCGGCCAGGTCCCAGGCGCGGCGGACCACCGCCACGGCGCCCGGCGTGCCGGCGACGTGCGCCGCGGTGAACCGCTCGTAGCGCACGCCCGACTCGGCGAGCAGGACGTCCACGTCCTCACCGGGGCGGGTGGCCACCCAGTTGCAGTCGTCGAGCGTGCCGTAGCCGAGGAAGGTCAGGTTCGCGGCGAGCCGTTGGCGGTCACGCCGGGAGGCGGGGGCCTCCAGGACCAGCAGGTCGAAGCGGCCGTCCCAGTTGTGCCGGCCGGTGCGGTAGATCCGGGCGGCCGCCTCG
>NZ_QGGF01000018.1 GCF_003857015.1 Micromonospora globispora | reverse complement strand
TCGAGTCGCCGGGCGCCCGGTCGACCCGCCGGGCGACCGGTCAACCTGCCCGCCCAGCCCGGCCCGGCATCGACCGAGGTGCCCACCGCCTGAACCGGATGGGGCTCGACGTGCGCCGACGGCGGGTGCGAGGCGGGCAGAAGCCGGGAGAGGTGTTACCGTGGAGTCCCGTGGATCGCGTGATCACTCTGCTGATCGGCACGGCGGTTCGCACGACCGCTACGGACGACACGGGAGCAGGCCTTGGCCCCTTCAGCACGGACGACCAGGCACATTTTCGTCACCGGGGGCGTCGCCTCCTCGCTGGGTAAGGGCCTCACCGCCTCCAGCCTCGGCAGTCTGCTGACCGCGCGCGGGCTGCGCGTGGTGATGCAGAAGCTCGACCCGTACCTCAACGTCGACCCCGGGACGATGAACCCGTTCCAGCACGGCGAGGTCTTCGTCACCGAGGACGGCGCCGAGACCGACCTCGACGTCGGGCACTACGAGCGGTTCCTCGACCGGGCGCTGTCCGGCAAGGCGAACGTCACCACCGGCCAGATCTACTCGGCGGTGATCGCCAAGGAGCGGCGCGGCGAGTATCTGGGCGACACGGTCCAGGTCATCCCGCACATCACCAACGAGATCAAGTCGCGGATCCTCGGCATGGCCGAGCCGGACGCCGACGGCCAGGTGCCGGACGTGGTGATCACCGAGGTCGGTGGCACGGTCGGTGACATCGAGTCGCTGCCGTTCCTCGAGGCGATCCGCCAGGTCCGGCACGACCTGGGCCGGGACAACTGCTTCTACCTGCACGTCTCGCTGGTGCCGTACCTGGCGCCGTCGGGCGAGCTGAAGACCAAGCCGACCCAGCACTCGGTCGCGCAGCTGCGCAGCATCGGTATCCAGCCGGACGCCCTGGTGCTCCGCTGCGACCGGGACATCCCGGACAAGGTCAAGGAGAAGCTCTCGCTCTACTGCGACGTGGACCGGGAGGCGGTCACCGCCGCCCCGGACGCGCCGAGCATCTACGACATCCCGAAGGTGCTGCACCGCGAGGGCCTCGACGCGTACGTGGTGCGCCGGCTCGGGGTCTCCTTCCGCGACGTCGACTGGACCCGCTGGGACGACCTGCTCGACCGGGTGCACCAGCCGCACCACACGGTCACCGTCGCGCTGGTCGGCAAGTACGTCGACCTGCCCGACGCGTACCTGTCGGTGAGCGAGGCGATCCGGGCGGCCGGGTTCGGCCACCGGGCCCGGGTGCAGCTGCGCTGGGTGCCGAGCGACGACTGCGTCACCTCGGCCGGCGCAGCGGCCGCCCTGGCCGGCGTGGACGGCATCGTCATCCCCGGCGGCTTCGGCGTCCGGGGCATCGAGGGCAAGATCGGTACCGCCCGGTACGCCCGGGAGAACGGCATCCCGCTGCTCGGCCTCTGCCTCGGCCTGCAGTGCATGACCATCGAGGTGGCCCGTCACCTGGCCGGCCTCGACGGGGCGAACTCGCTGGAGTTCGACGAGGAGGCGAAGCACCCGGTCATCGCCACCATGGCCGACCAGGAGGACATCGTCGCCGGCAAGGGCGACCTGGGCGGCACCATGCGGCTCGGGGCGTACCCGGCGAAGCTGACCGAGGGCTCGCTGGTCGCCGAGGCGTACGGCAGCACCGACGTCAGCGAGCGGCACCGGCACCGGTACGAGGTGAACAACGCGTACCGGGACCAGCTCACCAAGGCCGGGCTGCAGATCTCCGGCACCTCCCCGGACGGCCGGCTGGTCGAGTTCATCGAGCTGGACCGGAACCTGCACCCGTTCTTCGTGGCCACCCAGGCGCACCCGGAGCTGAAGAGCCGGCCGACCCGGCCGCACCCGCTCTTCGCCGCGTTCGTCAAGGCCGCCGTCGCGTACTCCGAGGCGGACCAGCTCCCGGTGGAGCTGGACCCGGCGGAGAACGCGAGCCGCAACGGCGCCGCCGCGGCGAAGGCGGCGTCCGCCTCGTGAGCGCGAGGAGTGAGCCGGGTTTGCGAGCCCCGCAGTCGCGAATGAAGGCGTCATCATGAGCGCCGTCGAGCACCGCTACGAGGTGACCGACCGCCAGGAGCGCTGGTCCGGTCGGATCTTCACGGTGGTCACCGACGAGGTGACCATGCCGGGCGGCGGCACGGCGCCGCGGGACTACGTCAAGCACGTCGGCGCGGTGGCCGTGGTGGCGCTGGACGAGGCCGGCCAGGTGGTGCTGATCCGGCAGTACCGGCACCCGGTGGGCCGGCACCTCTGGGAGCTGCCGGCCGGCCTGATGGACGTCAGCGGCGAGGACCTCGCCGCCGCGGCGGCGCGGGAGCTGGCCGAGGAGGCCGACCTGACGGCCGGCAGCATCGACGTGCTGGTCGACCTGCACAGCTCGCCGGGCTTCTCCGACGAGGTGGTCCGGGTCTTCCTGGCCCGCGACCTGGCGGACGTGCCGGCCGAGCAGCGGCACGACCGCCGCGACGAGGAGGCCGACCTCCAGGTGGTCCGGGTCGACCTGGACGAGGCGGTCGGGATGGTGCTGGCCGGGGAGATCACCAACGCCTCCTGCGTGGCCGGGCTGCTCGCCGCCGCCCGGGCCCGGGACGCCGGTTGGTCGGTGCTGCGCCGGGCGGACGCGCCGTTGCCACGCTGAGCGCACGTACGGAACGGGGCCGCGCGGTCACACCGCGCGGCCCTTTTCGTGCCGGCGCGGGACGGTGCTGACACGCCACGTGTTTCCCTTCGCGTCCGGTCGGCGCAGCGGTCCGCCTGGTGGGACGATGAGGGTGAACGTCGTCCCGACGGCTGGCGACGACTCCGGTCGACCGGCCCACTGCCACGCCTGACAGTTCGTCAGGACAGTCGGCCACCGGATGTCACTGTGCTGCCTCGCGCAGGCTGGTCGCGCGCCTAGACTGCCGCCGGCGGGACCGGTGGACCGCGCCGGCAATGGGGCCGTCGCGGCGCCGAGCAGTCGGGGGTGAGCAGCCCCGAAGAGAGGTGTCTGCATCGTGAAGGTCGGAATCCCACGCGAGGTCAAGAACCACGAGTACCGCGTGGCGATCACGCCCGCGGGCGTCAACGAGTTCACCCGCCACGGTCACGAGGTCTTCGTCGAGTCCGGCGCCGGGGTCGGTTCCAGCATCAGCGACGACGAGTTCGCGGCGGCCGGCGCCAAGATCCTGGGCGGCGCCGACGAGGTGTGGGACGCCGCCGAGCTGGTGCTCAAGGTCAAGGAGCCGGTCGCCGAGGAGTACCACCGGATGCGCGAGGGGCAGGTGCTCTTCACCTACCTGCACCTGGCCGCCTCGAAGGAGTGCACCGACGCACTGGTCGACCGCAAGGTCACCGGCATCGCGTACGAGACGGTGGAGCTGCCGGACCGCTCGCTGCCCCTGCTCGCCCCGATGTCGGAGGTGGCCGGCCGGCTCGCCCCGCAGGTCGGCGCCTTCTACATGATGCGCACCGGCGGCGGCCGCGGCGTGCTGCCGGGCGGCGTCTCCGGCGTGTACGCGGCGAAGACCGTGGTCATCGGCGCCGGCGTCTCCGGCATGAACGCCGCCGCGATCGCGCTGGGCCTGCAGTCCGAGGTGCTGCTGCTGGACAAGAACGTCGCCCGGCTGCGCCAGGCCGACGCGATCTACCGCGGGCACCTGCAGACCGTCGCCTCCAACGCGTACGAGATCGAGCGGGCCGTGCTCGACGCGGACCTGGTCATCGGCGCGGTGCTGGTGCCGGGTGCGAAGGCCCCGAAGCTGATCTCCAACGAGCTGGTCTCCCGGATGAAGCCGGGCAGCGTGCTCGTCGACATCGCCATCGACCAGGGCGGCTGCTTCGAGGACTCGCGTCCCACCACGCACGCCGACCCGGTCTACAAGGTGCACGAGTCGATCTTCTACTGCGTGGCGAACATGCCCGGCGCGGTGCCGAACACCAGCACCCACGCGCTGACCAACGTCACCCTGCCGTACGCGCTGGAGCTGGCCAACCACGGCTGGCGGGAGGCGCTGCGCCGCGACCCGGCCCTCGCCCTGGGCCTGAACACCCACGCCGGCCAGGTCGTCTACGGCCCGGTCGCCGAGGCGCACGGCATGGAGACGCTGCCGCTGGCCGAGGTGCTGGCCTGACCGCAACGCAGGACAGGGCCGGCGCGGGGGTGGAACCCGCGCCGGCCCTGCGCCGTGCCGTCCGCGGCTACCTCGACCACCTCACCGTCGAGCGCGGGCTCTCCGCCAACACGCTCTCGTCGTACCGCCGGGACCTGGACCGCTACCTCGCCACCCTGGCCGCCGCCGGGGTGACCGACCTGGCCGCCGTCGGAGCCGCCGAGGTCGAATCGCACCTGGCCCGGCTGCGCGCCGGCGACGACGAGCATCCGCCGCTGGCGGTGTCGTCGGCGGCCCGCGCGGCCAGCGCCGTGCGCGGCCTGCACCGGTTCGCGCTTCGCGAGGGGATGGCC
>NZ_QGGF01000204.1 GCF_003857015.1 Micromonospora globispora | reverse complement strand
GACGCGCCACGCCCCCGCCCGCGCCGTCCGCGCCGCCGCCGTACCGGCCGCCGGTGGTGGCGCAGGAGCGGGCCACTCCGGGCGCACCGGCCACCAAGCCCCCGATCCCGGTGAAGATCCTCGTCGCCGGGGGGTTCGGCGTCGGCAAGACCACCACGGTCGGTTCCATCTCGGAGATCGCCCCGCTGACCACCGAGGCGGAGATGACCAGCGCCGGGATCGGCGTCGACGACCCGGGGGTACGCTCCGCGAAGACCACCACCACGGTGGCGATGGACTTCGGCTGCGTGACCATCGACCGCAGCCTCAAGCTCTACCTCTTCGGTACGCCGGGCCAGGCGCGGTTCGGTTTCATGTGGGACGACCTGGCCCGCGGCGCGCTCGGCGCGCTGGTGGTGGTGGACAGCGCCCGGCTCGACGACTGCTACCCGGCGATCGACTTCTTCGAGCGGGCCGGGCTGCCCTTCGTGGTCGGGGTGAACGCCTTCGACGGCCGGCTGGCGCACGACCTCGGCGCCATCCGGTGGGCGCTGGCGATCGGCGACCACGTGCCGCTGGTGCAGTTCGACGCCCGGGACCGGCTCTCGGTACGGGACGCCCTGCTGGTCCTCCTGGACCGCGCGCTGGACCGGGCGATCCGGGAGAGGGGTTCGTAGAACCGCCCGTCGGTGCGACCCGTTCCGTGGAAAGGGGTGGACGTGATGCGAGGTGATCTGGACGAGACACTGGCCCGGCTGGCCCGCCGCGAGGAGGCGATGCGCCGCCGGGCGACCGGCCCCGGCGACGAGGCCGGTGGGGAGGAACCCCGGCCGGACGACCGGGACGCGGTCGAGGAGGTGGCCGAGGCGGTCCGCCGGGTGGTCGCGGCGTACCCCGGGATGGCGGTCACCCTCCGCGTGGAACACGGCGGGCAGGCGTACCCGCTGCGGGTCTCCTGGACCGGCCGGGACGTGACGGTCGGCGCGGAGGCCGCGGCCGTACCGCCGCCGGTCTGGCCGATGTCGGTGAAGACCGTGCCGGCGCCCGGGCAGGAGGGGCTGAACTCCGACCCGGCGGCCCGGCTCGCCGAGCTGATCCGGCGCGACCCCTCGCTGCTGGAGGACCCCGGCCCCCGGCCCTGACGCCACGGGTCCGGCACCGCGTGGTGCGGGCGGCTACTGTCGGGCGGTGGCGGAACCCGACCTGACCCTGACCGCGAGCCTGCGGCCGGCGGCGCTGGACGCCCGACGCGGCGTCGTCCGTCTGCACCCGGAGGTGTTGACCGCGCTGGCGCTGCGCCCCGGCGACCCGGTACGCCTGGCCGGCCGGCGGGTGACCGCCGGCATCGTGGCCCCGGCCGAACCGACCGCGAGCACCGCCCTGCTCTACGCGGACGACCTGCTCCTGGGCAACCTCGGCATCCGCGGCGGCGGGCAGGTGACGGTGAGCCCGCTGCCGGTGACCCCCGCCCGGCGGGTCACCCTCACCGGCCCGGTGGAGATCATCGCCGCGGTCTCCCCCGAGATGCTGCGGCTCGCCCTGCTCGGGAAGGTGGTCACCGCCGGGGACGACGTCTCGCTGCTGCCGCAGGACGTACTGCCCGACGCCGCGGTCCGCAGCCTCGTGGAGGCGGCGCGGCGGAGCCTGGCCAACACCGTCGGGTACGCCTGGACCAGCACGCTGCTCACCGTGGTCGCGGTCGAGCCGGACGCCGGCGCACTGGTCACCATGGACACCGTCGTCGGCTGGGAGCACGGCCCGGCCACCCGTGGCTCCAGCCCGGTCGGCCAGGACCCGGGCGGCCGGTTGAGCGCGGCGGCGACGCCGCGCACGGCCGGCACCGGGGCGGGGGCGGGGGCCGCGACACCGGGCGGCACCGACGTGGTCAAGGCGGAGGCGGCGCCGAGCGTCGACGAGCTGCCCGGGCTGCGCGCCCAGGCCGAGGAGCTGACCGAACTGCTCGACCTCGGGTTCCACCACCGCGAGGTGCTCGGCCGGCTGAGCACCACGGTCTCGCTGGGTGTCCTCGTCAGCGGCCCGGCCGGCTCGGGCAAGTCCGCGCTGGTCCGCGCCGTCGCCGCCCGGGTACGGGCCCGGGTCTGCCCGCTCTGGGCGCCCGAGGTGGCCGCGCTGAACAACGACGCGGCCGCCCGACGGCTGCGCGAGGCGGCCACCTCGGTACGCGCCGGCGGACCCGCCGTCCTGCTGGTCACCGACGTGGAGGCGCTCGCCCCGGCCGACGAGGCGGGCCCGGTCGCCACGGTGTTCCGGCAGGTGCTCGCCGAGACGCTGCGGGCCGGGGCGGCGGTGGTCTGCACCACCAGCCGTCCGGAGGCGGTGGACCCCGCGCTGCGCGCCCCGGACCTGCTCTCGCTGCGGATCACCGTTCCCCTGCCCGACCAGGCGCTGCGCCGGGAGCAGTTGACCGTGCTCACCCGGCAGGTGCCGCTGGCGGAGGACGTCCGCCTCGACGAGGTGGCCGGGCGTACCCCGGGGTTCGTCGCCGCCGACCTGGCCGCGCTGGTCCGGGAGGCCGGGGTACGGGCGGCGCTGCGGCAGAAGGCGGCGGAGACACCGACCGTGGCGATGGCCGACTTCACCGCCGCGTTGGAGGTGGTCCGGCCGACCACCATGGCGGCGTCCACCCTGGAGCTGGCCTCGGTGACCCTGGACGACGTCGGCGACCTGCACGAGGTGAAGGAGAGGCTGACCGAGTCGGTGCTCTGGCCGCTCACCTACCCGGACACCTTCGCCCGGCTGGGCGTGCAACCGCCGCGCGGGGTGCTGCTCTACGGTCCACCGGGCTGTGGCAAGACGTACCTGGTCACCGCGCTGGCCGGGTCCGGGCGGGCCAACGTGCTGTCGGTGAAGGGCGCGGAGCTGCTCTCCAAATGGGTCGGCGAGAGCGAACGGGCGGTCCGCGAGCTGTTCCGCCGGGCCCGGGAGGCGGCACCGACGCTGATCTTCCTGGACGAGGTGGACGCGCTCGCCCCGGTCCGCGGTCAGGCCAGCGACGGGGGTACCACGGACCGGGTGGTCGCCGCCCTGCTCACCGAGCTGGACGGGGTAGAGGCGCTGCGCAACGTGGTGGTGGTGGGCGCGACGAACCGGCCCGACCTGGTGGACCCGGCGCTGCTCCGCCCCGGCCGGCTGGAACGCCTGGTCTACGTGCCGCCGCCGGACGGCCCGGCCCGGGCCGAGATCCTCCGGGCCGCCGCCCGGAACGTGCCGCTCGCCCCCGACGTGGATCTGGCCGCGCTCGGCGCGGAGCTGGAAGGCTTCTCGGCGGCCGACTGCGCCGCGCTGGTCCGGGAGTCGGCCCTCGCCGCGATGCGGGAGTCGCTGACCGCCTCGACGGTCACCGCCGCGCACGTCGGGACCGCCCGCAAGCGCGTCCGCCCCTCCCTGGACCCGGCCCAGGTCGCCTGGCTGGCCGCGTACGCGGAGAAGCAGGCGCGCTGAGCGGCGAAGCCTGGACCATCGGGGCGCCTCCGCACAGCCGTGGGCCTGCCGGCTTCAGCGGCGCTGCTGTCCCACCGTCAGTCGGTGGGCAGCAGCGGGCCGAGGGGGCCGAGGTCGAGGTTGAGGTCCTCGGGGGACAGGCCGAAGTGCTCGCGGAGCTGGGTCATCTGCTCCTCCAGCGCCATCAGCGTGGCGCCGACCCGTTCGATCTGCTCCTCGGTGAGATCGCCCAGGTCGACCCGGCGCAGCGCCTGCCGTTCCATCAGCTGCCGCAGCAGCTCGACCACCGTGAGCACCAGGCTGGCCAGGCCGCGCTCGACCGAGTCCCGGTCCACCGCGAGCCGGCGGTCCAGCGGCCGTACCCGGGGGGCCTGCCACTGCGGCTCGCCCAGCGCCGCCGCCAGGTCGGCCGCCTCGTCGCGACTGCGGTCCGGCCCGCTCACGGCGCCACCTCCACGATCGACGGGCTTGCCGGCGGCAGTTCCGGCGGGGCGAGCGCACCGACCGAGGCGATCAGCGCGCGCAGCGAGATCCGGACCAGGTCGATGTCCGCGATGGCGAGGGTGATGTCCCCGCTGATCACGACACCGGCGGCGAGCACCCGGTCGAGCAGGTCGACCAGGGCCACCGGCCGGTAGGACAGCGGGTCGTCGGCGCTGCTCGGCGCCAGTGAGGTCACCGCCATGCCAACCTCCTCACCGCGGTCACGCCGCTTCCCGAACGGTGTGCGGCTCCGCCGACGGTTCGGCCACGAAGGAGTACGGCGGCCAGGGCCCGGTCAGCTCCAGCCGGATCTCCGGGTGCCGGTCGGCCAGCACGCCGACCAGCTCGGCGAAGCCGTCGAGAGCGGTGCGGTCGATCAGGTACGCGCCGTTGAGCACCATCGCGGTCGACGCACCGGAGAGCCGCCGGTCCTGCGGGGCGTGCCGGCGGGCGGCGACCGCGTACCCGGCCAGGGCGGTGTGCGCGGCGGCGGCCGCGTCGGCGGCGACCCGATGCCCCTCCTCGCGGG
>NZ_QGGF01000077.1 GCF_003857015.1 Micromonospora globispora | reverse complement strand
GGCTGACCCGGCCCGCCCACCCACCGCAGCGGCATCGTCCGCGCCCGAGAAGTTTTCGTAAGGAGTGACCGTGACGTCCACGAGAGAGCGGCAGCGCGCGGCGGCGCGGGCCCGACTCGAGCGGGAGATGGCCGAGCGCGCGGCCCAGGCCCGCAAGCGCCGGCGGACGCAGGCGATCGTCGGTTCCGCGGCGGCGCTGCTGCTCGTGGTGGCCGGCACCATCTGGCTGGTGAGCGCGCTCGGCGACGACGACAAGAAGCAGAACGCCGCCGACGGCACCCCGGGCTACGCGCAGTGCGCGTTCACCGAGGTCCCCAAGGACGGCGCGGCCGGCCAGGTCAAGGATGTCGGGCTGCCGCCGGCCCAGCAGCAGGACACCGGCACCCAGACCATGACGCTCGACACCAACCTGGGCCCGGTCACCGCGAAGATCGACCGGGCGAAGGTGCCCTGCACCGCGGGCAGCTTCACCCACCTGGCCAGCAAGGGCTTCTTCGACAACACCAAGTGCCACCGGCTGGTGACCGAAGGCATCAAGGTGCTCCAGTGCGGCGACCCGAGCGTCACCGGCAAGGGCTGGCGAAAGACCGACGGCACCGGCGGCCCGAGCTACCGGATGGCGGAGGAGAACCTGCCGACCGACCAGCGTCCCGCCTACCCGGAGGGCGTGATCGCGATGGCCAAGACCCAGGAGCCGGGGAGCACGGGCAGCCAGTTCTTCATCGTCTACGGCGACTCCCAGCTCGACCCCAGCTACACCGTGCTCGGCACGATCACCGGCGGAATGGACCTGGTGAAGCAGGTCGCCGCCGCGGGCAGCGACAACGCCAACCAGCCCGGCGACGGTCATCCGAAGAAGGAGATCGTCATCAAGAAGCTGGCGATGAGCGACATCCAGGGCTGAGCCCGACCCGTACGACGAAGCGCCCGCCGGCAGCAGCCGGCGGGCGCTTCTCGTTGCTGTGGCTCAGGCGCCCGAGGTGACCCGGTACGCGTCGAAGACCCCGTCGACCTTGCGCACCGCGGCCAGCAGGTGGCCCAGGTGCTTCGGGTCGGCCATCTCGAAGCTGAACCGGCTCACCGCCACCCGGTCCCGGGTGGTGGTGACCGTCGCGGAGAGGATGTTGACCCGCTCGTCGGAGAGCACCCGGGTCACGTCGGCGAGCAGCTTGTGCCGGTCCAGCGCCTCCACCTGGATCGCCACCAGGAAGGTCGACGCCGACGTGAGCTTCCAGCTCACCTCGACCACCCGCTCGCTCTGCGCGCGCAGGTCCTCGGCGTTGGCGCAGTCGTCCCGGTGCACGCTCACCCCGCCGGAGCGGGTGACGAAGCCGAAGACGGCATCCGGCGGCACCGGGGTGCAGCAGCGGGCCAGCTTGATCCACACGTCGCTGACGCCCCGGACGACCACGCCCGGGTCCGCGCTGCTCTGCCGGCTGCGCGGCGGCCGGGTGGCGACGGCGGTCTCGGCGATGTCCTCCGCCGCGCCCTCCTCGCCGCCGTACGCGGCCATCAGCTTCTGCACGACCGACTGGGCGGAGACCTGGCTGTCGCCGACCGCCGCGTAGAGCGAGGCGACGTCGGCCAGGTGCAGGTCCCGGGCGATCGCCATCAGCGCGTCCGAGGTGAGCATGCGCTGCAGCGGCATGCCCTGCTTGCGCATCGCCTTGACGATCGAGTCCTTGCCGGCCTCGATCGCCTCCTCGCGGCGCTCCTTGTTGAAGTACTGGCGGATCTTGGTGCGGGCGCGGGGGCTCTTGACGAAGCCGAGCCAGTCCTGCGTCGGGCCGGCCGTGTCGGACTTCGAGGTGAATATCTCGATCACGTCGCCGTTGGAGAGCGTCGACTCCAGCGGCACCAGCTTGCCGTTGACCCGGGCACCGATGCACTTGTGCCCGACCTCGGTGTGCACCGCGTACGCGAAGTCCACCGGCGTCGACCCGGTCGGCAGCGGGATGACGTCACCCTTCGGGGTGAAGACGTACACCTCCTGGCTGGACAGGTCGAACCGGAGCGCGTCCAGGAACTCGCTCGGGTCGGCCGCCTCCCGCTGCCAGTCCAGCAGCTGGCGCAGCCAGGTCATCTCGTCGATGTGCGCCGGCGGCCCGACGATCTGGGTGCCCTTGTGCTCCTTGTACTTCCAGTGCGCGGCGATGCCGAACTCGGCGGTGCGGTGCATGGCGTACGTGCGGATCTGCATCTCCACCGGTTTGCCGGTGGGCCCGATGACCGTCGTGTGCAACGACTGGTACATGTTGAACTTGGGCATGGCGATGTAGTCCTTGAACCGGCCCGGCACCGGCTGCCAGTTGGCGTGGATGACGCCCAGCGCCGCGTAGCAGTCCCGCACCGTGTCGACCAGGATCCGCACCCCGACCAGGTCGTAGATGTCGTTGAAGTCGCGACCCCGCACGATCATCTTCTGGTAGATCGAGTAGAGGTGCTTCGGCCGGCCGGTGACCTCCGCCTTGATCTTGGCGGACTTGAGGTCCACCTGGACCTTCTGGGTGACCTGCTTCAGCAGCGCCTCGCGCTGCGGCTGGTGCTCCCCGATCAGCCGGTTGATCTCCTCGAACCGCTTCGGGAACAGCGTGCCGAAGGCCAGATCCTCCAGCTCCCACTTGATGGTGTTCATACCGAGGCGGTGGGCCAGCGGGGCCAGAATCTCCAGCGTCTCCTTCGCCTTCTGCTCCTGCTTGGGGCGGGGCAGGAAGGTGAGGGTACGCATGTTGTGCAGCCGGTCGGCGAGCTTGATCACCAGCACCCGCGGGTCCTTGGCCATCGCCACGACCATCTTGCGGATCGTCTCCGCCTTGGCCGCGTCGCCCAGCTTCACCTTGTCGAGCTTGGTCACGCCGTCGACCAGCAGGGCCACCTCGCCGCCGAAGTCCGCCCGCATCTGGTCGAGGGTGTACTCCGTGTCCTCGATGGTGTCGTGCAGCAGCGCGGCGACCAGTGTGGTGGTGTCCATCCCCAGGTTGCCCAGGATGGTGGCCACCGCCAGGGGGTGCGTGATGTACGGGTCACCCGACTTGCGGTACTGACCGGAGTGCCAGCGCGCCGCCGTGTCGAACGCCCGCTGGAGCAGCCGGGCATCGGCCTTGGGGTGATTCTCCCGGTGGGTCGCGATCAGCGGCTCCAGCACCTCGCTGACCTGCGAGGTCTGCCAGGGCGCGTTGAACCGGGCCAGCCGGGCCCGGACCCGCCGCCCGGTCGGGGCGTTGGAGAGCGCGAAGCCGCCGCTCGGCGAGGGATCACCCGAGCCGTCAGGGAACGGCACCACGACCCCGTCGCCGGACGACGTGCCGCCGTCCGCCGTCGCGTCCGGGCCGACGCCGTTACCGGAGCCGGTCACCCGGGCCGGCGGGTTCCCGCTCCGCTCGGTCACCGAGCCGTCCGCGTCGCCTGTCGGGTGCACCGTGCCCTCCACCGGAGGGACGACATCGTGGGACACCGGCCTCCTCACCGCTCGCCGGGGATGCGCCGGCCGTACGGCCGACGTTCTGTGCAACCGGCCACCGGGCCGGCGTTGTTCCGCGCCGGCCTCGCGCCGGCCGTCCTGCCGCCGGGCGGACGGTCGCCCGCCGACTCAGCAAAGGGCAATGCTACCCGCAGGCAGGGTCCCCCGCCGCTCCGCCGGACGGACCGCACCGGGTCCGTCCGACGGCGCCGGTATCAAACGGTCAGCAGGGCATGGACCGGACGCGGGGCGAGCCGCTTGCGGCCCTCCAGGAAGCCCAACTCCAGCAGCACGGTGAAGCCGGCGACCGTGCCCCCGGCCCGCTCCACCAGGTCGAGGGTCGCCTCGGCGGTGCCGCCGGTGGCGAGCACGTCGTCGACCACCAGCACCCGGTGCCCGGCGGTGAACGCGTCCTGGTGCACCTCCAGGGTCGCCTCGCCGTACTCCAGCTCGTACGAGGCCGAGTACGCGGGGCGGGGCAGCTTCCCGGCCTTGCGGACCGGGACCACGCCCACCCCGGTGGCGTACGCGATGGCGGCGGCGATGACGAAGCCCCGGGCCTCGATGCCGACCACGATGTCGAAGGCGTCCCGACCGTGGTGCGCGACGATCCCGTCGATCACCTCACGGAACACGTCGCCGTCGGCGAAGAGCGGCATCAGGTCCTTGAACATCACTCCGGGCTTCGGGAAGTCCGGCACGTCCAGCACCCGGCTGGCCACCAGCTGGGCCACCTCCGGGCCGCTGTCTCCCCGTACCGCGGTGCTGTGGGTCTCCGTCACGGCGCTTTCCGCTCCCCTTCGTACGACGACGGCGTCCTTCATGCTGCTCGCACAGCATGAAGGACGCCGGGTCACCGGTTGCTACCGGGTACGTCCCCTCCGGCCGGTCAGCGGCGCTTCGCACCGCCCGGCCGATTGCCGCCGCCCCCGGTGGGACGGCCACCCCGGGTGCCGGTCGGCCGCTTGCCGACCGGCCGGGCGCCCACCTTCGGCGC
>NZ_QGGF01000035.1 GCF_003857015.1 Micromonospora globispora | reverse complement strand
GTCGGCGCCGGAGAAGTCCTGCGCGACCTGCTCGCCGCCCCCCCCATCCCCCGGGTGCGGCTGACCCAGATCTTCCGCCAAGCCGCCCAGTCCGGCGTCGTCACCAACGCCCACCGCATCAACGCCGGCCGCCCACCCCTCCTCCGAGGCCTGCCGGACTTCTTCCTGTTCGCCTGCGACGACACCGAGGCCACCGCCGCGCTCACGGTCGACGTCGCCTGCACCCGCATCCCCGCCAAATTCGGCCTTGACCCGCGCCGGGACGTGCAGGTCCTCACCCCCATGCACCGCGGCCCCGCCGGCGCCGGCGCGCTGAACACGCTGCTGCAGCAGCGGCTCACCCCGTCCCGCGAGGGCCAGCCCGAGCGGCGCATCGGCGGGCGGGTCTTCCGGATCGGCGACAAGGTCACCCAGATCCGCAACAACTACGACAAAGGCCAAGCCGGCGTCTTCAACGGCACCCTCGGCATCGTCACCGCCCTTTCCACCGAGGAGCAGACCCTGACCGTACGCACCGACGAGGACGAGAGCATCGACTACGACTTCGACGAACTCGACGAACTCGCCCACGCCTACGCCATGACCATCCACCGCTCCCAAGGCTCCGAATACCCCGCCGTCGTCATCCCCCTGACCACCAGCGCGTGGATGATGCTGCAACGCAACCTGCTCTACACCGCCGTCACCCGCGCCAAACAGCTCGTCGTCCTCGTCGGCTCCCGCCGCGCCCTCTCCGCCGCCGTACGCACCGTCGGCGCCGGCCGCCGCCACACCGCCCTCGACCACCGCCTCACCTGACACCAGCCAATCGAACACCTGCACGATGCCGTGGTGGAAGACGTGGCCGGACGGTGGTGGAACGGAATCTGGGGACGCCTGGCCCGCCGCGACGTGTGGCTGACCCGCGAAGTCCGGTGGAAGGTCATCGCCCGCGCCGGGGACAGCGAGACAGGTCAGGTGCTGCGGTGGGAGTTCGACACCGAAACCGAGGCCCGCGCCATGGTCGAACGTCTCCTCGCCGCCGACGCCGGCGGCACCTGGCGCCAGCAGACCGGCGACGCCGCCTCACCCCCGCCTCGCTGATGGCACGCCGCCCGGCCGGCGGCGGCGATTTCGCCAGGTTCGCGGCCGGGGTCAGTGGCCGGTGGCCAGGTCGGCGTACGCGCTCGGGGGCCAGACCGCGAGGATCTTGGGTCGCATGGTGGCGCCGAGGCGGTGGTAGAAGCGCTGCGCGTCGGCGTTGTCGACCTCCATGCCCCAGCGGATGAGTAGTTGCGCGGGTGCGGCCAGTGCGGCGAGGGCGGCCATGAGCTGCCGGCCGGCGCCGGCGTCGCGGTGCCCGGGGCGGACGTAGAGGTCGTCGAGGTTGAGCACGTCGCCGCCGGTCCACAGGTGCAGTTGGCGGACGGAGGAGACGTAGCCGACCGCCCGGCCGCCGCGCTCGGCCAGCAGGACGATCACCTCGGGGCGTGCGAGCAGGACGCGCCACTGCTCGTCGGTAACGTGTACCTGCGCCGCCTGGCCCTCATGGGCGGCGATCTCGCGGACCATCGCGGCCACGTCGGCGGCGTCATCCGGCGTGGCCCGACGGATCGTGACCTCGGTCATCGCGGGCTCCTCTCGTGGGGTGGGGTGGACGGGGCGGACACGGCGGCGGGAGCGGGCAGGACGGCTACCGCCGCCGCGGTCGGGTTTACGCGACGCCGCAGGTGTCACCGACGTCGCCGGGCTGGGGCGGGGCGTCAGCAGTGGGCGTACTCGTGCGGGCGTAGCAGCATGGCCACGGCCATCGCCGGGAGCATGAGCAGGTGGCCCCACAGCATCAGGGTGCCGGTGTCGATGAGCTCGAGCGCCAGTGGCACGAACAGCACCAGGAAGGGCACGTACATGGCCGCGCCCATCTCGGCGATGGGCCGCCAGCGGTGGCCGCGGAACTTCATCCACGCGGACATGGCCACCGTCATGTTCGTCGCCATGATCAGCGCGCCGGTGTACGGGTTGTGCATCAGTGCGGCGGCGCCGAGGGCGTCGAGGGCGAACATCCACACCGGGTGCAGGACCACCATGCCGACGGCCATCGCCACGACCATCTCGGCGAAGTGCAGGGCGAACTTCTTGGCGCTCAGGCGGTGGCCGTTGTGCGCCACGGCGTCGGTGGGCGCGGGGGCTGTGCTTGGGGTGGCGGGTTGGCTGTGCATGGCATGTCTCCAGGGATGGGCGTGGGTTACGGGACGAGGGCGTAGCCGGCCTCGTCGACTGCGGCGGCGATGTCGGCGCGGTCGACTGGCTGGGAGGCGGTGACGGTGACGTTGCCGGTGGCCAGGTCGACGGTGACGGACTCGACGCCGGCGACACTCGAGATCTCCTCGGTGACGGAGCGGACGCAATGCGCGCAGGTCATGCCGGTGACTTCGAACGTGGTCGAGCCGATGAAGGTGCGGGGCGTGCCGGAGAGCATGGGGAACTCCTCGAGGTGCTGGTGGTGCGGTCAGGTAGAAGAGTCGGCGCGGGGGTGGGTGCGTCTCACCGGGGAAATCGCCGGGTTTTCGCCGGGATCGGCCAGGTCAGTGGCCCTGCCTGCCGGGACCGTGGCCGCTGGCGCCGGTGCCGGGCTTGCCACCGAGCACGGCGAGCGGGGTGAGGATGGGTGGCGGCTGGCCTTCGACCGCTGACTTCGTCGGGTTGGCCGGGCGCGGGGGTCGGGCAGCGATGGGCATGGACGTGCTCCGCTTCTCTTGGAAGGGGTGGCGAGGCACCGAGCTGCCTCGGGCATGGTCGTTCTGAGCGTTCGCAGGTGCTGAGCCGGGGGGTCCGGCGTCGCGGTGGCCGCCCAGGTGGGGCGGCCACCGCGGTCCGCGGCTGGTCGAAGGCTGGGTGGGGGCTCAGCCCACGGATGCCATGTCCTGGATGGGGCCGATCGTCGCCTTCGTGTCGGCGCGATCGCCGGCGATGTCGAAGGTGACCAGCGCCGCGCGGGCCCTGGCTTCATCGGCCAGGCGACGGGGCTTGCGAATCCTGAATCCGCGAGGCGACCACGACCAGCCAGATCATCCACGCTACGTCCAGGACGAAGGCCAGCACGATTGCGATCGTCTCCGTTTGCGAGAAGCCTGCGGAGCCGACCACCCAGCCCTGCACCAGGTAGGTGAGGCCGGAAAGCCCCATCAGGTGGGCTAACGGCCGCGGGAGCCATGCCGTCCGCATGACTGCGGCTGCGAACAGGAGCAAAGCGAGGCCCAGTGCGAAGTTTTGGTAGCTCCTCACCCCCCACTCAAGCCAGCGGATTGCCTCGGCGCTCGCGAAGCGCGCCGCCTTCTCGGCGTCCGGGGCGCTCGCCCACGCGTTCACGGCCTGCTTGAGGGCGACCCCGTCAACCGCCTGGAGGACGGCGTACAGCGCCAGCGTCGCCACCGCCGAAGCGGCACCGAATCGACCCGCCCATCTCGCCGTTCCAGCCTGAACGTCCAGGGCGAAGAACAGGGCGAGCAACCCTGCGAGGAAGATCGCCATGCCCGCGAACTGGCCGAGGTGCACGGCTGTCCAGATCCCGCTGCCGGCGTACTCGGCGAACACGGCGGAGTGGTTATTAGCGTCCCCAGCGGCGTGGAACTGGGTGACCACGATGTACAGGAGTTGTCCCACGAGCAGCAGCGTGGCGGACAGGCGCAGCGACGTGCGACGCGCCAGGGGTTCGGTGTGCGCGGGGGTGGCGCTGAGGGCGGGAAATGTGCTGGACACGGCAGGCCTCCAGGTTGCGTGAGGGATGGACGGTGTCACGGGGCGAGGACGTAGCCCGCCTCGTCGACGGCGGCGATGTCGGCGCGGTCCACGGGGCGAGAGGCGGTGACGGTGACGGTCCCGGCGGCCAGATCGACGTTGACGGAGCCGACGCTGTCGACGGCGGCGATCTGCTCGGTGACCGCGCGCTGGCAGTGCGCGCAGGTCATGCCCTCGACCTCGAAGGTGGTCGAACCGATGAAGGTGCTGGACAGCAGGGAAGCTCCTTGAGGTGCTGATGCTGGTGCGGTCAGGTACAAGAGTCGGCGCGGGGGTGGGTGCGTCTCACCGGGAAAATCGCCGGGTTTTCCGCCGGGATCGGCCCGGTCAGTGACGGTGCGCCCCGTGCCCGTGGCCGGTGACGGCGGCACTGGGCTTGCCACCGGGCACGGCGAGCGCGGTGAGGACGAACAGGGCGGCAAGGACGCGTACGGCCATGGCGACCAGGCCGCCGAGGATCACGGTGGGGGCGCCGTAGCAACCGAGCTGTGCGCCGCCGGCGCATGCGGCGACTGGTGCCCGTGGGCGGGGGCCGCCGGCTCGGCGGCGAGGTCGGCCGACATGGCTCCTGCTCGGAAGCGGGGGTGGTGGTCGGCTGCCACGTTCGCCGCCGGCATGATCACTCACGCCGGTGATTTCGCCGGGTCCTGATCCGGGACTTGTCCGGCGCGCTCGGTACCGTCGGACTCATGTTGGCCGGACGGGAACC
>NZ_QGGF01000553.1 GCF_003857015.1 Micromonospora globispora | reverse complement strand
CAGGGGCATGGGCACCAGGACCACCGGGCGCAGCCGGCCGGCCTGCGGGGTCAGCACCTCCGGGACGGCG
Organism: Micromonospora globispora; assembly: GCF_003857015.1. Classification (GTDB taxonomy): domain Bacteria; phylum Actinomycetota; class Actinomycetes; order Mycobacteriales; family Micromonosporaceae; genus Micromonospora; species Micromonospora globispora. The sequence continues at coordinate 4,425 of NZ_QGGF01000553.1, read as the reverse complement.
GAGGCGACCAGGCCGTCGACCAGGACGAGCGCGCCGTCGGGCAGCGCCGCGAGGACCCCGGCGAGGGCCGACCGGTCCGCGGGGCCGGGGTGGGGCCAGGCGCCGGGCACCGGATGCTCGCGGACGTCCCAGCCGGCGGCGGCGAGACCCCGGCAGACCCGGCGGTCGTAGTGGTTGCCGCCGCTGGGGGTGGCCGGGTCGTCGACGTCGCCCGGCAGCACCACGTGCACGACGGTCATCCGCTACAGCGACCGCTCGTAGCTGGCCCAGGCGACGTGCGACTCGTGCAGCGTGACGGTGATCCCGGCCAGGCCGCGCGCCCCGTTCCCCAGCTCACCGGCGTGCACCCGCTCGGCGAGACGGTCGGCGACCGTCCGGGCGAGCACCTCGGTGGTGGTGTTCACCCCCGCGAACGCGGGCTCGTCGTCGAGGTTGCGGTAGGTCAGCTCGCCGAGGACGGCCTTGAGCTGCGTGGTGGCCAGGCCGATGTCGACCACGATGCCGTCGGCGTCGAGGTCGGGCCGGCGGAAGGTGGCGTCGACGACGAAGGTGGCGCCGTGCAGCCGCTGCGCGGGGCCGAAGACCTCGCCGCGGAAGCTGTGGGCGACCATCATGTGGTCCCGGACGGTCACGCTGAACACAGGGTCACTCCTCGTCGTAGGTGATGAGGTGGCAGAGCGCGGGCAGCCGGCCCGTGCTGAGCCGGTCGAGCACGTCGGGCAGGTCCGCGAAGCGGGACGGGCCGGTGAGCAGCGCGTCGAACGCCGGGTCGGCGAGCAGGTCCAGGGCGAGCGCCAGCCGGTCGCGGTAGCTCCGGTCGGCCCGCCGCGGGGACACCGTGCCCACCTGACTGCTGCGGATGGTCAGCCGTCCCGAGTGGAAGGCGCCGCCGAGCGCGAGCGTCACCGGGCGGTCGCCGTACCAGCTCAGCTCCACCACCGTCCCCTCGGGGCGGAGCAGGTCCAGGGCGCGTTGCAGGCCGTCGGCGCTCGCGCTGGCGTGCACCACCAGGTCCCGCCCGTCGGCCGCCTCGGCGGGCAGGGCGAAGTCCACGCCGAGCGCGGCGGCCACCCCGCCGCGGGCCGGGTCGGCGTCCACGAGCTGCACCCGGACCCCGGGGAACCGGGCGAGCAGGGCGGCGACGCAGCAGCCCACCATGCCGGCGCCGATCACGGTCACCCGGTCGCCGACCAGCGGGGCGGCGTCCCAGAGGGCGTTCACCGCGGTCTCCACCGTGCCGGCGAGGACCGCCCGGGCCGCCGGCACCCCGTCCGGTACGGGCAGCACCGCGTCGGCCGGCACGACGTACGCGGTCTGGTGCGGGTGCAGGCAGAAGACGGTACGGCCGCGCAGCCGGTCCGGCCCCTCCTCGACCACCCCGACGTTGAGGTAGCCGTACTTGACCGGGGCCGGGAAGTCGCCCTCCTGGAACGGGGCGCGCATGGTGGCGTACTGGTCGGCGGGGACCCGGCCGGCGAAGACCAGCGTCTCGGTGCCCCGGCTGACGCCGGAGAAGCGGGTGCGCACGAGGACGTCGTCCGGGCCGGGGTCGGGCAGCCGTACCGGCCGGATCTCGCCCTCGCCGGGGGCGCGGAGCCAGAAGGCGCGGGCGTCGCGGGTCACGAACTTTCCTCTTTTCCGCATCCGTATCGAACCGGACGGCCGTATTTCTCGTGTTGAGTGGCAGGGTTGCCGATCATAGACACGGAGGCAGGGTGTCCAGGGTTCGAAATGGCCCACTGGTCGGGCTGGCCGTCCAGTTCGTCCTGCTGGCCGGGCTCGCCGGCACGGTCGGGCTCGGCCCGGTGGGGTGGTTGGCCGGGAGCGCGTACGGCCTGGTCCTCTGCGGCCTGCTGCGCCGCGCCCTGCGGTCAGCCGGCGCGGCGGGGCTCGGTCCGGCGGACCGGGTGACCCTGACCCGGGCGATCCTGGTGGGCGGCGTGCTGGCGCTGACCGTGGACGCCGGGGGCCGGTCGGGCCCGGTGGCGGTGCTGGTGCCGCTGACCGCGGTGGCGCTGGCGCTGGACGCGGTGGACGGCCGGGTGGCCCGGCGCACCGGCACGGCGAGCACCCTCGGCGCGCGCTTCGACATGGAGGTCGATGCCTTCCTCATCCTGGTGCTCAGCCTCCACCTCGCGCCGCCCGTCGGCGCCTGGGTGCTGGCCATCGGCGCGATGCGGTACGCCTTCGTCGCCGCGAGCTGGGTGCTGCCCTGGATGCGGGGCGCGTTGCCGCCCCGGTACTTGCGCAAGGTGGTCGCCGCCGCGCAGGGCGTGGTGCTGACGGTCGCGGCGGCCGGCGTGCTGCCCCCCGCGGCGACCGTCCTGGTGGTGGCCGGGGCGCTGGCGATGCTGGTCGAGTCCTTCGGCCACGACGTCGCCTGGCTCTGGCGGCACCGCCCGGCCCGGCGCCCCGCCGTCGCCCGCGCCGCACACGTCGCCGTGCCCGTCGAGCCGGCGCGCCGGTGGACGGTCCACCAGCCGGTCTGAGACCCGCAGCAGCGACCTGGAAGGACAAGTGTTGTCACTCATCACGCGCCTCCGCCGAGTCGACGCCGAGGCCGCCCCGGAGCCGGCCGAGGGCGGCGAGCCGACCCGCCGGCGGCTCCTGGCCGGTACGGTCACCGTCCTCGCCTCGGCGCTGGTGCTGGCCGCGCTCGTGGTACCGGACCGGCTCGACCGGCTCACCCCCGCCGCCTTCCTCCGGATCCCGCTGGAGGGGGTGGTCGCCGTCGCGCTCCTGCTCGTCCTCCCCGCCCGGGTACGCCGACCGGTCGCCGGGCTGCTCGGGCTGGCGCTGGGCCTGCTGACCGTGCTGAAGCTGCTCGACGCGGGGTTCTTCGTGGCCCGGGACCGGCCGTTCGACGTGCTGCTCGACTGGACGCTCTTCGATGACGGGTTCGGCTTTCTCACCGACTCGGTCGGCCGGCTCGGGGCGGCCGGCGCGGCCGGTGGCGTCCTGCTGCTCGCCGTCGCGCTGCCCGTCCTGGTCACGCTCGCCGTGCTGCGCCTGACCCGCCTGGTGGTACGTCACCACACCGGCACCGTCCGGGCGGTCGCCGCGCTGGCGGCGCTCTGGCTGGGCTGCGCCGCGTTCGGGGTACGGCTCTCCCCCGGCGTGCCGGTCGCGGACCGGCCGGCCGCCGCCCTGGTCGCCGAGCACCTGGCGCAGGTGCGTTCCGGCGTCCGCGACCGGGCCGCGTTCGCTGACCAGGCCGCCACGGACCCCTTCCGGAACGTCCCCGGCGACCGGCTGCTGACCGGCCTGCGCGGCAAGGACGTGGTGGTCGCGTTCGTGGAGAGCTACGGCCGGGACGCGGTCGAGGATCCGGAGTTCGCGCCGCAGGTCGACGGCGTGCTCGACGCCGGCTACCGGCGGCTGCGGGCGGCCGGGTACGACGCCCGCAGCGGCTTCCTCACCTCACCGACGTTCGGCGGCGGCAGCTGGCTGGCCCACGACACCCTGCTCTCCGGGCTCTGGATCGACAACGACCAGCGGCACCGCGACCTGCTCGCCGGCGACCGGCTCACGCTGAACGGTGCGTTTCACCGCGCCGGCTGGCAGACGGTGGGGGTCATGCCGGCGGCCACCCAGCCGTGGCCGGAGGGGAAGTTCTTCGGCTACGACCGCTACTACGACGCGGCGAAGCTCGGCTACCGGGGGCCGAAGTTCAGCTACGCCCCCATGCCCGACCAGTACACCCTCGCCACCTTCCAGCGGCGGGAGCGGACGGGACCGCACGCCCCGCTGATGGCCGAGATCCCGCTGGTCTCCAGCCACTCCCCCTGGTCGGCCATCCCGAAGCCGGTCGACTGGAACGCGGTCGGCGACGGCACCATCTTCCACCAGGCGTCCACCACCAGTGACGTCCTGGACCGGGACACCGCCCGGATACGCGCCGACTACCGCCGTTCCATCGAGTACACGCTCGACACGCTGGTCTCCTACCTGCGGACGTACGGCGGGAACGACCTGGTGCTGATCTTCCTCGGCGACCACCAGCCGGCGACCGCGGTCACCGGCGAGGGTGCCAGCCGGGACGTGCCGATCACCATCGTCGCGCACGACCGGGCGGTGCTGGACCGGGTCGCCGGTTGGGGTTGGCAGGACGGTCTGCGTCCGGGACCGGACGCCCCGGTCTGGCGGATGGACACCTTCCGGGACCGCTTCCTCACCACCTTCGGCCCGCAGTCCGGGGCCGACGGCTCACCGTCCCACTGACGAGGTCAGGCTGCTTTTCGGCGCCGGTTGCGGGTCACGGGGGCGGGCGTCTCCCGGTTCGTCGACCGGCGGTCGAGCGCCGCGCCGCCGCGGGCCAGCCGCATCGCCCGTCGGGCGTTGACCAGCGGCTCGCACGGCCCGCCCTGGTCGACGCAGAGCAGGCTGGGGCGGCGGCCGTCCTCGCCTGGCTGGTGCGCGGCGGCG
>NZ_QGGF01000278.1 GCF_003857015.1 Micromonospora globispora | reverse complement strand
TGCTCTGGACCGGTGCGGTGGTCGCCGCGCTGCCGGGCCTGGTGCTCTGGCTGGTCCGGCTTGGCGGCCCAGGCCACTGCTCGGGACGGGACCAACGGCCCGGTGCCCGGGTCCAGCGACCCTGACCGCCGGGCCGGGACCGGCGCAGGCTGAAGGTGGACGAAGGAGGACGTGATGACCGACAGATCCGGTGCCCCCGTTGTGGTGGGCGTGGACGGTTCCCCCTCAGCTCTGGACGCGGTCCGGGTGGCTGCGCGGGAGGCGGCGGCCCGGCACCGGCCGCTGCGGGTGGTGCACGCCTTCATGTGGCCACTGTTCGGCACTCCGCTCGGCCCCGTGCCGTTCGCCCCGCCCGACGCCGGGTTCCGGCACGAGGCGGACAAGCTCGTCGCGGAGGCGGTCGACGAGGCCCGCAAGACCGTGTCCGAGATCGAGGTGACCGGCGAGGTGGTCGAGGGCGCGGCCACGCCGGTGCTGCGGAGCGAGAGCCGGGACGCGGCGCTGCTCGTGCTCGGTCACCGGGGCCTGGGTGGCTTCGCCGAGCTGCTGGTGGGTTCGACGGCGGTGCACGTGACGTCGCACGCCGACTGCCCGGTGCTCGTGGTGCGCGCGGAGCCGCGCGCCGACGGCCCGGTCGTGGTGGGCGTGGACGGCTCCGCGCTCTCCACGGAGGCGGTGGGCTTCGCCTTCGCCGAGGCAGCGCAGCGCGGCACCGACCTGGTGGCGGTGCACGCCTGGCTCTACCCGACCCCGGTCGGCCCGGGCGACATCGCACCCCTGGTGTACGACCCGGACGAGCTGAAGGCCGAGGAGACCCGGGTGCTCGCCGAGTCCCTCGCCGGCTGGTCGGAGCGCTACCCGGAGGTCCGGGTGCACCAGCGGCTGGTCGCCGGTCCGCCGGCCCGGGTGCTGACGGAGGAGTCCACCGGCGCCCAGCTGACCGTGGTCGGCGCGCAGGGCCGCGGCGCCTTCACCGGGATGCTGCTCGGTTCGGTCAGCCACGCCCTGCTGCACCACGCCCGCAGCCCGCTGGCCATCGTCCGGCACCGGCGGGACGGCCACGCGTCCTGACCGCCGGGCCCACCGTCCGCGTCGGCCGGTCTCCCGGCCGACGCGGCGGCCTGCTGTTCGCCACTGTTCCCCCGCCGTGCGGGAGCAATTGCTTCTCGGATGGCGGCGAACGGTCGACAATGGCCTGATCGACCTCTGGGGGAGCTGATGAACCGACCTGTCGTGGTGGGCGTCGACGGATCACCGTCCAGCCTGGGCGCCGCGGAGCACGCGGCGCAGACCGCGGTCCAGCGGTCCCGGCCGCTGCACCTGGTGCACGGCTACCTGCACCCGCTCGGCTACGGGGTGCCGCTGAACCCGTACGACCTGGGGGTGCCGGCACCCACCGAGGACGCGCAGAAGATGCTCGAACAGACCGCCGCGGACCTCACCGACCGGCATCCCGGGCTGCGGGTGGAGGTGCGCCAGGTGGCCGGCGGGCCGGGCGCCGCCCTGATCGAGGAGTCCCGCCGGGCCGAGCTGGTGGTGGTCGGCTCACGGGGCGTCGGCGGGTTCGCCGGGCTCCTGCTCGGCTCGGTCAGCACCCAGGTCGCTCAGCACGGGCACTGCCCGGTGCTGGTGGTCCGCCCCGCCGAGCAGCCGATCCCGGTGAGCGGGCCGGTGGTGGTCGGCGTGGACGGCTCCGAGCCGGCGGCATTCGCCGTCCGGCTCGCCGCCGACGAGGCGATACGCCGCGGCACCAGCCTGGTGCTGCTGCACGTCCGCCCGGCGGAGGATGCGCGGGCGGTGCCCGAGGAGGTGGCGGAGTCCGGCGCGGCCGGGGAGGCCGAGTCGGCCGAGCTGCTGGCCGGGGTCGCCGCCCGGGTCCGGTCCGACCATTCCGGGCTGACCGTCACGGAGCGGCCGGTGCGGGCGGCCAAGCCCGAGCAGGCGCTGATCGAAACGAGCGGGGACGCCGCGCTGGTGGTGGTGGGTTCCCGGGGCCGGGGCGGTTTCACCGGACTGCTGATCGGCTCGGTCAGTCAGGCGCTGGTGCAGCACGCCCACTGTCCGGTGCTGGTGGCCCACCCGTACGAGCCGGCCGACTGAGCCGACCCCGGCCGGGTACCCCGCCCGCGGCGGTCAGGCGGGGTCGCGGCCGGCCAGCAGCTCCTCGAAGCTGGTGGTGAGGGCGAAGGGATCGGCCACTCCGGCGGCCGCCGGGCGGCGGTCGACCTGGTCGGCCAGTTCCGCCGCGGCGCGCCGGATCCGGGCGCGCAGCGCGCCGTCGGCGCCCTCGCCCGACCAGTCCTCCGGCGCGGCGAAGACCGCCGTCGGTACGACCAGCGCGCGCAGGTAGGCGAACATCGGCCGGACCGCGTGCTCCAGGGCGAGCGAGTGGCGGGCGGTGCCGCCGGTGGCGCCGATCAGCACCGGCCGGTCCACCAGGGCGTCCTTCTCGACCACGTCGAAGAAGGACTTGAACAGCCCGTTGTAGGAGGCGTTGAAGATCGGGGTGACGGCGATGAGGCCGTCCGCGCCGGCCACCGTGTCCAGCGCCTCCCGCAGCGCCGGGGCGGGGAAGCCGGTGAGCAGGTGGTTCACCACGTCGTGGGCGTGCTCGCGCAGGTCCACCGGGCGGAGCTCCACCTCGGTGCCGCGCCGGACCAGCTCGTCGCGGGTGGCCGCGGCGAGCTGGTCGGCGAGCAGCCGGGTCGAGGAGGGCTGACCGAGGCCGGCCGACACGACGGCCAGGGTGCGCCGGGTCATCGGCCGGCCTCCGCGTCGGTGCGGTCGGCTACGGCGTCGCGGGCCGCGACCAGCGAGGCGTGGGTCGGGGCCTCGGGTACGTGGGCGGGGCGCAGCGAGTCGAACTCCTTGCGCAGTACGGGGACCACCTCCTCGCCGAGGATGTCGAGCTGTTCGAGCACGGTCTTCAGCGGCAGCCCGGCGTGGTCGATGAGGAAGAGCTGCCGCTGGTAGTCGCCGACGTAGTCGCGGAAGCCGAGGGTACGGTCGATGACCTGCTGCGGGCTGCCCACGGTGAGCGGGGTCTGCGAGGTGAACTCCTCCAGCGACGGCCCGTGCCCGTAGACCGGGGCGTTGTCGAAGTACGGCCGGAACTCGCGCACCGCGTCCTGGGAGTTCCTCCGGATGAAGACCTGGCCGCCGAGCCCGACGATCGCCTGCTCCGGCGAGCCGTGGCGGTAGTGCGCGAAGCGCTGCCGGTAGAGGCCGACCATCCGCTGGGTGTGCTCCTTCGGCCAGAAGATGTGGTTGGCGAAGAAGCCGTCACCGTAGTAGGCGGCCTGCTCGGCGATCTCGGGGCTGCGGATCGAGCCGTGCCAGACGAACGGCGGCACGCCGTCCAGCGGCCGGGGCGTGGAGGTGAACGACTGGAGCGGGGTGCGGAAGCGACCCTTCCAGTCGACCACGTCCTCGCGCCAGAGCCGGTGCAGCAGGTCGTAGTTCTCGATCGCCAGCGGGATGCCGTTGCGGATGTCCTGGCCGAACCAGGGGTAGACCGGTCCGGTGTTGCCGCGCCCCATCATCAGGTCGACCCGGCCGTCGGCCAGGTGCTGGAGCATCGCGTAGTCCTCCGCGATCTTCACCGGGTCGTTGGTGGTGATCAGCGTGGTCGAGGTGGAGAGCAGCAACCGCTCGGTGCGGGCGGCGATGTAGCCGAGCATGGTGGTCGGCGACGACGGCACGAACGGCGGGTTGTGGTGCTCACCGGTGGCGAAGACGTCGAGCCCGACCTCCTCGGCCTTGAGCGCGATGGCGACCATCGCCTTGATCCGCTCACGCTCGGACGGCAGCCGCCCGTTGGTCGGGTCGAGCGTGACGTCGCCGACGGTGAAGACTCCGAACTGCATGATCCAGCTCCTCGCGTGACCTCCGGACCGGTGCGGCCCCGGATCGCACCGCACAACATATTTGACGAGTCAAACATTTCGGCGGGCCGGGGGCTGCCCTGCCGCCCCGGTCACAGGCCCCTCCTCACGCACCGTTACTCCACTCAACCGCTTACCGAGCGTGTCGGCCGCTCATTGGTCACGACGGCCGTCCCCATCCTTTGCTCTGCTGCAGCCCACGCAACACCACCCTTGAGCTGCGGATCTTCCTGCCACCTACGGCATGGACCCGTGGCCGGACAGCACGCACGGTGACTGTTGCGTATAAGGCAGCAGAGCAAAGGGCGCGAGGCGTTGTAGTTGCCCTTGCCACGCGGACACGCACGGTAAGCGATCAGGCCATTGCACGCCGGGACAGGCGGGGCCGCCGAAGCCGTTGGTGGCACCGACCACAGCCCGCCCCGCGCCGCGCTGCTGCTGTGGGGTACCGGAGTGCATGTGGTCGACCTGGTCGTCGGCGGTGCCGACCCGTGCCCGTGGGCGCCGTGGTGGCTCGCCGCCTACCTCGTCTCGCTGACGGTGGCAGGCCCGGTCGCGGCCGGGCTGCTACTCGCCCGCCGTCGGCTCGGCATGGACCTGGCCTGCCTGATCC